>DJUJ01000004.1:20104-69430 GCA_002438345.1 Paenibacillus sp. UBA6285
TCAAGCAGATCTCATACCAAAACGGAAACTATACTTGCACCAGTTAGTTTACAACCAGCCGTCATTATACTCTGAGCTCCAACAGTAACTATGCACGGAGTCCAACTTAAATGTTACTTAAAATAGCGGTGTGACACTTTCGAGTGTAGATGCAAATACGAGCGATATTGTTCAAGTGTCAATTCAAGCTCTTTTGAAGCTGAGTCTCCGCATTCCAGCGGCAGAGTTCCTGCACCAGACTATTAATAGTCGCTTCTTCAGAAAGCAGTCCCGGAGTCAGCCCCGCCTCCAAGGCAGTCTGCTCGGTTAATGGCCCGATGCAGGCTATTTTTACGTTTGCCAGTAGCGGAAGTGGATCTTCGAGTCCCATCCGTTTCAGGATGTGCATGAAATTCCGTACTGTCGAAGAACTGGTAAAGGTCACCGCGTGAACGCGCCCCTCCTCAAGCAGCTTCAACAGCTCGTCATCATCCTCGCCAGTCACTACCGTCTCATAGGTATCGACGTCTGTCACTTGGAGGCCAAGCTCTCTCAGCTTGTCCGGCAGCCAGTCGCGCGCCAGATCGCCGCGCGGCAACAACACGTTCTGCCCCGGCAGCAGCCGGGGACCGAAAGTCTCAATCAGTCCTTCCGCCTGAAACTTCGCCGGAAGTTCCTCAGCGATCACCCCGCGCTGCGCCAGCGCGGCTGCCGTGCCCGGCCCCACCGCTGCAATCTTTGCGCGGTGAAGCCCCCTAACATCCGCCCCCAGCTCCGCCAAGTGGCGCCAAAAAAACTCCACGCCGTTCGCGCTAGTGAAGAATACCCAGTCGTACGATTCCAGCGCGCCAAGCGCCGCTGCAATCTTCGCCTTCTTCTCTGCGCCTTCCGGCATGATCGTCTCGATCACCGGAAACTCGTAGGGTTCCCCGCCGAGTTCCTCAATAATATCCACCAGCTCGCTTGCTTGGCTGCGAGCCCGTGTCACCACGATGCGTTTGCCGAATAACGGCATCGCTTCAACCCACTTGAGCTGCTCTCGCTGCAGCACCACGTCGCCGACGACGATCACAGCCGGCGGCTGAAAATCTGCCGCCTTCACCTTCGCCTCTATATCGGCGAGGGTTCCCGTCAGCGTCTCCTGATCTGCGCGGGTGCCCCAGCGCACAAGCGCCACTGGTGTTTCTGGCGGACGTCCGTGCTTAATCAGCTGTGCGCTGATATAACCTATTTTCGCTACACCCATCAGGAACACTAACGTCCCTGTGGCGTTCGTTACTTTATCCCAATGAATGGAATGATCCAGTTTATCCGGACTTTCGTGTCCGGTGATAATCGACAAGGAAGAAGCATGATCGCGGTGCGTGACAGGTATACCCGCATAAGCTGGTACACTGATCGCCGACGTGATGCCCGGTACGATTTCATAATAGATCCCATTTTTGCGCAGCAGTTCCGCTTCTTCACCCACTCGGCCAAAAATCGTAGGGTCCCCACCCTTAAGCCGCACCACTGTTTTCCCCTGTAAAGCTAGATCAACTAACAATTGATTAATCTCTTCCTGCTTCATCGTATGGCGATCCGGCAGCTTGCCTACATAAATCTTCTCGCCGCCGGGCTTCATGCATTTCAGCAATCTAGGACTTGCCAGCCGATCGTACACCAGCACGTCGCTTTTTCGGATACACTCGAGACCTTTTACAGTAATCAGCTTTGCGTCCCCGGGACCTGCACCTACCAAATAAACCTTCCCCGTCAATCCCCTCATCCCCTAACGTCTGACAGTATCTTCTCCGCGCCTCTTGCGATCAGCTTCTTAGCGACTTCTTCGCCAAGCTGTACCGGGTCTACCCCAGTGCAAGTTTCTTTCAAAATCATTGAACCGTCAGGTGTTCCCACCATTCCGGTTAAGGAGATCATTTTGTGCTCGGCTCCAGAGGTAGCAGCATCTGCGTCAAGCACCGCGTAAGCGCCAATCGGCACTTGGCAGCCGCCGTTAAGCGCGCCAAGGAACGTGCGCTCCGCCGCTACCGTTAGCGCCGTATCAGCGTCGTTGTATAACGCCAGCAGCTTCCGCAGGTCAGCGTCATCTGCGCGGCACTCTATGCCGAGTGCGCCCTGCCCCACAGCGGGCAGGCAAACTTCCGGCGGCAGGTAGGCGCTCACGCGATCCTGCCAGCCCATGCGCGACAGCCCCGCTGCCGCCAGCAGGATCGCGTCGTACTCGCCGCTCTCCAGCTTGCGCAGCCGCGAGTCAATGTTGCCGCGCACGGGCTCAATGACCAGATCAGGCCGCAGCGCCGCTAGCTGGCTGGAACGGCGTAGGCTGCTTGTGCCTACGCGTGCGCCCGGAGGCAGCTCGTCCAGCGAGACGCCTCCGTTAGAGATCAGAGCATCGCGCGGATCGACGCGCTTCGGCACAGCACCATTGATCAGCCCCTCCGGTAGCTCGGAGGGCATATCCTTCATGCTGTGCACCGCCATGTCGATTTCTTTTTCCAGCATGGCCTGCTCGATTTCCTTAACGAACAGCCCTTTGCCGCCTACCTTGGATAAGGTGACATCTAGGATGCGGTCCCCTTTGGTAATAATCTTTTTCACCTCAAAAGTGAATCCAAACCCATGCTCCTCGCTCAATCGCTCCAGATCAGCAATCACATGCCCTGTTTGCGTCAATGCAAGCGCGCTCTGTCTACTCCCCACTATTATCTTACGCATTGTCCATTCCTCCTGATAACGTCTGCCGCTTACTCTTCACCGTAGAACGTATATAGTAATCCAAACTAACCAAAAGTTACTCTGCACTATTCAAAGGCATTTATGCCTTTCATTTAGCTCCTTCGGCGACTTTAGCTCATTTCAAGGGCATTTTCGCCTCTCTTTTTGCTACTTTGGTCGTTTCTGATAAATTCAACGGTACTTATACCGTTCATTCAACCATTCCAGCTACTTCAGCCCAATTCAACGGTACTTATACCGCTCTTTCGACCATTTCAGCCGCTTCAGCCCAATTCAACGGTACTTATACCGTTCATTCGACCATTCCAGCCACTTCAGCCCAAGCCATCCGTACTCATACCGCTATGCCAACTATTCCAGCCAGTAACCCGGTTTTCACTTCATATCATTAATCTAACCCAATTTTCTAATTTTCACAGTGTCTACGCGCACTCTTACTCCGCCCGATGATCAGCAATCCAAGCGTCCATATCCTCCGGGCTCCACGCTATAAAGCTACCATTTCTCATCTCATTCAACACATCCAGCGCCCCAAGCTTCCGCAAAAGCCTTCCACGAACATCAGCAGAAGGCTCTTTTTCCTTAATCCGGGTTCGCATGGTATGTACAAAATCCAAATAAGGCTCATACGCCTCATCCAGCGCCACTTCAAGCACACTTTTAATCTTCGCAGCCGCAAGCGGGCCAGCACCCGAAGTAGATACAGCTACCGTCAAACGACCCCTCCGTACAACTCCGGGCGTGATAAAGCTCCCCGCTTCCGCATGGCTAGCCACGTTCACATGAATGCCAAGTCTCCTAGACTCCTGCGCAACCTCTTCATTAACCGTTCTATCGTTAGTGGCTGCATATACGAGAAAGGCTCCGCGGAGATCTCCGGGAGCATAAAGGCGGTCACACCAGGTCATGAGACCCTTTTCGGCTAGAGAGGCAAGCGTATCTGTCAAAGAGGGGCTAATCACCATAACCACCGCTCCTGCTTCCAGCAGCCCACTCACCTTCCGTTCAGCCACGATACCACCGCCAATAACCACAACCTGTTGCCCTTCACAATTCAGCATTATGGGTAAATAACGCGTCATGCCCTTCACTCCCCACTCCAACCGTGAAAACCAGACCAAGAATTCAACAAAAAATTCAAGATAGTAAAAGCATATCCTAAAATCGCCCAGCGAGCCATACTTACTCCACTTTTCCGCCCGGATTTCTTAAAGATAATATAAAATATGTAAATTCCGAGACCAATTAGTGTCGTTAACACTTTTAAATCCTGAAATAATAGCGTCCGCCCCTCAGATACAATGGATAAGCCAGCCACAACCAGNNGGAGTACCCACCAGGATAGCGGTGTAAGAATACTTATCCGTAGTCTCTAAGCTCGGCAAACGACGAATTCGGTCATTCCATTTCTTGCTTTTGAGTCTGGTGTGCAGGAACAAATACAATATTGCAAAAACCGCCCCGAGTGTCAGTGCAGCAAAACTCAAGTTGGCCATAATCACATGCATCGTCAGCCAGCCATACACCGCACTCCAAGTCTCAAGCGTATGCCCCCCCGCCGTTAGCCACACCCGATTAAGCAGAAAAACACTGAATCCAGCCATACTAAGCAGCAGAATCGTAAACTCGCCTCCACGCGTGAAAGCGACTGCAAGCGAAGTCAGTACAATACTGAAAGCAAACCAAAACAAGAAATCATAAGGTGTAAAAATGGGGAGTCCCTGCTCCTGAGAGAAACGAATCCCGAGTCCCGCAGCTTGCAAAAGACCCACAACAACAAGAAGCCCCGTGCCTAGCCGCTTCCCACTCGGGTTGCGATGAAGGCAATCCGAGAAAACAAACAGCAGGCTCAGGGCATATAGCAGCAGAGCGGCGTCATATATTCCGTTCAGCAGTTGCATATCACTCACCTACCCAACAGACCTGCCGGAGCAAGCACCGTCTTAGGCACAGAAAAATCGCCGCTACCGGCAGTACGTTCTGTGGAACTAGACTGCTTAACCGGGGCGGAATCTCCGCCATCTGAATTGGATTCGAGCTGTTCCTGTAGCGCAAAGATTTTGGAGAAATAATCAAGGGCTTCATTCCCCTGCTTGCCACCGGACATCTCTTTAATTACATTGATTGGATCATGCATCATCTGGTTCACAATACTTTTGGTCAAACGACGGATCACCTTGCGCTGATGCTCGTCCAGCTCAGGCAGCTTATTAAACAGACTCTCCATCGTTTCCTCATGAATCGCATTCGACTTATCCTGAAGCGCCCGGATCACCGGTCTCACGCCAAGCGTCTTAAGCCACAGTTGGAACTCATCCATTTCCTCACCGATCATCACTTCAATCTTCGCAGCTTCACTCCGGCGCATTTCCAGGTTGTTCTCCACAATGCCCTCCAGATCGTCAATATCATACAAAAAAACATCTGGCACATCAGCCGCAGCAGGATCAATATCACGCGGTACAGCAATGTCAATCATAAAAAGCGGCCGCGAAGGGCGGCGCTTCATAGCATGAGCTACCTGATCTGCCGTAAGTACATACCCGTCAGCTCCCGTCGAGCTGATCACGATATCTACCTCATTCAGATTTTTTAGCGCATCTTCTATCGTACTCGGCTTACCTGAGAACTTACTGGCCAGTTCAATCGCACGCGACAGCGTACGGTTAGCGACAATCACCTCAGCCGCACCACTACTATATAGATGCTTTACGGTGAGCTCGCTCATTTTGCCGGCGCCGAGAATCAGCACTCTTTTACCAGTGAACATGCCAAAAATACGCTTGCCCAGCTCCACTGCCGCATAACTGACAGATACTGCGCTTTCGCCGATTGACGTTTCACTATGTGCTCTTTTGCCCAGCGTCACCGCTTGTTTAAATAGCCGATTGAACCAAGTTCCAGTCACACCCTCACCCTGAGCCGTGAGAAAAGAACTCCGCACCTGTCCCAGGATCTGCGTCTCGCCAATCACCATAGAATCCAGACCGCAGGTCACGCGGAACAAATGCGCAATCGCCTGCTCGTCTTCATATATATACATATGCTGTGCAAATTGCTCGTTTTTCACTCCAAACCACTGCTCCATAAATCCGCGGATGAAATAACCACCCATATGAAGGCGCTCCATGACCACATAAATTTCCGTACGGTTGCAGGTGGCTACTACGACCCCTTCCAGCACACCCTTCGTCTTCATCAGTTGATGGAGCGCTGCCGGAAGATCACTCTCCGCAAAAGCAAACTGTTCCCTAACCTCCACGGGAGCCGTACGATAATTCAGGCCAACGACGACGATGTGCATCGATAGTTCACCATCCTAGTCTCTATTCATTACTGTAGTACAGTTATATTAAAGAATAATTTACATAATATTCACTTTCACAACATCTCAAAACACTGTGTTAAGTATATCACACGAAAATACGACTTTTTACAGATTTTTTGAACGCTTTATGAAATCCAGATAATAATTATTATAAATAAAAAACCGTAGGTTCGCTACGGTTAGGATGGGTTATTTTGTGATTAATTATTATAATTTAACTTTTGTTGTCTGTGAGTATCTGAGATAATTTCATACATATGTTCAAAAATCAGAATATAAGGATATATTAAAGTTTCTACTCGAAAATCCCTACACGAATCCACACTGGGTAACTGAAAATTAGAGCAATCTTAAATCAAAAAAGTGTTCGTTTATTTATTACTTTGAAACATCCCAAATCACTAAAAATACCGTTAATTTATCTTCAAAACACTTTCAACTTCACGTCTATAAGAAGCAGCTACATGTAATTTCTCAGGTATGCTTCCTACTGCAATCATCATTATCATGGCTTCAGAATCATCAATTTTTGCTATTTCTCTAAGCATCTTATCTTGATATCCACCTACCGCTAAATTTAGCGCACAAGTCCCTACACCTAATGAATGTAGCGCATAAATTAAAGACATTGCATACATACCACCATCTATAAAACACTGATTCCGTTCATTTGCTCCTTTAAAACATTCTAAGTTATTTGTAACAATGATAATTTTGCTTGCATTTTCACCAAAACCTGTATTTCCATTCTGATGCTTTAAAATCTCTGACTTGATCTTTTCACTACTATAAACGTGTACTCTAGTAGTTTGTCTATTACAAACGGATGGGGTTTTTTGAGCAATATTAGTTGCTTCTTTTATTAGTTCCAAACTTAATTCCGTTGAATCAAAATTTCGAATGCTATATCTCGAAAATGCAAATTCCTTAAAATTTATTGAAGAAGAATTAATAATATCTGATTTAGTTATTTCTTTAATACCACCAACATGAATATCTTTGTTATATCCAAAATTCCCGCTTTCATAATACCTGATTTTTTCAAATAAATGATTATCATCTAACCCATTTTCTTTATTAAAAGAGTAATATGCATTTAAGCTATTAAGTGCAACTTGACATACATCACTCCATTCATATTTCCGCAGATAACTTTCTATAGATAATAATAATTCCGTAATGTTACCTTTCCCAAACCCTACCTTAATGTTTTTCAAAGAAAGTCCTTTTTCAATTTTATGATATAAAAAAATAATATCTGCTTCATGACTCTCTTTAGATATATTTTTTTGAAACGGTGCTGCATAACTTGAATATTTTTTATAATCGTAACTATAATTTTTTATTAATTTATATTTTTCTATCCAAGAAGGTATCCTTGCTTTTATATAAATTTCTTTTAAAAATTCATATAATGAATTAGGAACATATTTTTTCGCAACAGCAATAAGCATTCTCTCCAACTCCTCTTTCTAAATGTCACCAACAATATAAGTAAAGAAATTCTTAATCTTCTCCCGTTCATGAAGATGAAATAATAAATGTCATATAAACTGTAAATACCATTCGACATTAAATGTAATATTTCTATTCTCTTACTAATCGCATTTTTTTTAGTGTTTTCATTACAGGATATGTAATCAGATTTTTCTCGTATTTATTCATCCCTAAAAACCACACTGAAGCGATAAATATTATCACATATACTGAACCATACAACAGAAACAATGAGATATTATATAAATCAATAAACAAAAAAATGATAAAACCACTAATTAAGGGAGGTATTAGAGACATTGCAAGTCTTACTATCTGAGCCCAAAATGATTTCATATTTAAGCCTACTCTATAATGATAGTACCAATTCATTATCAAGCCATTTCCAATAATCAAAGAAACTGCAGTTCCCAGTGCACTCCCAATACCACCATATAACTTGCTAAGAGGTATACTTAATATTACATTTAAAATTGCAATGAAAAGATATACCCAAGAACGAAATTTATGCATGTTTTTTGCCCTTTGAATTTCAATTCCTAAATTTTGTATTAAGGGAATGGTCACAGGGACTATAAGCAACAGAACTATATAATATGCATCACTATATTCTTTTCCTGCCCACATATTAATAAATGGTTGACCAAAAAATATCAATCCCGAAACAATCAGTGATAACACCATAAACTGTACTCTTCCAACTTTAATAAATAATGTTGTCAGTTCTTTATTGTCGTTAGGATCTGTCGCTATCATTCTATTCACACGTGGTATAAATACATTGGATATAGAAGTTGATAGTGATAGATAATAAGTATTTAACTGTGCAGCTATGCCGTACACAGCTACGGCTACAGTTCCTTTAATCCTACCTAGAATAAATTTATCTACATTCCAATTGATTTGATCAATAATCATGTTCATAGCAATAAACGAAGAAAATACGGTCATCTCTTTCATTAATGAAAAATCAAACTTATGAAAACTAAATTTTATATTCAATTTTTTGAAACAATAAATTCCATTAAAAATCTCTACAATAATGGAAAGGATCGTTGTAGCGACTACCATTCCTATAGATCTATATCCCATTAATAAGATTGGTAACATTATAAATGGACTTACTAGAACTTTAACCATCTGTATTAATTTTTGAAATACATAACTCTCATTAGCAGTGATATAGGAATTGAATATGCTCGTTAAAAATGATATTACGATATTAAATACCATTATAGAAACTAAGACTTTAGCTGTAGATATTTCATTTGAAGTAAGGTTTTCACCTAACAAATAATCAATATTAAAAACTAATGCAGCTCCTGCTATAGTAGAAATAAAAGATATAACAGAGAAGACAATAAAAAACATTCCGTTTAATTTGGCAATATTATCTTGATCATTTATAACTTTATATCGCGAGTAAAATCTCATATATGCACTACCAAAGCCAAAACTTAAAAGTCCTAAATAACTCACAACCGAACCTACTAAATTGTAGAGACCATACTCACTTTGGCCGAGAAGCCGAAGCATGATGGGAGTATATATTATTGAAACAATATAACCAATACCCATTGATAGATATGAAATAATTGCCCCAGCTTTTAATTGATTAATCTTCATGAAGGATTATATCCTCTATACGTAGAGCTTTTCTTAAGTAATTAAGAGCTTTTTTACGTTCAAACTCTAATATTGAAGGAATATGTTGAAAATTAACATTAAAAATATCTACATTTTTGTTAATCCCCTCCCATTTTCTTGAAAGTAGTTTAAACGTTGAAAGTAGCATATCTATTCTGGAATTCATTGAAGGTATGTTTCCATTTCTATTAAAAACAATAAACGGCTTTTCAAGTAATATAGAGAACACAGCACCATGAAAAGAATCCGTTAAAAATACACTTGAAGAATTAATGTAATCTATAAATTCAGCAGGATCAGCAGAATATGTTTTCAGATCCTCTATATCAGCTAGATTAACTACTTCCAAATCATTCTCTAATGCAATTTTCTTTATTATTTTCTTAAGTTCTTTAGTTTTCACTCCTAGAAAATATGTTAATAAATATTTTTTCGAAGGTTTATTTTTTGCTTTTTTAGATAATGAGAGCCATTTTTCTTTTGATAGCATTAAAGTTGGATCTACAAGAACAACGGCGCTCCTTCCAGTCAAATCTTTAATAATTTTGGCTCCAGCTTCTTCCCTGACAGATAAACTTTCCATTTCCAATATCCATTTTTTATAAATTTCTACATATTCATCCGAAATTGAAGATACTCCAAAACTAGGTGCATATGCTATTCTTTTTTCTTTTGGAGCAAATCTCAGAAAATCAATAGGTGATCCATATCTGTAATTCGGATTCCACACTTGATCACTACCAACAAGAAAATAATCATATTTGTTCAGCTGAGCATGGTTAAAGTCTGTATCTTTTAGTGTAAAATTGGTTTCAATAATATGTTCGTTTGTGAAATTTTCGAAAGCTTTGATTCTTTCATTACGACTTTTAATAATTTTTGCTTTATTCATTTCATACCAAAGTTTATTCTTTATATTCATCCATATTAAAGATAGTTCCCCGAAATTTTTATTACCTTTATTTTGATCTCCTATTTTTTGAACATTCACTATAGTATTAACTTGACATCCTAAGGATTTCATAACTTCCTGAGCAGCATAATTTTGAAGTCTATTTCCATAGTTTTGATAATCACAAATTGTAACTATACCTACGTTATTAACCAAAATTTTATTCCCCCAAAGTCTATATTGTTCATACAATGCTTTTTGATATATTGGCTTTAATTAATGTTTAAATATCATAAATAGATGAAGAAGATGGTAGTACGTATAGACGGATATCGAACGCTTATTTCTAATTAAATTTAGAACCACTTTTTTTCTTGAGGTATAACCCTTGGTATTGAGATGAGTAATTATATATTCCAGTTTTTCATTTTTACATAACTTATCAATTTTTTTTATTTTCTCTATAAGGTTCTTCTTACTATGTACTTCATTAGAAATTGCGCTGATACACATATCAACATACCGCAGGTTTAGTCGTATTTTAGCACTGGAATAAATATTTTCTGTATTCAACAAAGTTTCTATTTGAGTAAAAATCCTTAATTGCAATTCTGCTAAATTTTCTCTATATAGTTTAGATGCTGATTCAGTCCGAATACAATAATGATAAAAATAATTATTATTAATGCATACCGTACTACTTTTAGAAAAGATTCCAATACAAAAAACTAAATCTTCCATAAAAGGTATGTCCTCAGGGAAGAAAATTAATTTTTCATTTAAGAATTCTTTATTTATGAGTAATCTCCATACATTTCCCATCAGATATTGCACACCACTATTAATACTCGAAGGTGCAATTAAGTTTAGAATTAAATCATTAATATCGTCCTGTTGCAACAATTCTTTATCGAATTCTAAATTAATCAGTTTACTATCATTTTCATTTTCCATTACATAATTACATAAACATACCTCAGCCTGACTTTCCTTTATTTGATTGTACATACTTCGATACATATCAGACTCTATCCAATCATCTGGATCAACAAAACTCACATATTCTCCCTCTGCATATTTAATTCCTGCATTTCTAGCAGAAGAGACCCCTCCATTGGGTTTGTTAATAACAATGATTCGCTCATCATCTTTAGCATATTTTTCACAGATAGATAAACTCCTATCCGTTGAACCATCATTAACTAATATAATTTGTATGTCTTTTAAAGATTGTTCTCTAATACTTGCTATGCATCTGTCTAAATATTTTTCAACATTATAAACAGGTAATATGATACTTACTTTCGGGATAATTCTCCCCTCCTATGACAAACCAACTTTTTTCGTTATGTAATAGTTTTAAAAGTAAAACACTACAAATTATTCGTAGCTTGAGATACATTATTATTCTTTATCGAAAATACAAGTGCACTAGATATTATATATGGTACTAATGATCTAAAATCATAAAGTGTATTATCAGTTGTTCCTGAAATTAAAAATATTATTTGGAAATATAAAGACAGTATAAGAACACTTAATTTTTCTACACTCAATCTTTTGTTATTTAACTCTGATCTTAGAAATCTTAAAGTACTTATTAAAGTGTGACCAAATGCAAACATAAATACGGTAAAACCTACTATTCCATTTTCAGCTAATAGTTGTATATAAATATTATGGACACCACTACCAATATAAGAGTCTATTGACCAGACACCAACACCAAACACAGGGTTCATAGAAAAATATCTAGTTGCCTCATTAATTATATAAGTACGTCCTGTAAGTAGATCTCCTTGCTGTAAAGTTACATAGAATTTGTCTATAACTCCATGAGCTATTGGACTTTGAAGTAAAATAATACTACCAATTATCACAACAATTAAAATACGAATTCCATATTTCTTGAATTTAACACTTTTAGCATTCATAAATAAGAATAACAGCATAGTCACTGCAACAATATTTGCTATTAATAAACCCCTTTTTTGAGTTAAAAACAAAGCTAATACACTTATACTCAAGTAGATTAAGTTTAGTATTTTACTTTTATTTAGGGTCGAACCAGACACTATAAACATACAAAATAAGATCGCCACACAATATGTAATAAACATTGCATTAGTTGCAGTTTGTCCTGTAATTCCAGGATTTGAATTTTGTGCTATAAGACTATTATTAACTGCTAAATTTGAGCTAGTAAGTATACGCTCACAAAGGTTCCTTATCAAATCAGGAAATAATAAGTATAATATTGTAGTNNTTCTTATAATATTTTATCCACTGAATAGAATTCTCTAATATGATTTTCATTATTATAACTAAGCTAAAAATCGCACTAAATTTTAATGATTTAAATATATCAACAGCATAAAAAGATGAAACACAAAAGGTGATTGCACATATAAACCACAAAAAATTATTAGTACTCAACTTAAAAAATGTTCTGCTTGCTGATAAATTCCAGATTAGCAAAAAAATGAATCCTATAAATAAAAAAGTAATATCACTTTGTATTAATGCTATATATCCAAAGAAAATATTAAATGTCAAAAATATCATAGAAAGCCTCAGAAGAGGTGATTTTATGTTGTTATCAATTATTGTCATTTCTTATTCCTCAACTCTTCATTTGCTTTATACAGCAAAAAATTAAAATCTATAGAATATTTCTTTTTGCTAAATTCTTTAGCTTTTATACGCGCATTCTCCCCCATTGATTTTCTTATATCTTTTTCCTCAATTAATCTGACAATACTCTCTTTCAATTGTTTTATAAAACTATCCCCTCTTTTTACAATATATGCAGATTTATTATCCACCAATTCGATCATCCCACCAGAATCTGAAATTATTACAGGGGTTTGCATAGCCATTTGTTCAATAACAGTTAAAGCAAATGGTTCCTCCCAAATTGAAGGTATGACACCTATATCAGCAATAGAATAGACTTCTGGCATTTGTTCATACTCAATAAAACCAGTGAAAATAATATTTCCATTTACTTTTTTCTTCAAATCAACAGAAAATTTATCGTTGGATTTATTACTATAAAACGAGCTCCCTACTATCACTAATTTAGCATTTGAATGATCAGTTACTAAACAAAAAGCTTCTAACAATTCCTTTATTCCTTTTTCTGGGACCAATCTTCCTGAATACAAAATAATTACATCATCATCCGATAATCCATATTTCTTTCTAATATTACTTTGGTTATATAAAATAGGATTAAACTTTTCCAAATCAATTCCATTATAGAGAGTTTGTATTTTTTTTGATTCATAAATCGTTCTAACTGAACTATTAATAAAATTACTTATTGTGAATACTGCATGAAATGAATTCAACGTTTGCTTAGCAAATTTTGTATTTGAATTTAACCAATCGTTATGTAGATGTAAAACCATATTGTTTGGGAACAATTCAGATAACACAAGCCCATATTGAGGTTTATTCTCAACTATTACAATATCAAAATTGGGTTTCTCGATTTCCAACATTCTTTTCACTTTAGATATATAGCCATTACCGATATAAATAGGCAGAAATCGATTTATTATATATCGATATGCAATTGTAGTTCTATTAACAATTCCAGAAAGATCTGTATATTTATACTCACAGTAATTATATTTGTTAGCTGCTAATTTTGCCTTATCAGATTCAATACTATAAACTGTAATATTATGTTCACCTGTTACCTCATTCTCATCAATAAACATTTGTATTAGGTTTTCTACTGCCCCTCCATCCACAGGAGGTAACGGCAAAATACCCGGGGTAATAAATGCGATATTCATTTTCTTCCTCCTCTGGTCACCTTACATTTTCAAAAACAAATTTTGCATTTGTATTGCTATATCATTTATATGATAACCCGCTTTTTTAATTTCTAAGTAAGTATTTCTTCTAGAGGAGTCAGCGACTGATAAGACTCTCTCCGCCCAATATTCCGGAGCTTCTTTTAAGCTTACAAATTCAACTAGATCAGTAATTTTCACCTCTTGTGGAATAACATCGGCTGACACTATACATTTTAATCCAGCTGCTTGAGCTTCAATTATTACTATTCCTAAACCCTCGTAATTAGATGGAAATAAAAACACATCCATTGCTTGGAGTAAATCTTGAATATCGCTTCTATTCCCCGTTAAAATCACATTATCTTTCAATTCTAATTTCAGAATTTCTTTTTCTATTTCTGCCTTCATTTCTCCATCACCTACCATTAAGAGAACAGCATCTTTATTTCTTTTGTATATTTGATTAAAAATTTTCAACAGAAACAAAGGATTTTTCTGTAATGATAATCGCCCAATATTTCCAACAACAAACTTATTTTCTAACCCCATATTTTTCCTAATGTCATTTCTTATAGACTTATTAAATGTAAAACTTTCAGCATTTATTGCATTATTAATTATCTTAACTTTATCATTAAGAACTGGTTTCACTCCAAATAACCATTCAGCTGCCATATTTGAACAAGCAAACAAGCTTGTAGATTTATTATTACGCACAAATACTCTATTAATATAATGCGCTAATGTAAAAATTAATCTATCTTTAGTTTTGATTAAATGCGAATGTACTGCTATTTTATATTTATATTTAGCTGATAAAATAAACGGTATGTTGTAATGAAGCTTTACATGATTTAAATAAACAACTTCATGTGTCTCTCTATTCATTTTTAAGATTTTGTTGAGATCTCTTATATTTTTAAGAAAGCTTTCTTTTTTAGGTGTGATATAGAATATTTTTNNAATCTAGCTTTCTCCCCTTCGATAATAAAATCAAATTGTAGTTTATCTAGATCAAAGTTCTTATACAAATTCATTAGATATATTTCAATTCCTCCAATAATTGAGGCAGACATTCCATATACTAATACTCTCATCTAATTTATCCCTTCAAGTTAACATCAAACTTTTTCGTAAAATTCCTGAATTCCCTTAGATACTTGTTCTATAGAAAATCCCATATTCTCAACTTTATCTTTCATTTCAACTCTATTATACTTAGTGGAGGCATCCAAAACTTTATCAGCCCATATCTTTACTGATTCATTTAAAGAAACGTACTCTATTAACTCTGAAATGTTAGTTTCTTTAGGTACAACATTTTTAGAAGTTATACACTTTAAACTAGCAGCTTGAGCCTCTATTAATACGATACCTAGTCCCTCAAATAATGAAGGAAAAAGAAAAATATCCATTGCTTGTAGTAAATCCGGAATATCATCTCTTACTCCTGTAAAAATAACTTTATTTTCAATTTGTAATTTTCGTATTTTTTTTTTCAAAAAATCTTCTAGTTCACCTGAGCCCACGAGCATTAATACTGAATCTTCATTTTTCTTTAGCACTTCATAAAAAATATCTATTAGAAAACTATGATTTTTTTGTTCTACAAATCTACCAATATTTCCAACAACTAATTTNNCTTTTTTCCTCACTATATATGAATTTAATAACGTCTATTCCATTATTAACCACAGTAAACTGCTTATTACCAAACATCCATTTTCCTGCATCTTCTGAACAAGCAAATAAATCAGTAGTAAAACGTGATATAAGATGTCTATTGAAAAAATGAAATAACTTATAGATTCTTTGCTTACTCATGGTATTATGACTATGCATGATTCTACTAGCGATTTTATGTTTCTTCGCAAGTATTAAAGGAGTGATATACATCAATGAATTTCCATGAACATGAACTATTTTATATTCCTTATGCTCCTTTAAAAACTTGTTGACTTCAAAAAAATTTTTCACAGCATGCCTTGGATAGTCGGAAGTTAAATAAATACGTCCTCCCATTCTCAAAATTTCTTCCTCATATTGGTTATTTTTTGAATCTCTTAACAAAAAATCAAATTGCACCTTCTCTCTATCAATACTGCGATATAAATTCATTAGAAAGGCTTCAGTACCTCCGTTACCTAACCCAGCTAGAACATGTAATACTCTTGTTACCTTCATCATGGCCTCTCTTTCAATATTCAATCTATGTGATTGCCTTATAGATATTCTTCATAATCAACAAGACGCTTTTTTTATCAAACACACTAACAGCTTCCATATTATGAGAACCCATCGTTATTCTCATTTTTGAATCAAATGATAATTCTTCAATCTTTTCAACATATCCCTCGATATCATTCGGACTACAACTAAATCCTGTTATACCATCAACTGAATAGTCAACTATCCCATGTACATTCGATGTGACCAAAGGCAAACCCGTAGCCATTGCTTCAAGCGCTGCAAGACCTAAGCCCTCTCTATGTGAAGGAAACACGAAAATATCTGAAGCTTTACAAATTTCAGCTATATCATTTCTAAACCCTAAAAATCTCACTTTGTCTGCAATATTAAGTAGCGCAGATAATCTCTTTAGATATTCTTCCTTCTCACCTACACCACATATAACATATATCACATTCGAAACGTTTAACTTTGGAAGAGCTTTAATAATCGTTTCGTGATTTTTATTTTCATTAAGTTCTCCGACCGAAAGTAAAACAAATGCTTCCTCAGTTAGTCCTAACTCTCTACGTTTTTCAAGCTTTCCTACGTTCACTGCACTAAATTTTTGGAGATCAAGTCCTACACCAGGGATATATTCGATACTCCCGGCCTTAAATGACTTCCTAGCTCTTATATAGTCTTCATTATTTATGGTAATAAGGACATCCGTATATTTTGCTAACCACTTTTCAACTGGATAATATACTAGCCAATTAACTATTGGTGCTCCCTTGTAAAAGTGAAACCCGTGCGCAGTATAGAACACCTTAGTTCCATTTTTTCTAAAATCTTTAACTGTCCACCGTCCAAATGCACTAGCAACAGGTGTGTGGAAATGTATAATATCATAGTCATTTTTTTGAACTATTTCTTTCAATTGACGACTTGCTAAAATATTTAATTTTGAAAATGGATTTCGTTGAAAAGGAATATCATAAACATTTTGAACTTCCACATCTAAATCAACTGTATTTTTATACCCCGCTATATCAACGGTATACCCCATTTCTTGCAACAATCGAATGTGTGGGATCAGAAAAGCCTTTATAGTTGTTAATATAGTTGAACATATTAGGACTTTCTTCATACTAACCCTTTCCCAATCATACTTGTAAAACTTGGATCTTGAACTATATGAATTTAGATGTATTTCTCCGACTTAAATCGAACTAAATCTATAATAACTAAGTATCATAAGGTATCTTCATTACTTTCTTTGTTAATTCTCTTTAAAAAGCCTTGAAATAAGTTCTGTTATCAAATATTGTTGTGATTCTCCCAATTCACTTCCTGAAGGTAAACAAATTCCTTTTTTAAAGAATTCAGTTCCCACATGCTTCTCTTGGATATGAGAGAACGAACCAGACTCACTAAATAGTGGTTGAAGACTCATTGGTTTCCAAACCGGTCTTGACTCAATGTTCTCCTCTTCTAATAATCCAATAACATCAGAAGGGTTCACTATACATCGTTCATCTATCGTCACCACAGTAAGCCAATAGTTAGACTCGCAATTATTAGGAATAGGTATAATTTCTACTGGTATACCTTTGAATGATTTTTCATAAAATAATCTAATTTTCTTTTTAGATTCAATACGCTCATCCAGCACCTCCAATTGCCCACGCCCAATACCTGCACAAATGTTGGACATCCGATAGTTATAACCAACTTCTTTATGCTCATAGTNNCCAAAAACGCATTTTCTTTATAGCCTCTTCGTCATTGGAAACAACCATACCACCACCTGAAGTAGTTATAATCTTGTTGCCATTAAAAGAGAAAATGCCAATATGCCCAAAAGATCCACATTTCTTACCTTTATATGTTGCGCCAAGCGCTTCAGCTGCATCTTCTATAACAGGAACTCTATAATGTTCACAAATCGGGAGTAACGAATCATAATCGGCACTTTGTCCATATAAATCTACTATAATAACTGCCTTAGGCATTTTATTTTCTTTTTTAGCCCACTCAAATGCTTTCTCTAAAGCAATCGGTGACATATTCCAACTTTCCGGTTCTGAATCTATAAACACAGGGTTTGCATATTGATAAAGAATTGGATTACAACTTCCGGCAAAAGTTAAATCCGAACAAAATACGTAATCTCCTGGGCCAACATCAAAATACTTCAATGCCAAATGAATTCCTGCCGTGCCAGATGATAATGCCAGTCCATGTTTTACACCCACGTACTCGCATAATTCTTCTTCAAATTTATCTACATTTGTCCCCAGGGGAGCAATCCAGTTAGTATCAAACGCTTCTTGTATGTACTTCATTTCGTTCCCACTCATGTGAGGCGGGGAGAGAAATATTCGGTCTCTTTTCATAACTCTACCAACTTTCTACAATGTGCTTTAGTTCATAAAGATCCAGAACAGATATTTTCGCATGAAATGATGAATCCTCTACTATTTGTGGATGAATGCTTTTCTCATTTTTCAACATAATTGTGTGCATTCCCAATTTATTTCCTGCTACGAAATCCTTTGCAGGATTATCTCCGATATAAATAGACTCTTCAGGTTTAATGTTAAAGTGCCTGAGCATTTTAATGAATGCCGCATCGTTAGGCTTACGGAATTCAATTCCTCCTAATTCATCAGTCACAATGATATGATCACAATATTTATTCAAAAGAAGAGCCTCAATCTTGTTTCTCTGCCCTTCTGGTCTTCCATCAGTAATAATCCCAATATACATCCCTTTCTCTCTTAGCCATTCTAGTAACTCTACATTTTCCGGAGCCAGAGTAAGTAAGGGGAGATGGAATCTATATTCATAAATCATCTGTGTTTCTAATTGTGAACTTTGTAAACTATGAACATCTAAAAAACGTTTAAAGACTTCGTTCTTATCTTTTTGAAATAATTGAAGAAATTGCTCAAATACATAATCTTTATTAAGTGAAGTTTCCTCACTTAAAAATCTAGAAACATGTAAAAATCCACTTTTCACATACTCCACTTCTTGATAGAGAGTATCATCTAGATCAAATATTACTGCTTTAAGGGATTGCATAATGATCGTTATCCCCCTGTTTTATCACAATGTTCTGGTCAAATCTTAAAAAGACTAAATCAACTTGTGCAGCTCCTTCAATATAACTAAGATGCTTTCCTTCAAGAAGATCATATAATGCACTAGCTGAGTCTGCACCAGCTATCATACTTAAAGGGCATCCTCCTCCAAAACGAGCATTAATTTCAATAAAATAATAATTTCCATCATTTCTATTCTTAATCGCCTGAATGGTTAACGGACCTTTAGGTTTAAGTTCATCGATAATTCTAAGAACTTGGCTTGTTAATATTGGATCACTAATTATTTTGGTCTTTAATACTTCACCACTGCGGGTAGCGATTCTCAAACGAGAAGTAATATAAATTGGCTTTCCCTCAAAATCACAAAAAACATCGATAGTGAACTCTTCACCTTCAATTAAATCTTGAATAATATAATCATTAATATAATATTTAAAAAATTCTAATTCCTTATGATTTTGAACCTTAAACGCATTGATACTCGAACTTCCAGAAAGTGGCTTGATGAAACAAGGAACAGTACCCGTAAATTCCATTCCAGCGACAAAGCTTTTAGGTGTGTATAGGCCTAATGATTTAAAAAATTCAAAAGTCTTCATTTTATCTTGGGAAACTAGTATTGTATTTTCATTTGAAATCAATAATTCTATATTATGTTCCTTAAACAGACATACATTCTCAAGCAATATTTCAAGCTCTGTATCAATTGTAGGAATTATAAGATTCACATTTTCCTTAATACACACATCTAACAAATCAAAAATATATTGAGGACTACTTAGCGGAGGTAGGTTAATTGCCTTATCAGTGAAATATAATGTAGGTGCCAGTTCACTCAAATCAGCACAAAGAATATTTCCAATAATATTCTTATTAATTCTAGCATTAATAAATTGCTGTATAAGTTCAACTCTTCTTCCAGCACTAGTAAATAAAATGTTATACATATCCAAGCCTCTTTCATTATTTCATATGTTTTTTATACACTCTTCGAATTAGAAAAAACAGGCATTGTTTCATTCTGCGAATTATTTATTCCCTCTCTTACAAGAACATTTTTAATCGTTCTAAATACTATCTTCACATCTAGCATGAGACTAATATGATCCACGTACCAAACGTCATAGCGAAATTTTTCTTCCCAACTGATTGTATTTCTACCGTTAACTTGCGCCCAGCCAGAAATACCAGGAACAACTTCATGTCTGCGATTTTGCTCTTGCGTGTAATGTTCAAGATATTGTACTAACAATGGACGAGGACCAATAAAACTCATGTCCCCTTTTAAAATATTAAAAAGTTGTGGTAATTCATCTATACTACATTTTCTTAAAAAGGAACCTACTCTAGTCATTCTTAGTATGTCAGGTAAGAGATTACCTTCTTGATCGGTCTCTAATGACATTGTTCTAAACTTGTAGACGGTAAATATCTTTCCATTCTTACCAGGTCGCTTTTGACGAAACAGAATCGGTCCTTTAGAACCTATCTTAATAGCCATTGTTGCTGCTAACATGATAGGAGAAGCCAAAAAAATCAATAGAAATGCAATGACCCAATCAAGTCCTTTTTTCACAACCAAGTAAGGCTTCATCCATTCCTCAACCTCGCATATGTATTAATGAAGAAACAGCGAATATTAATTCGCCATTCCCCCAGCCCATTTTTTCCCGATTTCAAGCTGTGCTTCAAATTCACTTCTATACTGACTAATAATTGCCGTACTATAACCATTGCTGTTCAGTTTTTGTTCAGTGTCGGCAACTATACTATTGAAGGTAGCACTAAACGAGGATAGTTGTTGTGCCCCTTTAGCCTTAATACTTTTCTTACTCGCTTCATCTTTTGCTCCGATATATTCTTTCAAAATGCTCATTAAAGTCGATTCGCTTTGCTCTTTAAGTGCATTAAGTTTGGCTTCCGTTTCACTAGTAATGGTTTCATAAGAAACTTTACCAGTTCCCGCTGAACCACTACCAGCTGCACCGGTTGAATCCGTTGGTGCTGGTGTCGCAACTGGAAATTGATCCTTAGTGCCAACTTGTTCTTGATAAGCCTTTGAAGCAGCAGTAATGGTCTTCGTCTTCTGATCCCAGCTTATGTTATGACCTACAGATTCCGATAAAAAACGTAGGGGTACATATAAGGAGCCATTCAAGATAAAGCTGGATTGCCCCGTAGGTAATGCCTTGGTTGCACCGTTAAATACATAACTTGCCTTAACTTGATTGAGTACAAGATTCTTAGATACTGCTGAAGCACTATTCCCGTTTGTTGCATTCATTAGGTACTCTTTAATCACTACTAGCTCTGAACTGCTAGGCTCTGCTACAGTAACTTTAACGTTTTTAGCATCCCAAGCTACACTCTTTTGCAATGCATATGACATAAAGCGTAATGGAACATAAGTTGTATTGTTGTACATGAATACATATTGACCTGCAGGCGTCCCAATACTCACTCCATCAAAAATCATATTCACGTTCATGCTCTGCACTTTAATCGTAGTATTTGCAGCCTTAGTTGTTGCACTTGGTACCGCCGCCGCTGATACGGAAATAGGAGCGGATGCCGTTAAGGGTGCTAACCCTATTGAAGCTATTAACGATAGAGCTATGACTGGTAGCGTTGCTTTAGACATGCTTATTCACTTCCCTTTTCTTTCGCATTTGTTTGTTCTTCTTTAAGAACTTGATCTCGTGTCTTCCCTTGACTCACGCCGTACTTCTTAGCAATCTGAGAAAGCTCATTGTATTGTTCTTCGGAAACTTTACCGAGGATGATACTGCGTGCTTCCCGCTTATCGTCAGTCGTAAGGCCACCCTTGGCTAGATCTTTTAGGCGATTAATATCAGATACACTAAGTTGGCCGAGCACAATAGAAGCTACATTTGTCTTGTCTTTGATGGTCACATTCTCTTGAATTTCTTTAGCTTTATCTGTCGAGACATGTGCCGTATAGCCATCTGTTGAAGCACCATCTTTTTTACTCGTAGGAGCTTTCGTTGGTTCACTAGTAGTAGTCGCTGTTGTTTCTCCACCAGTTTTACCGTTATCTTTGCTACCTTGGTCACTATTCCCCTCATCATCTGTTGCTGAAGCAGTAGGTGTTGCAGACGCTACAGGTTCGACATTATCATCCACTACTGTATCTTCGGGCGCGGTTCCTTGATCTTGACCTCCGCTAACATTACTTTCAGACTCCAGATCAAAGCCATCTG
This sequence comes from Paenibacillus sp. UBA6285, assembly GCA_002438345.1. Taxonomy (GTDB): domain Bacteria; phylum Bacillota; class Bacilli; order Paenibacillales; family Paenibacillaceae; genus Paenibacillus_AQ. The sequence goes on from DJUJ01000004.1 coordinate 42,499, forward strand.
CCATAGAATTCATCAGCTTATCGACAGCATAATTAGCAGCGAACAGACCCCCAACACCCAGAACTACAATGATTGACAGCGTCCATAAAAGGATCTTTTTCCATCGTTTGTTGAACACTTATGTATCCCCCTTTATGAATGAATTAACTAATAGCAACTTGGGCAACGGGCTGCATCGGTACAATCTGATTGATCACTTCACGAATGACTTCAGGATTTTCAGCCAGCACTCGATCCAATCGTTTAAACTCCAGTTCTAGCTGACTCAGACTTATCACATTAGGTCTACCGATAAAGATTCTTCCATGATCTGTAGAGCCTAAATTTTCTTCATCTGTCAACAACTCTTCATATAACTTCTCGCCCTCACGAATACCGGAGAACTGAATATCAATATCCTTATAGGGCTCATAACCAGAGAGGGTGATCAAATCTTCAGCCAATGTTAGAATCTTGACCGGTTCTCCCATATCCAGAATGAAGACTTCTCCACCTTTGGCAAAAGAACCAGATTGGATTACAAGCTGAACAGCCTCTGGAATCGTCATGAAATAACGCACCATTTCTGGATGAGTAACGGTGACCGGACCACCCACAGCAATCTGCTGCTGAAAAGCCGGGATTACGCTACCACGACTGCCAAGTACGTTCCCAAAACGCACTGCTGAGAACTTCGTTCTACTTGTGGTATGCAGACTCTGCACATACATTTCAGCAATCCGCTTACTTGCCCCCATCACACTTGTTGGGTTAACCGCTTTATCCGAAGAGATCATTACGAATCTCTCCGCACCATACTTATCTGCACAATCCGCAACATTCCTTGTACCAAAGACATTGTTCTTAATGGCTTCCGAAGGGTTGCGCTCCATCAATGGAACGTGTTTATGTGCTGCCGCATGAAAGACAACATGTGGATTATGGCAGCTGAATACGTCCATCATCCGACTACGGTCCTGTACATCCGCAATCACGGTAACAATATTCAGATCAGGAAATTTCTTGCGAAGCTCCATCTCAATCGTATAAATGCTATTCTCGCCGTGTCCAAGTAGCATTAGCTTGTCCGGGCCAAATGGAGCAATCTGCCGACATAGTTCTGAACCAATAGATCCACCAGCTCCCGTAACTAACACAGTCTTATGGTGTACATAACCTAGAATACTGTTCAAATCCGCTATAATCGGCTCACGGCCTAGCAAATCTTCAACGCTAACATCCCGCAGTTTCTTCACCGATATTTTTCCAGCGATCAGATCGTTAAGTGCCGGTATAATCTTAAGCTTGGCCCCTGTCTTCTTCGCCAGATTAATAATTTCAGAAATCTCTGTTCGTGAGACGGAAGGCATAGCGATAATGATCTCATGAATTTCACGTTCTTTCACAATAGCAGGAATAGCGTAACGATTGCCCAACACTGGCACACCCAGTATAGACATATGATATTTATTAACACTATCATCAATGAAACCCACCAGCTTGGTATGAGCAAAAGACGGTCCCATCATTTCTCTAGCAATCAATATTCCGCAATCGCCTGCACCAACAATTAGTGTATGGGTCTGAGTTTCTTTGGAATTGATTCGGTCATTATGGAGCACTCTCCACAAGAATCGAACCCCACCTACTAACAATAGAACAGTCTCCATGGTCCGAACTTCTATTGCAAAGGGCACTCGTTCTGGCAAAATAAAATACGCTAATAAAAATGAAAGTAATGAACCTGATACAATAGCTTTTGAAACGGATATGATCTCTCCGATGCTGGCATACTGCCACATTCTTCGGTATAGACCGAAATAAATCAGGCTTCCTCCAAATGCAAACGTTGCGATCAGACCAAATTGCAGCATTTGAACAAGATAATCCTGAAGAGGTTGGTTAGAGAACCGGAACAAATAGGATGTCACAATGCTGAACCAGATGATCGCAAGGTCAATGAAGAATAAAAGAACCACTCTAGATTTCGCTGTCATTTTCAGTGCCTCCAAAAATAACAATATTGTTAAAGAACAAATCAATTTCCATAGTAGTAGTAGTAGTAACCTTCGCTGGCTTTACGTTTCACATTATTGAGAACCACCCCAAGCATCTTAGCACCTACACGATCAAGGTTGGTTTTAGCTTTCACTGCAATATCGCGTTTTACCTTGCCATAGCTGACGACCATAATGACACCATCACTCTTGGAAGCCATAATCTGCGCATCCGTAACCGCCAATAACGGTGGGGTATCAATAAGAATGACATCATAACGCTGACGCAAGTCCTGCAAAAGAGTACTCATCCGATTGGAAGCCATCATTTCCGCAGGGTTTGGCGGGATCGATCCAGAGGTCATGATGGAAAGATTGGGAACGCCAGAGTCTTGGACAGTGTCCTCAAGAACAGCCTGCTGAGACAGCAGCGACGATAAACCGAAACGGTTACTAAGTGAAAAAGTCTTGTGAGCTGTGGGCTTCCGCAAATCCGCGTCAATCAAGAGTACTTTCTTATCTGCCTGTGCGTATGCCGCCGCTAGGTTAGCAGATACCGTAGATTTACCTTCCTCCGGACCGGACGAAGTTACCATGATTACTTGAATGGTCTCATCCACAGAGGAAAAATCAATATTCGTGCGCAGCGCGCGAAACGCTTCCGATACAGGCGAGCGCGGGTTCGTAACGGTAATCAGATGACGTTGTTTATTTGGCAGCTGTGACATGTTCGAGGTCCCCCGCCTTTCTGGATGATTGCGTCTGTGTCTGTGCCTGTGTTGCACCTTGTTTGCTTTCTTCTTGACCTAATCTTGTAATCATAGCTATCGTTGGCAGACCCAAATATTTCTCAATGTCTGCTTCTGTCTTCAGCGTATCGTCCATGTATTCCAGCAGGAAAGCAATCCCTAAGCCAATCATCAAAGAAACGATGAAAGCTATAGCCATGTTCATTAAGACATTCGGTTCTACGGGTCCTGGCTCGATAAGTGGATTCACTTTAGCCTCATTCAGAATCGATACGTTCTGCACGTTAAATAGATTAGGAATCTCATCCTTGAATACAAGTGAAATGGCATTCACGATTTCAGCAGCTCGTTGATACGAGTTATCTCGAACGACAAGTGTCATCACCTGCGTGTTATTGACGGAGCTCACATTAACCTTCTTCAACAGTTCTTCCGCGGTAATATTGAATTGCGGATAATCCTTCGTAACAATATCAAGGATGGCTGGAGTCTTAATAATTTCCTTATACGTNNAACGTATTAATCAATTGAATATTAGTATTAATCTGGTTTAAATCAAGCTGCGCTGCTGCCGACTGAGTCGGTGTCTGGTTGACGATAATCTTCGTGGATGCTTCATACACCGGATTCTTAATATACAGACTGTATACACCAGCAACACCGCACACTAAAACAACTATGCTAACAATCAGCCATAGTCTCTTCCTGACAATCTGAAAATAATCGCGAAGATCCAATTCCTGTGATGACAAGTGAAATTACCTCCAAGCTATTTCTGAAATATTTCTATACTATATTTGAACACTTCCCTATTNNAGGAGGCTGTTTACTATACTTTTTTATTTACTTACTTGAAGTTAATGGTACGGTAGATCATTACTGCTGCTTCAGCACGAGTAGCTGTATCGTTCGGATTGAACTTACCAGCATTTCCGATAACCAAGTTATGGTCTGCTGCGAATGCCACGCCATCTCTCAAGGATGCGCTGATCTTAGCAGCATCTGAGAATTTACTAATTGCCGTTGCATTTGTTGGTGCTGCTGGATTGATAGATTTCAATGCGCGGGAAATCATCGTTGCCATCTCTGCACGTGTGATGGTTGCGTTAGGATCGAACTTAGCGGCACTGCGGCCAGTAATGATCCCTTTCTCCGCTGCAACTGCTACATATGGTGCATACCAAGCAGTTGAACTTACATCACTAAAGCTTTGTACGGCTGAATTATTCTCCAGGTTAAGCGCACGAATCAGCATCTTAGCGAACTCTGCACGAGTTACATTGCTCTTCGGTGCGAATTTGCCTTCTCCTACACCTTCAATCGCGCCTTTGGCAGCCACGACTTGAATTTGTTTGCCAGCCCATGCTTGTACACTAGCAATATCCGTAAAGGTTACTTTATTCTCAAGCACTGCATAGGAAGAGAAAGTATCCCGTGGTTCTACGATGAACTCTCCGTTAAGCACACCACCTTGGAATTGCAGGTTGCCGTATACAAGCTTCGCTACGGACAGCAATTCTTTATCAAGACCATCAGTATTCTTTAGTGGCAATTTGATAGTAATTGGTTGTTTAAATGTGCTTGTTGCTACACCGTTCACACTAAGTGCGAATTCGTACACATCCGAAGCCAATTTCAGTTTGGTAACGGAAGTTACAACTTCTGGTTTAGCAGTTGTTACTGTCAACGCAATGGCTGTGCTGAACTGACTCACAGGAATCGTTACGGTTACGCCATTAAAGTTTACTGCGATATTTGCAATACCATTGGTCTTAGCTGCTTCAACAATAGCTTTGGACAGAGGAACTTCAACCGTAGGTGCAGTGATCTTACCAAGATTCAATGTCAGCGTAAGGGAAGTACCTTCCTTACCGGCAGCTTTAGCTGCAGCAGCAAGATTAGCCAAGGCATTGATCGTATCGGTGTCTACCAATTTCACAGTTGCTTTACCATCTACTACTTGTACCAGTTTAGATACATCATAAGTACTAGCAGCTGCCAATTTCTGATCCACAGTTAGTGGTTTCGTTGTGAAATCTGAACCGGAGTTGGAATTTCCAGAAGTGCTAGGATCAGTTGGTTTAGTAGGTGTAGTTTTAAGATAGGCGTTATAGTAAGCTTTCGCCAGAACTAAAGCGGCTGCTTTTTCATTAGTTAGTCTAGATTCAACATTATTCTTGGTTGCTACAATCATATCTTTAGTAATTTTGAGATTTGCAAGAGACGCTCTCAAAGAATAGTTAGCTGTACCAATTGTGCTATCCAGAACAATAGTCTTCACTTGATTCGCCAGTTCACTGTTTGGATGAATCATAAGGTCACCCAGATCCGATTCTGATTTTCCTTTTAGCAAGGTGATTAGCTTCTGTTCAACGCCGTTTGCGCCAAAAATGAAACTGTAAACCTCTTCAACGGAAAGATCAGTAATACCAGCTTGTTCACCGATCTTCTTCAGTACTGCTTGATAAGCCTGATAATTAGGGGATTTCAGAATATCTGTAACTGCGGATAATTCCGGAGTATAGATAGACGATACTACTTCTTTATAGAAATTAAACAAAGTAACTTTATCTTCATTGCTGAGCTTAAGTTGAGTCAGAACAGGTGCGAAATCCGCTTCTAACTTATCTTGTGTAAGACCTTGAAGATCCGTACGGAAATCACGAAGCGTCTGCTTATCAGCATCAGTAAGTGTGCCATAAAGCTTCGTTGCACGCTCCTTCAAACTTGCAAAATCCGTGCTAGTCGCAGCGGATGCTGTTCCAACAATCCCAAATTGATCTGCGAATCCTTTGCTGCTAAGCGGAAGTCCTGCTACTGCAACCGCTGCCATACTAACCGCTAATGTCGATACTACTAGTTTCTTTTTCAAAGTCACTAAATATGCACCTCTTTATATGTATTTATATTTCTGTGTTACTATAGTCCTAGACCATTTCACCCTTACCTACACTATTACGTATAGCATCGATTCACCCAATAAAACCCATTCTACCACTATTAGGTAGATTAGTCAGCCCTTTCGGGAAAAAATCCCAAACAATTTGTGTCGAATCCTCCTTGTTTGTACGTGATTACCATGAATAACCTCTCCATTTGCCACAATTTGCTGAGAATTACCGCGCATATAGTCGCGCATCGTAGGACCTAATTCTTTCTCTAAAACCACATAAGCAGCGTTTAATCCAAATGGACGATGAACACTGTCATGTGCATCAGAAGCCAACACATGTACTGCATTTCTACGACATAACTCCAGTGATAGCTTCTGAAGCTTATTCCCGAAGACGCCTGCAAGACTTTGCGCGGTTACCTGACTCAGTGATCCCAGCTCTATCAATCTTTCTAACTTAGAAGGATCGGCAGCCACTTCAGCATTACGCTCCGGATGGGCGATGACCGGAACGAAACCTTGAATGATCAACTCGTGACAGATTTCTTCCATGTTGCGTGGGACTCGTGAAGAAGGCATTTCTAGCAAAATATACCGCGAGTCTGCAAGACTTAGCAGTTGCCCCCGCTCCAGATCATCCAGTAAATCTCCGTAGACTCTAATTTCCTGACCTGGAAGAACAAGCAGTGGATTTCCATGCTGACGAAGTTTTTCATTCATCAGATCCACTGCTTCTCTTATATCGGGGGCGTTATTCATATATTGACCGTTGGCGTGATGTGGTGTGGCAATGACGGAAGTGATCCCGTCTCTATAGGCGTCTTGCGCCATGACGAGAGCGGATTCCCAATCAGTGGCTCCGTCATCCATAAAGGGTAATATGTGGCAATGGATATCTATCATATGTTATCTATCGGTCCCTTCCCATAGAAAATTTAGATTTATCAACAAAAAAATACAACCATTCCCAACAGGAATGGTTGCTTGATTGTAAATGAGTTCTTGTCTTAAGCTTCAGTAGGTTCATTTGCGGCTATTTCAGCATCCTCAGAATCTGAAGTTTCATTCTTCGAAGAGAGAACATACCCATCGATTAATCCCCAAAGTTCTTCTTTGCCAAGCCCAATCTCCGAAGAGAATGGGATGAAGTTATCCCCTGGCAGCACGCCAAGCTCCTGCTTCATGATCTTGATATGCTTTTGCCAGCGAGTCTTCGGAATCTTATCCGCCTTTGTCGCTACTACACACATAGGAAGATCATAATGCTTCAACCAATCGAACATCATCTTATCATTGCTGGTCGGCGGATGACGTAGATCCACGATGAGCAGAACAAGTTTCAACGTATCGCGCTCAGAGAGATATTTTTCCACCATCTTACCCCATGTCGCACGTTGCGTCTTCGACACTTTAGCATATCCGTAACCTGGAAAGTCAACAAAATACATGATATCCTCATTGATACGGTAATAGTTCATATGCTGTGTCTTACCTGGGGTGGAGCTTGTCCGAGCCAGATTCTTGCGGTTAATCATTCGGTTAATGAGGGATGACTTCCCTACATTGGAGCGCCCTGCCAGAGCAACCTCTGGCAAAGCATCATCAGGGTATTGATCAGGGCCAACAGCACTGATTATAAATTCGGCAATATTAACTTTCATAGGACTTCCTTTCTAATGCACACTACTCGGTGGCTCACTGCTAATTTCATTATGATGTTCTACTAACGCATGATGCAAGACCTGATCCATGTTAGATACTGGTATGAACTCCACATCATTACGTACGCTCTCTGGAATTTCTTTCAGATCACGTTCATTGTCTTTGGGAAGAAGGATCTTTTTATATCCAGCACGATGTGCAGCTAGAGATTTCTCTTTCAGTCCACCGATCGGCAATACACGTCCACGCAGGGTGATCTCACCGGTCATGGCCACATCCTTCGAAACATAACGCTTCGTGAGTGCAGAGATCAAAGCGGTAGCAATTGTAATCCCTGCAGACGGACCATCCTTCGGAATCGCACCTTCAGGAATGTGGATATGAATATCAATCTTCTCATAAAAATCGGGCTGGAGCCCCAGCTCCTCCGCCTTCGAACGTGTATAACTGAAGGCGGCCTGCGCCGACTCCTTCATTACATCGCCCAGTTGTCCAGTAAGTGTTAGCTTACCCGTTCCCTGCACAACAGTCACTTCGATCAGCAGCGTATCGCCACCAACCTCAGTCCAGGCCAGCCCAGTTACTGTACCAATCTGGTCTTCAAGCTCAGCCATACCGTAACGGTATTTTGATGCACCTAGGAAATCCTTGATCTCATCAGGCAGAATGACTACACTTTCTTTTTCCTTGGACACAATCTGTTTCGCTGCTTTGCGGCATAACGCCGCGATCTGCTGCTCCAAATTACGCACACCGGATTCACGAGTATATTCACGCACGATACGCAATAAACTGTCGTCTTCGATGATCAGTTGATCTTCTGCAAGACCGTGGTTCTTCTTCTGCTTCGGCAAAAGATAGCGGCTACCAATCTGCAATTTCTCCAATTCCGTGTATCCCGGAATGAACAGCATTTCCATCCGGTCGAGTAACGGACGCGGAATGTTATGCACTACGTTCGCTGTTGTAACAAACATTACGTTCGACAAGTCGAACGGCAGCTCTACGAAATGGTCACTGAACGAATTGTTTTGTTCTGGGTCCAGTACCTCAAGCAATGCTGAGGATGGATCTCCACGGAAATCTGCAGCCATCTTATCAATTTCATCTAACAAGATAACCGGATTAATCGTGCCTGCCGTCTTCATCCCTTGGATGATTCGACCTGGCATCGCACCCACATAAGTTCGGCGATGACCACGGATCTCTGCTTCATCACGCACACCACCAAGCGAAATGCGAACGAACTTACGATGGAGTGAACGGGCGATGGAACGAGCCAGTGAGGTTTTGCCCACACCTGGAGGCCCTACAAGACATAGAATCGGACCTTTAAGCTTCTTAACCAGCTGCTGAACGGCTAAATATTCCAATACCCGCTCTTTTGGTTTTTCCAAACCGTAGTGGTCCTCATCCAATACTTGCTCTGCCTTCTTAATATCGAGATCATCTTCTGTCTGTTCATTCCAAGGAAGACCCAGCAGCCAATCCACATAATTGCGAATTACGCCACCTTCCGCTGAGCTCACTGGCATTTTTTCCAGACGATCGATTTCCTTCTCCATCTTCTCCTTCACGCGTTCCGGCAGATTCTTCTCTTCCATTAGAGTCCGCAGCTCTTCCGCTTCTCCCACCCGACCTTCCTTCTCGCCGAGTTCTTTCTGGATCGCTTTCATTTGCTCGCGCAAATAATATTCCTTCTGCGTCTTCTCCATCTGCTTCTTCACACGTTGATTGATCTTACGTTCAAGCTCCAACACTTCACGCTCATTATTAAGAATATCAAGAAGCTTCTCTAGCCGTTTACTTACATCAATCGTCTCTAGAATTTCTTGCTTATCCTTAATCTTTAGCGATAAATGACTCGTAATGACATCCGCAAGACGACCAGGCTCCTCAATATCGGATACAGCAGCCAGTGTCTCTGGTGTCACTTTTTTGGATAACGTTATATAGTGTTCGAACTGATTAAGTACTGTACGCATCAGCGCGTCACACTCTTGATCGCTATCTTCCTCTTCTGGTAGCTCGCGCGCCATAACCTCATAATACTCATCATTATCGATATAATTAATAATTTCGGCTCGTTCTACACCCTCAACCAGTACACGAATCGTACCGTTTGGCAGCTTCAGCATTTGCCGCACATTCGCGACGGTGCCGACCCGAAAAATATCGTCCTGACCAGGCTCTTCAATATTCACTTCCGACTGGGAACAAAGAAGAATTAAATTATCTTCAACCATAGCTTTTTCTAGTGCCCGAACTGACTTCTCACGGCCCACATCCAAGTGAAGAACCATGCTTGGGTACACAAGAAGACCTCTTAGCGGTAATAAAGGAAAACGACGACCTTTTGTTTTATTTGTCATCATCGCTTTCGCACCTCCCATGGCTCTCAATTAATCTCATATGAATTCATTCTAACAAAAGCAGCCCCAAAACACCAACAAAGTACTTGCAATTTAAGAAGAAACAACCTGATTGTCCTTAAAAGACAACAACGTTTCTCGTAGAAATTTGAGGATTATGTAAAGTCTGAAACTATATTTTTAAAAAAGGAAGCAGCAGTCACGCCTGCAGCCTCCTTTATTTTACAACGACAACTCTCACTTTACGCTTAAAATTTGAGATCAAGGCTCGTTCAGCCCCGGGAACACACTAGCTCACATTTAAGGTTAGATTTAAGCTCAACCCTTTGCAGACTCGCCAGCGGCATCGGCCTTCAGGAGTGAAGGTGCTGCTGAGAATAGCTCGCCAGCTACAGCAGGAAGCCTTACGTCAGCTGTATCAGCTCCAAATAGATGACGGAATACTTCTTCTACCGTTTCCATAGGAATAACGCGTAGCGGGGCAAGGTCTGCGAATAGTGATTGCCAGTTTTCTTTTGGAATAAGTACCGTAGTAGCTCCCGCTTGAAAAGCAGCCTCTACCTTCGCGATTACACCACCAACAGGCTTCACTCGGCCATGTATTCCTATTTCACCTGTGATTGCTACTGTATTATCTACGGGAAGACCACGAATGGCGGAAACGATAGCTACTGCCATCGCAACCCCCGCTGAAGGTCCGTCAATCGGTGTGCCACCAGGAAAATTCACATGCAGATCATAACGATCTGGCTCCAGATTCATGGTGCGCAGTACGGTCAATACGTTCTCAACCGAACCTTTGGCCATACTCTTTCTCCGAATCGTGCGGGAACCCCCACCGATCTCTTCCTCATCTACCACTCCTGTTACATTCAATCTACCTTGACCGTTCTGTGCAGGCGCTGCGGATACTTCGATCTCGAGCAAGGTGCCCATTCCCGGTCCATACACTGCAAGTCCGTTAACTAATCCAATCTGCGGCGCCGAAGGAATCTTGCGCTCTGTACGGAGCGGAAGCTGGCTACTGCCTGCTACCCATTCCACCTCAGCAGCACTTAGTGTATCCCTCTGCTCAGTTAGCGCTAATCCAGCTGCGAGCTGAATCATATTNNCTCCCGGCCATTTGTTGCATATTGCTGCACAACAGTAACGGCTTCTGGGCTTGGCTTCAGTCCGATCTTCTGTATCGCGTCACGCGCGATGACCGCAATCTCATCTGGCAATAGCGGACGGAAATAAATCTCCATGCAGCGTGAACGCAGCGCGGGAGAGATCTCATCCGGGGAACGCGTAGTAGCCCCAACTAACCGGAAATCAGCGGGTAAGCCATTTTGAAAAATATCATGAATATAAGCCGGAGTATTATTGTCCTCCGAATTATAATATGCACTCTCTAACAGTACCTTCCGGTCCTCCAGCACCTTTAGCAGCTTATTCATCTGAATGGGGTGAAGCTCTCCTATCTCATCCAGAAAAAGAATCCCACCATGCGCCTTCGTCACCGCTCCCGGCTTCGGCTGTGGCACACCTGCCACACCCATGGCTCCGGCGCCTTGATAGATAGGATCATGCACCGATCCGATTAAAGGGTCGGCAATGCCGCGCTCATCGAAACGAGCAGTTGTAGCATCGATCTCCGTGAATTTGGCGTCACTTTTAAAAGGGGAAAGTACATTTTTTTTCGCCTCTTCCATGACCACGCGCGCCGCGGCAGTCTTGCCGACTCCTGGCGGACCATAAATAATCACATGCTGCGGATTAGCGCTACATAGTGCGGCTTTTAGGGCGCGCAGCCCGTCTTTTTGTCCGACAATATCTCCAATAGAAGCCGGTCTAGTCTTCTCCGACAATGGTTTGGTCAGTGATATCATTCGCATTTTCCGTAGTTTATCCAGTTCCTTACGCGACTCTCGGTCTACCGCCGTCTTGTTCGTCTTCTGACCCCGCAGCAGATTCCAAAAGTATACGCCGATAACCAGCGCGAAAAAGAGCTGCACGATCATCACAACTATACTTAATTCCATAGGTCATCCTCCTGTTTCGTTCAGTCTACCTTTCCACCTTTGGCTACTATTAGGTAGTATAGCCGTTTCGGTAATTAGTAAACGCACAATTGAGGATTTATTGAATTGTTAGTGCAGGACACCTTTACATCACTGAATTTACTATGTGCTGAGTAACTTTAGGACTTGACTGTGCTATCTATGCCGGGTAACCTATATGACCTGAATTTGTTATCTACGTCAAATGATCACTTTATCAGCTTGGTATGCTACTTGTATCGAATCTGGTTATATATGCTGTTATATTAACTTAGATGGGTGAAGTAACATGATTAGACTTGGATCCTCGGTATATGGACTTACCTTTATCCGCTGAATTCACTAAGTTCGCCCAGTAACTATGTTAATGCACTGCTAAATTCTCCAAATAACCGTCCATCTCCTTAGTACGGCTCACCCTCTTAGAATTATAGGGAAAAACTCCCTGTAGTTGGAGGTGGCGAGTCATACTAAGTGGCATATAGGGAAATTCTCCCTATAATCCATTGGTTTCACGCAAAATCGGATGCTTTTCGTTAATTTATAGGGAGCTATGGAGCTATAAACTCTCTTTTTTAACGAAATCGGTCTATTTATAGGGAGCTTTTCCCTATAACAAGCATGCAGACATAGCTATTTTTGAAAAGTGCCTTTTTCTCCTCATGTACTCGTCTATCACTTCTCCCCCTCGATACTTCTCCATGTCCACTTACCCTCAATCCCAGTAAAAAAGAATATCTCGAGCTAACTCATAACCAACATTTCTAACCCCGTTTTCTCTTCTCACAGGTTTCAGCCAGCCCTTTTCACACAATCTCGTCAGCATTAAACGCACTGTTTTGGGGTCCAAAGTAAAATAATCTGCTACATCTTTAGGGCGGACTGTCCCAGCTTGCCGAACCACTAAACGCATGATCTCCTTCTCGGAAAGTAGCAACCTACCACGCGGTGCATCAACAATTAAGTAGCGGCTTAACACCACTCGCAGCAGTGTAATACATAACTCTGGACGCTGTTCCACATCATCGTAGGCAAATGAAATTACTTGGTAACCCATTCCGTACAGAAAAGATTTCACGATTTAGCTCATTACAATACTTTAGCCTATCCATGTCCCTTACATGTGCAGCATAGCCTTTGATCTCGAACAAGAGCTTGATAGGCCCCGGCAAAAAAGCAAAATCAGCAAAATAAGTTTGTCTCTGCCAATCTAACACTTCATACTCTGGATGTAGATCATTGAAATCACCACGCAGCGGCCACCATACATTCTGCAAAAATAATCTTTCGGCGTGGCGATGACCTCTCTCCAGCCTTCCCCGCCGCTCACCCGTTCTGCTTGCTAGATGCTGCTCAATAAAGGCTTCATGGGCTTGTTCATAATTCATTCGATGTTCCCCCTTAATCATTAAATTTCACGCAAAAAAACGCCCCGTTCTCGCAACCGGATATATCGGAGCGTAACAGGGCGTTCTTCGCCACTTATTATCAACTGAATCATAATTTCGTAAAATGCCGTTATTTCGCTTGCACCGGTGGCGCAAGGTTAGCGTGANNGTCCTCATACGCCACAACAATCGCATCGATTTCCTTCTTCAGCTCGTTCACCAGCTCCGCTTCAGGCACTTTACGGATCATCTGGCCGTAACGGAACAACAAACCTTCTCCACGGGCACCAGCAATACCGATATCCGCCTCACGCGCTTCACCAGGACCGTTAACGGCGCAGCCGAGCACGGATACTTTAATAGGCACCTTAAGCTTCGAAATGTATTCTTCCACCTCGTTAGCAATGGAGAAAAGATCAATATCCAGTCGTCCACACGTCGGACAAGAAATTAGTGTCGCTGCGTTAGAGATCAGACCGAAGGTCTTAAGCAGCTCGCGCGCCACCTTAACTTCTTCCACTGGATCAGCGCTAAGCGAAATACGCAAGGTACTGCCAATGCCCATTGAGAGCAGTGCACCGATACCTGCGGAGCTCTTTACTGTACCAGCAAACAATGTGCCGGATTCTGTAATCCCCAGGTGCAGCGGGTAAGGAATGACTTCCGCGGCCTGGCGGTAAGCTTCGATGGCCATTGGCACATCGGATGCTTTTAGCGAAACGATAATGTCGTGGAAATCCAGTTCTTCCAGAATACCAATATGGTATAGCGCACTTTCTACCATAGCTTCTGGAGTCGGGTATCCGTATTTCTCCAAGAGATGATTCTCCAAAGAACCGGCGTTTACACCAATCCTAATCGGAATTCCTTTATCTTTACACGCTTTAACTACCGCTTCTACCTTCTCACGACGACCGATATTGCCTGGATTAATCCGTACCTTATCGATGCCGTTCTCAATAGCCATCAGTGCTAGCTTATAGTTGAAATGTATATCCGCTACGAGTGGGATATGAATCTGCTTCTTGATCTCCTTGATCGCGGCAGCCGCCTCTTCATTGTTGACAGTTACGCGTACCAGTTGGCAGCCTGCTTCCTCAAGCCGCAATATTTCAGCTACAGTAGCTTCCACATCAGCGGTTTTGGTTGTACACATGCTTTGAATCGCAACCTCGTTGTTTCCCCCAATAATGAGCCCGCCAACGTTGACAGGACGGGTTTGGTGTCTCAAGAACATGATTTTTCTCCCCCATAACGCCAAAGCTCCACCCCTTCGCCCCCGCTAGTGAAGCGGGATAAGCGGAAGAAAGGTGGAGACAGTGACATGTATTGTTAAGGCAAGCGACTTACGCGCTTTCCTCTTTCTTCTTGTCTTTCTTGAGGTTCAATTCAGGCAAAGCCTTCTCTTGAACAACCTGCTCCGTGATCACACAATCTTTAATATCATCGCGTGAAGGAACTTCATACATCACATCAAGCATGATGCTCTCAATAATCGCGCGCAGTCCACGGGCTCCCGTATTGCGTTTGATCGCTTCCTTGGCAATCGCTTCGAGTGCCAACGGTTCGAACTTCAGCGCTACGTTATCCATTTCCAGCAGCTTGATATATTGTTTCGTGAGAGCATTCTTAGGCTCGGAAAGGATACGCACAAGCGTATTCTCATCAAGCGGCTCCAATGTCGAGATGACTGGCAGACGGCCAACAAATTCAGGGATTAGTCCGAATTTGAGCAAGTCTTCAGGCAATACCATCGACAAATATTCGCCAGGCTTGAGATCCTTTTGTCCTTCAACAGCTGCGTTGAAGCCAATGACTTTTTTACCGATACGGCGTTTAATCATTTGCTCCAGACCGTCAAAGGCACCGCCAACGATGAACAAAATGTTCGTCGTGTCGATCTGAATGAACTCTTGGTGAGGGTGCTTACGTCCACCTTGTGGAGGTACAGAAGCAACCGTTCCTTCCAGAATCTTCAGAAGCGCCTGTTGTACACCTTCACCGGATACGTCACGAGTAATGGACGGGTTCTCGGATTTACGTGCCACTTTATCAATTTCATCAATATAGATAATGCCGCGTTCGGCTTTCTCCACATCATAATCTGCCGCTTGAATCAGCTTAAGCAGAATGTTCTCAACATCTTCGCCGACATAACCAGCTTCCGTTAAGGAAGTAGCATCTGCAATAGCAAAAGGAACGTTGATAATCTTCGCCATCGTCTGTGCGAGCAAAGTTTTACCCGAACCTGTTGGACCGAGCAAAAGAATATTACTCTTCGTCAGTTCAACATCTTCGATCTTACTTTGGCTGTTCACACGCTTATAGTGATTGTAAACCGCAACAGACAGCGATTTCTTCGCTTGCTCTTGACCGATTACATATTGATCCAAAATATCACGAATTTCCTTTGGTTTCGGAATATCCTTCAGATCGAGTTCTTCCTCATGACCAAGCTCTTCTTCCACGATTTCCGTGCAAAGCTCGATACATTCGTCACATATATAAACGCCCGGTCCAGCTACAAGCTTACGAACCTGCTCTTGTGATTTGCCGCAAAAAGAACATTTCAATTGCCCTTTTTCATCATTAAATTTAAACATCTAACCACCCCTTTAAGATTTCATCGGTGAAGAAAGAACCTGGTCAATAAGCCCATATTCCTTGGCTTCTTCCGCGCTCATGAAGTTATCGCGGTCTGTGTCCCGTTCGATTTTTTCAAGGGGCTGACCTGTGCGATCTACATAAATTTGATTCAACTTCTGTTTCGTCTTGAGGATCCAGTCGGTGTGAATCCAAATGTCGGACGCTTGACCTTGAACACCGCCGAGCGGTTGATGAATCATAACTTCGCTGTTGGTCAGCGCATATCTTTTGCCCGGAGCCCCAGCTGTTAGAAGGAGCGATCCCATGCTTGCCGCCATTCCTACACAAATGGTTGAAACATCCGGTTTGATATATTGCATCGTATCGTATATACCCATACCGGCCGTTACTGAACCACCGGGTGAGTTGAGGTACAAGTGAATGTCCTTCTCGGGATCATCTGCTGCAAGGAACAGCAATTGAGCAATAACCAGATTGGCGACATCATCGTCAATCGCACTGCTTAAGAAAATAATGCGATCCTTGAGCAATCTGGAATAGATATCGTATGAACGTTCCCCACGACTTGTTGATTCCACAACCATTGGTACCAGACTCATGCCACCAACCTCTTTTCNNCTTTACAGATTAGTCTTATCGTTTCAAAAATATTTTAACACGTTCACGGCGCTGTGTCATTTTTTCACTACAGCAGACCTGTCCACTGTTTGTCAATAGTGACGTTGCCATGCCAATTCCCTTAATGCCATACGTTCATACGGATACCTATGTAATCACATATATCTGTGGCCGAGGATAAAAATAAGGCACGTAACGAAACTTACGTGCCTTATCATATCTGTATGGAGGCCGACTTTCTTGGCCGTTCTAGGTAGTGTCAAGCTAAACGCCTTCGGCGTCCTTTTNNATCTTACTCAGCTTTAGTGTCTTCAGCAGCTGGTGCTTCTTCTACTGCTTCAACTTCTACACTATTGGTAACAAGGAAATCAATGGTATTGCGCAAAGAAAGTTCTTCGCTCAGGCTGCCCAGTGAACCGTTAGCTGTCAAAATGCTGCGAATTTCTTCTGGAGTACGTTTGTAAGCTTCAGCCATAGTAGCCAACTCTTCGTTAACTTCTTCTTCGGAAACTTCAATGTTCTCTTGTTTAGCGATAACTTCCAGTACCAAGTTGTTGCGAACGCGTTTTTCAGCATCGCCTTTCATTTGGTTCTGCAAGTCTTCACGAGTTTGGCCGGAGAAGCTAAGGAACATATCCATGTTCATACCTTGTTGACGAAGACGAGTGTCGAAGTCACGAACCATGTTCTCAACTTCGCTGTTGATCATCGCTTCAGGGATCTCAACTTCTGCGTTTGCTGCTGCTTTATCAACAACTGCGTTTTCGCGAAGGCCTTTCAGTTCATCCTGTTTACGGGATTCGAGCTGAGCTTTCAGATCTGCTTTGTACTCTTCCAAAGTTTCGAATTCACTTACATCTTTAGCGAACTCATCATCCAGTGCAGGAAGTTGTTTGCGTTTGATTTCGTGCAGTTTCACTTTGAATACTGCTTTCTTACCCGCAAGGTTCTCTGCATGGTATTCTTCAGGGAAAGTAACTTCTACATCTTTGAAATCTCCAGTGGCCATTCCCACTACTTGCTCTTCAAATCCAGGAATGAAGGAGTTGCTACCAAGTTCAAGAGAATGACGCTCAGCTTTTCCGCCTTCGAACGGTACGTCATCAACATATCCGTCAAAATCGATCACAGCGATGTCGCCGTTAGCTGCTGCTGCTTCTTCAACTACTACGAGTTCAGCATGACGCTCTTGCAGACGAGCAAGCTCAGCGCTCAGCTCTTCTTCAGTCACTTCAGCTTTTTGTACTGGAACTTCCAGACCTTTGTAATCGCCGAGCTTCACTTCAGGTTTAACAGTGATCTTCGCTTTGAAGATAAAGGATTGACCTTTAGCAAATTGCTCAATATCAACTTCAGGACGGTCTACAGGGAAGATGTCAGTTTGTTCAACTGCTTCACCGTAAGCTTCAGGAAGAAGAATGTCGATTGCATCTTGGTACAAGCTTTCTACACCAAAACGGGATTCAAAGATCGGGCGTGGTACTTTACCTTTACGGAAGCCTGGTACGTTAGCTTTCTTAACGACTTTGTTAAAAGCTTTATCAAGTGCTGCTGCAACGCGATCTGCGTCAACTTCTACTTCAAGAACTCCAAGGTTCTTCTCTATTTTTTCCCATGTTGCTTTCATATTATACTTTTCCCTCCAAAATATAGGTTCACAAGTTCACTTCAAAAAATGATACAATCCACGCACAGAATAACCATTATATTATATACAACATTACTTTATTTATCAAGTAGAGAAGTCTTTACAAAACCCTTGAGAGCACGATAAGCCCCCTCAAATTGAAAGCGCATGCCGTCTGTAATGCCGTACATTCCGCGAGTCTCCTCCTCTTGCCGAGTACCGTTTAAGCTCTCAGATACAAACTGGTGCAACGCTCCTGCCCATATATCCAGCAGCGAGTCTTCCCCATCCAGCAATTTTCGGTACTCCTCCGATCCATAAATCGACATGACGAACTGACCCCAAAGCTCCTGTGCAAAATAATATAGCGTAGGCTCGTGCACCTCTGCTTGCTCGGCTACCCGTTCTAGAACATGACTAACCTGAGGTGGAAAATCCTCCGTCTGTAGCGGCACACTTTCAATCTCTACTATTGCTGTTTCATGACCACGAATCAGCTTGACCGTTCCCTGCATCCCACGCCGCCGAAGGGTCTGCAGCGTACGAAATTGCAGCAGTGGGTGAACATTATTCCCCTGCAACCAAGCAGTCAGCGCCTCATCGACTCCGCCGCCTTCCAGATAAGAAAGCTGCTCTAGAGCTAGGATTGTCGCCTCTGACAGCGGCTCATTCATTACCCGCTGCAGCAGCTTTTGAGGATACCCCGCATCCTCCGTCATTTTTGATTTGGCCAGTAGACGTGCCATATCTTCTTCCCTTAAATCTTCGTCTTCGGGGTGAACGGCTCCTTCCGCATCTCCATTCTGGGAGGCATAGGGGAAAGCCGTTTCCAGCCATTCCAGCAGAGACCGCCACTCCTCGTAATTTCGTTCTTCCTGTCCTTGACACTGCAGCAAAAAACGAAGCAGCTCCATTGCTTCCCCGTATCGTTCACTTTCCAGCATCACCGTAAGCTGGATTTGATAATAGTCCAATGTCTTGGGGAACAGGACGATATTCTCTTTGGTGGCGGGGGAATCTGAATCTTTAATAAGGGCACCTCCTTATAGCTAAGTATGTGAAATTGAATCCTAACCGTCATAAAAGTTATTAAGATCTTAAGCTTCATCCGAAACTTAATAATTGTAGATTATAGCATACCCCGTACTCTTTTTAAAAAACAGCTTGAAAAACTTCATCGCATATGATAAGATAAATCCTGCTTGCTTTTCAGCCATCAGTCATGTCCCGGTAGCTCAGCTGGANNTAATTCGCCGTTGTACACAATCGCGTATACCTGTTCCTCATGGCGGATGATCATAGGCTGTGCGCCGTTCTCTGGATCGATAACACTAAGTCTGCGGTGACCGAAAGCACAGGGGCCTGAAATCCAAGTTCCAGTTGCATCGGGTCCGCGGTTTGCTAAAGTTTCAGTCATTTTGACCACCAACTGCGAGTGCTGAGTGAGATCTCCGCGCCACTGGATAAATCCGGTTATTCCGCACATGATGGTTCATCCTCTCTTTTTGTGCGATTGTTGTCCTTACTTTTTTGCCAAGTAATACAGATATATGCCGAAGGAAGGCATAAAATGTATGTCCTTATCCGAACACTAGGGGAGAGAGGAATTTGCCAGGAGGGAAGGATGACAGGTGTATTATATTAAAGATGCCAAAATTCGCAGAATGATGGAATATGACGGTGCACCTTGTGCAGAAGTAGGTGTATTGCCAGGTGCTGTTAGTGATCCTGCGCTTTTGGTGTATATCGTAGAAGATCAGCGCGAAGAAGGATATGAGATTGTCCGTATCCTCACCAACGACGCGGATACTTCTACGGATTGGTTTGATAACAATATGCATGACGCTTTTAAAGATGTGACTTCGAGCGCGTTTACAGGCAGTATGATTATGACGCCAGAAGATGAACGTTCCAAGTTTCAGAGGGAATTAATGACATACGGAGATTTAAAAAAGCAGCTGGAGCAGCATTTTCGAAATCTGGAGTAGTATGGAGTGGAAACGAGGGTATTCTTACGCTATGAAAATAGCTAGGATACCCTCGTTATTATTAAAACAGGATTATAATTACTTTTTTTCCAAAAAGTTTGATCTTGAAAAATCTGCTGAATACGGTATAATAAATATCGTTGCGTCAAAACATATCATTATTTCTTATATGTCCCGGTAGCTCAGCTGGATAGAGCATGCGCCTTCTAAGCGCACGGTCAGGGGTTCGAATCCCTTCCGGGACGTCAGAGTAACAGCCTTCCTTCGGGGAGGCTGTTTCTGCGTTCAGGGGGACGGAGCAGGGAGAGGGCCTAGCCCTGGGGACAGAGCCTAGGAGCAGTGCCTAGGAGCAGTGCCTAGGGCTTAGGGTTCCCGAGGCTCAGGTTTCGATGTAGCTCACTCTTCAATGGAGTTCAGGCTTCTGTGGAGCTCAAGCTTCGTCAAGCCCCTTACTACGTTATACACCCACGTCGCAGTCAGATCATTAGGCAACGTTCCGCTAAGGTTGCACCAACTCGAACACTCTAATTGCATTTTGTGCAACTAAAAGTTTCCCTTTTACCTCAACAACTTGGTTTAACTGCATTCCGTACACTTATATTCTCTGATTTACTCCTAGAATGTCATTTTCTCCATTTTTAGTTGCACAAAGTACAATTAATTCTAAATAAACCCTAAACCATGATAAATAGCTGCATAAAGTGCAATTAAAGCCACCCTTAACACCAATACTCAACACTCAACACTAACTTCACACCATTACTACACCTATCACCACATACCTCATTATTACCCCTAACTTCTCACTACCCGCCAGATACACTATTCCACCCACTACACTACCACTCAAATCTCACCACACAGCACCCTTCACTTCAACTACTTCAGTTCGTCCGCCGAAAGCGAGTATTTTCAATTTAGACATGAAAGTGAAATGTGCGATATTGTCTCAGCCTTGCCACGAGTGTTTTGCGAGGTTATTCTTTTGGACGTATCCGGAGGAAATGCTACATTAAATAATTCATCATAAGAAAACAAAAAAAAACTGTCACCCACCGATATCCATTGCCGGGTGACAGTTTTTACGCACCTTGTGAACGAATTAGTGTCCTTTGCGGCGATTTCCGAGCCAGAGCGGAAATCGAAATACAAAATTGATAAACAAAACTACAAATACGAGTACTGCTGCTGACTTGTCAGCAATTTGACGTGCATCTTCTACAATCGCCTCGGATTGTACATACCATAGGTGTACTGCCAGGGTTTCACCCGGCGAGAACAGATTGAAGTCCCACATTTCGCCTGAGGTACTGAGGCCCGCGGTAAGGATAATAACCGCTGACTCCCCGAAGGCGCGTCCAGCAACGAGACAAATCCCTGTAACAATTGCAGACATTGCTACTGGCAGTACTACCGTGCGGATCACGTGGAATTTAGTCATCCCAAGCGCATATCCAGCCTCGCGCATCTCCCCAGGAACGGCACGTACCGCTTCCTCTGTTACCCGCGCAAGCATTGGTAGATTCAGCAGCGCCTAGCTGACGCCCCCGCCAAGAATCGTCAGACCGATATCGAAATATTCAGCAAATATCGCAAGTCCGAGCATACCGAACACAATCGAAGGAACCGATGACAGAGCTTCTACGCAAATACGAAGTCCGCCTGTAAATTTATTATCCGGAGCATATTCAGCCATATAGATTCCCGCACCCAAACCGATTGGAACGGAAATAAACAGCGAGATGAACAAAATGTAGAACGAGTTGAACAGCACAGGACCAATCCCACCACCTGCGTCAATCTCTTCAGGCTGTTTAATCAAGAAATCGGGCCGTAGTGCTGGTAGACCTTTACTAAGAATCCNNNNTAAGCCCCCAAGCGTATAAAACCCTATGGTCGCAATTTTATTGTTTCTTTGAGCACGCGCTGTATGCTTTGTACTTGCGAATCCGTTCACGCTGCATCCCTCCTTTTTCTACCCAGCACGCGGATAATCAGAATTAATACAAATGATATTACTAGCAGAAGAAATGCCATCATATGTAGCGCATAGTTCCAAGTCGAGTCAAACTCTACATTGGAGATTTGCATAACGATGTTACTAGTCAGCACCGATGATGGCGTGAATAATGACTTCGCCAATTGCGGTGTATTACCGATAACCATAACTACAGCCATTGTCTCACCCACAGCACGAGTCATACCCAGAATGACAGCAGNNGCCTCTGCTAGCCGCTGGCAGTACTACACGCATGATTACCTGTAGGCGGGTAGATCCAAGAGCATAGGCAGCATCCCGATATTTGCGCGGCACAGAGACAATGGCATCATCACTGATTCGGCAAATCGTTGGCAGCACCATTAATGCGAGCACAAGTGCAGCAGCTAGCAAGCCATCGCCTAAGCTCTCACCACTAACTCTACGCAGGAAAGGAAGTAATACCGTCAAGCCCAGATAACCGTAAACAATTGAAGGAATACCCACCAATAAATCGAGCACTGGACGGATAAAAGTCTTCATCCATTTTGGAGCAATTTCTGCACAAAGTACTGCCATCCCTACCGAGATAGGCACTGCAATCAGCAGCGTCAATGCAGTTAGTGAAAGTGTATTTACAATGAAGGCAGCCGCTCCAAAAGAGTCCTCTTCCGGCGTCCAGTTAAAGGAAAAGAAAAAGTCCGCAGGCGAGAGATGGCCGAACAGAAGCATAGCCGTTTTGCCGATAAATAGAATTACAAGTCCAAGTACGAAACAAAGCGCGAGAATGCTGAATAAAAAATATAACTTAAACAATTTATTGCTAAACAAATGTCTACCATGACGTTTGGAGTTAGCGCTAACCTGCGTTACGCTCTCTTTTCCCCTAGTTGCCAAGCCGTGGACTGGTGCCCCCATACTTTCCCTCCTGTAAGCGGCCACCCCCGTATCAAGATCGGAGCTGGCCACTGTTACCGTTCAATATGATCTTTAGATGATATTAGCCCTTCATTGCTGCGATCGGAATAAATTTAAGCTTTTTCAGGGAACCTTGTTGGAACTTCTTGCTTTGTACGTATTCGATAAACTCTTTTGTTGCGCCAGTAGGTTGGCCTTTAGTCATGTAGTAACCATAAGCCCAGATCTTATAAGATCCATTGATTACGTTGTCTGTAGTAGCAGCTACACCGTTATGTTTAACAGCTTTCACGTCGCCACTTACATATACAAGGTCGATATAACCGATAGAGTTAGGAGTTGTTCCTACGGCAGTCTTCATGTCACCGGATGAACCTGTTTCTTTGTAGTTCTTAGCTTTCTTAACGATATCTCCACCATCCAAAGCTTTAGCTTGATAGTTAACGCGTGTACCGGAACCGAAAGAGCGAGTGATAACTACGATGTCAGCATCTGCACCGCCTACTTCTTTCCAATTCGTGATTTTGCCTGCGAAAATACCTTTAAGTTGTTCTGTTGTAAGGTTATCTACGCCAACATTCTTGTTCACGATTGTAGCAAAAGGAATGACAGCTACTTTGTTTGCTACCTGTCCGTCAAAAGCTTTGAAGCCTGGTACGTCGATGCTAGCATCCCAGTCGCAAGCGCCGATATCAGCGATGCCTTTTTTTACAGCTTGAGGTCCAGTGACAGAACCTTTACCCGATGCTGCGATTTTCACTTTAGGGTGCAGCTTTTGGAATTCTTTTGCCGCTTGAAGGGTCAATGGAAGAAGTGCTGTCGAACCGTTAACTGTGATTTTACCTTTAAGTGAATCGGCTGCTGCTGCAACCCCTGCGAAAGATGCGGTTACCGCAATTACAGCTGTTAGAGCTGTTACTGTTAGCTTCTTGAAAATCTTCATTGTATTATTTCTCCTCTCGGCTTTACGCCGTTAAAATATGATTAGGGATAATTATTATTTAGACAGTTGCAATGCTTTACCGCCTTGGATCACCTGTACAACGCCGTCGCTTACGATGGCAAGCTTGCTTCCGTCATTCGAAACAGCTACTTCAGATACGTCTTCAGTGGAGCGGAATAGCTCAGTCTTTGCTCCATTATTATCAATGGAATAGACTACTGTGCTTCCGTTTGCAGCTGAACCTGCTACAACCAAACCATTGTTAACACCAGTAGACCAATTCACTTCAACATCAAGTGAAATGTTATTGCTGGTTCCGTCTGCTTTTATAACCTTCAGTGTGTTAACTGCATTACCATCTGCATCTGCGCTCAGGTATACGAGGCTTCCATCAGCCAAAATTTCAGGGTACAGCTTGTTATCAGGTGTAGTGGTCAGGGCAGCTGGCTTAGCATCTTTTGTAATCAGATCAAGCTTGTAAAGCTGCTCTCCAGCAGAGCTGAAGTCTACGGTGAGGGAATCTTCTGTGCTATCTGCATCATTTTTAGCCACACCCGTTAAGTTAACGATGTAACCCGCACTCTTCTCATCAGCGGAAATGCGCAGTTCAGATTTATTCTCAACCTTATCTGCCAAAACGGACTTAACCACACCAGTGTCTACAGCGATTTTTGCGATTTTCTCCTGCTTGTCACCTTGGATGAAGTAAATACTTTTACCATCCTTGGACCAAACTAGATCCGTCTTCACACTGTTGTCAGTACCCAGCTTCTTAATAGCACCACTAGACAAGTTAATCAGATTCAGCAAACCAGTCTCATCATTGAACGCTCCCCACTGCCCATCCGGCGATACTGCAAAATCCACCGCACTGTCATCCGAAGAAAATACTTCATAGTTACCTGGGTCAGTAGTGAATTTGATAAGCTGAGCGGTTTCCGCATCACTTTTGTTCGCAATAAGGCTTCCAGCAGCTGTCCAGTGCAAAGTATCAAACAATCCTTCAGGACGAGCAAAGCTTAGAATCGTGCCAGCATCAGCATCCAGCTCTCCACCTAATGCATTAACTAATTTAGTAAGCTCTACATAGGTTTTACCGTTATAAAATACTGGAGCAACTGTGAACGATTCGGAATTACCATCTACTTGATAGCTCTTTGAGCCTGTTTTGAGTTGAACATTATGTAATCCTTTGCTGTCATTAAGTTCAAACCCGCCTGCTCCCAGTACTAGCTTAGCTCCAATTTCACCAGCTACCTGATTCAGCGAGTAAAGTTTGTAACCACTGCTATTAATGGTGTTAAACACAATCGGCGTACCGTTCACATTCCAAGTAGTTGTACCTTCTTTAACTGCTGTTTTACCAGCGACTTGATTGGTAGCTACAGATTTCACATTACTGCCGATGCTAGCTGCAGATACACTCCCAACGCCTACTGTTGCAAGAAGTGCTGAAGCCAACGTTGCGCTAATCCATTTACTGTTTTTCAATTAGATTCACCCTTTTCGTATAGGTAACTGCTAATGTCATTTTCGTCTACAAATGTCAATTCTGTTGCAGAGGAATGTTATGGAAATATTAACTATAATTATTTTTTTGAAAAAGTAGGTATATTGGCGTGCTAGACCGCTCTATCCAAGGTAAACCAAATGGACTAGACACGAAAAAAAGCCTCATGGGGTATAGCTCTGCGGGGTGCAGTGGCTTTACTCCATGAGGCTTTTTGTAAATGTGATCTACAATAACTATTAATTCAAATACTTCTCCAACGTTCTCCGCACAGCTCCTGGGCCCTTCAGCATTTCATAGAAATAACCTTCAATCTTGTTACCAAGGCCAATTTCATATAACAGTACACCAAAGATCTTCTCATTATCTAGAATCTTATGAACATTAGAAGTCAAATCTCCCAAAGTCACGCCTTGCAGATGTTCTTGAAGTGACTCCATTAATGGATCGGAACTCAGCTCAAATGGATTTCCTTCATCATCCACTCCGATCAAATAGCGGCACCACGCAGCAATTGCTAATGGAATCGCCGTCAACTCAGCAGGATTAAGATCTTCTCGTTGTACATAGGCTTTGATCGTTTCCCCATAACGAATTCCCACCTTCTGCGACGTATCTGTCGCAATTCGCTGCGGGGTGTCTGGAATATATGGATTCGCCAATCGCTCTTGCAGCACTTCATCCAAGAACTGCTGTGGATCTAGAATGATAGGATCTACAACTACAGGCAATCCTTCCTTGTACCCAATCCACTCAACCAATGTACGCAGTGTCTGATCCTGCATCTCATCTGAAATCTGCTTATATCCTAACAGACAGCCAGTGACCGCTAATGCAGTGTGTAAGGGGTTCAGACAGGCTGTGACCTTCATCGTTTCCACCCTATTCACGGTCTCACGATCTGTGAATATAATTCCCACTTCTTCTAATAATGGACGCCCATTCGNNTGCGGTATGTGCGTTTCTCGAGGTAATAAGTATATCCATACCGCCAATCCCGTGCTCCTGCAAGGCATTTCGAACAGCTTTGGACGGACGAGGTGTGATTTTATCGATCATCGACAATGGGAAGGTTATGCGACTCTCGTCTTCGAGATACGCTACAAAACCTTCCTCCACATACCCTTTTGCAGTCCATGTCTTGGCGATTGTAATCACGCTTTTTTTCAGCATATCCCCATTGTGCGAACAGTTATCCATACTAACAAAAGTCATTGGATATTGACCTTTAAGATATCGACGGTAAGCAAGAGAAGCGATAACACTCATGTTGTGGGAAGGCTGCTCTGGCCCTTGCTCCATATCATTCTTCACGATATCAAGGTACATTCCATTAGGATCCGTCAAGGTATAACCCTTCTCTGTAATAGTGAAGCTGGCCATCTGCAAGCTCGGATTTTCAAATACTTCAACCAAACGGCAGTAATCTTGCGCACGATTCTTGTTTGCCATAATGGCCTCAGTAATGCTGCTAATGACCTTTTTCGTAAACTCGCCACGCGCATTCATGAGCACGAGAAGTGTTAAATGATCATGCGGTTTAAAAATCTTGTCAATCAGCTCGTAGTCAGAGGAGGTAGCGGCGATAATACCTGTATCTGCTTTTCCAAGCTCCAACAGCTTCTGGTGAGCATTCGCAACAAATCCCCGAAAAATATTCC
>DJUJ01000004.1:69552-89196 GCA_002438345.1 Paenibacillus sp. UBA6285
ATTTGACAACCTCTGCCACATCCACACTACCGTCCCGTCCACGATGAGATACCTCGATAAAATCACCGTTCTCAAAAACCTTAACATTTCGAATATGGGCAAAATGAATGCGATTACAGAATTCCCGAATCATAGCTGGCAGATCGTTTTTCGGATTCGTACCGAGTGACCCTGTACAGAAGGTTAATCCATTATACGGACTATCTACTGCGTCGAGTAAACGGCGGATCGTATCGTGGCTGCGGACAATGCGAGGCAAGCCAAAGATCGGCCACGCAGGATCATCGGGATGGATCGCCATTTTGATGTCCACTTCCTCAGAGACAGGAATAATTCGCTTCAGAAAAT
The DNA here is from genome assembly GCA_002438345.1 of Paenibacillus sp. UBA6285. Lineage (GTDB taxonomy): Bacteria > Bacillota > Bacilli > Paenibacillales > Paenibacillaceae > Paenibacillus_AQ. The sequence goes on from DJUJ01000004.1 coordinate 69,901, forward strand.
AGACCAAATTCTCGAACAGCTTCTCTTCCGTTACATCTGCATAAGCGGCGAATAGCTCATCGAGCTTCGCAAGTCGCTCCGGCTCCCAGCCAGGCATCGTAAATTCGCCAGCACCCTCCAAAATGCGATTCACCATGTCACGTGGGTTCTCATTAATAGCCGCGTTTTCATAAAAAAGAGCATTCGAGCCATCCGGCAATTCTTTGTACAGCTCCGTCCGAGTCCAGTCAAAGATCGGCATGAAATTGTAACAGATCACTTTAACACCGACCTTGGCTAATTTCCGGATGGTGTCTATGTAAATATCGATATATTTATCACGCGTTGGGAGTCCAATCTTGATATCATCATGGACATTTACACTCTCGACTACAGCAGTACTGAACCCTTTGCTCGTAATTTGATCCGCAACCTTCTGAATTTCATCCATTTCCCACACTTCGCCTGCCACCTTATGATGCAGTGACCAGACAATTCCCATTACCCCCGGTATTTGCCGAATATGATCGAGCGTAATGTTGTCATTCCCTTCTCCATACCATCTCCATGTCATGTTCATCTGGAAAAAAAACCTCCTATAATTTCACATGTCGATATCTTGTATACAAGATAATATACTCAAATATTAGAATGAAATTATGATTATTGTCAACAATGTAATATATTTTGTTCACAACTTGTATACAAGATGTCACAAATATATAATTGAAATAACTTTCTTCTGTCAACATCCGGCTTCATGTATACTAATTACAAATTCAATGGCAATGGAGACGTAACCTCATGTCCACCAAAAAAGATATTTTGAACCTATTAAAGCATGAAATTCTTAACCTAACCCTAAAGCCTGGAACCATTCTGAGTGAGACGGTATTGTCCGAGCGGTTTCAGATATCCAGAACGCCTTTGCGCGATGTACTAAAGCAACTATCACTTGAATCCTATATTGATGTGTATCCGAAAAAAGGGAATATTGTTTCGTACATTGATTTAGAATCGGTCGAGCAAATCATCTATTTAAGAAGTGTTCTGGAAAAAGATATTATCAAAGGTCTATCCGGTAGCCTTACTCTTAAAGGTATTATGGAACTTAAGAAGAACTTAGAAGAGCAAAGGAACGCCATACATCAGGAACATGCACTTGAGCACTTTCTTACCTTGGATGACACCTTTCATAGAACGCTATTCACACTAGCAGGACATGAATTTTTGTGGAAGCTAATTAAGTTCTCCAATGTGCATTATGAAAGATATCGTCGCTTGCATATGCTAAAACAAGAAAAGCTGGAGAAAATTTTGAGCGAGCATCACATGATCCTGGATTGTATGACAAACCATGAAACAGACAAAATTGATGAGCTAGTCCAGCATCATTTGCGTGAAGATATTAACTCCTTATACTTGCTGGAGAATTTTGCGGATTATATTAAAGCGTAATAACGCAAAAAACTACTTAAACACAAAGCGACCGACCCAAGCAGCCATTTTCATGGCTTTTGGGACGGCCTCTTTTTTTCATAACGTGAATTATTTTGTTCACAGAAAATGACAATCGATCATTCAAATCGAAACCAGCCGAAATCGAACTGACTTCCAGGCAAGAAGATAAACGTTAGCTTCTGCTCCCCTATCACTTTCTCCAAGTTGGTTCATGAGCAGGTATTCGCATCTTGTGCAAAAATGCCGCTACTTTGCGATTTATTACAGATTTCAAGAAGCGTAAATTGAGCACTTTACATTTACTGGATTTCGGAGCACAATAATGAGTGAGCGCTCACTCATTATTGTTGTGGTGAGCATTCAGCAACAACATTTTGTATCCTAGACTATTCAGAATCGAGGAGATGAACATGGGTTCAGAAGTTCCAGTCATTCAGTGAGCCATGTCGGTAAAGCCTTTGGAGACAAACAGGTGCTCGAAGATATTTCGCTTCAAGTGGAGCGTGCGGAAACCTTCGGCATACTAGGGCCATCCGGCTCCGGAAAAACAACGCTAGTGAAGCTGCTTACAGGTATTGATGAGGTAACCTCTGGCGAGGTGAAGGTGCTTGGTGTCACAATGCCTAAGTTATCCATGCTGCAGCAAATTGGATATATGGCTCAGTCCGATGCCCTATATACAGAACTCAGTGCGAAGGAGAATCTGGAGTTCTTTGCTGCGCTATATGGACTAAAGGGTGAGCAACGCGGCAAGCGTATCAAAGCTGTTATGGAACTGGTGGATCTACAAGAGCATCTTCGCAAAAGAGTAGATCAATACTCTGGCGGAATGAAGCGCCGCCTATCGCTGGCGATTGCGCTACTCCATGAGCCTCCGCTACTTATTCTTGATGAACCAACAGTAGGTATCGATCCCGTACTCCGACTATCCGTCTGGAAAGAACTAAAAGCTCTGAACCAGAAAGGTACCACGATTGTACTGACTACGCATGTCATGGATGAGGCTGAGAAATGCGATCGACTCGGAATGATCCGTGATGGCAAGCTTCTTGCCGCCGACACGCCTGCTGGACTGCTGCAAGCTACCGGTTCAACCTCTATTGAGGAAGCCTTTCTATACTATGGAGGTGTCCGTTCATGAGAATTCGAGCGATTACCTTACGGATTTTGCGACAGTTTATTCACGACAAAAGAACGATGGCTCTAATGTTCATCGCACCGCTCCTCGTTTTAAGTTTAATGAGTTTGGTATTCAACGGTGACGCCTATGAGCCAAAAATCGGTGTGTCCGGTGTACCTCTAAATATGACAGCTGCGCTAAAAGAACAACATGCAACAGTCGAAGAATATGCCAGCACAGAGCTAGGAAAAAGTGCTTTAGTAGAAGGAAAGATTGACGCTTTGATCACTTTAGACGGAAAGGCTGGGGATTCAGCAGTCATTCCCCAAGTGCTGTTAGAAGGCAGCAATCCTACCGCCAATAAGGCGGTAATCATGACGCTTCAACAGTTATCACAAAAACTTCTTCCTAATATAGAGAAACAACTGCAATTACAACCGCAGATCAGCTATCTTTACGGTTCTGAGAATATGAAGACAATCGACCGTTTCGGTCCGATTATGATTGGCGTATTTATTTTCTTTTTCGTATTCCTAATTGCGGGTGTGTCATTCCTACGGGAGCGGACCACCGGCACGCTTGAACGCCTACTTTCTACTCCTTTAAAAAGATGGGAGATTGTACTCGGGTATGTATGTGGTTTCGGTATTTTTACCGTATTCCAAGCGCTGTTGATCTCGTGGTTTTCCATTCAGATTCTTGGCATTATGATGACAGGTAGCTTTGGTTACGTCATGCTGATCACTTTACTCCTGTCGATGACAGCTCTGACGCTTGGCACGCTTTTGTCAGCTTTTGCGGCTAATGAGCTGCAAATGATTCAGTTCATTCCGCTCATTATCGTGCCACAAGTCTTTCTCAGCGGACTGTTCCCACTCGACACCCTTCCGCTGTGGCTACAGCGCGTAGGCTACGCAACGCCAATTTATTATGGATCAGAAGCGCTTATGGACATCATGATCCGCGGCAAAGGATGGAGCGCAATCGCTCTGGATGTCTATGTGCTTATCGGATTTTCGTTACTATTCATGCTTCTGAATGTATTGGCACTGCGCAAACACCGCAAAATGTAGCTTCAAAAAGGCTTTCATCGGTTGAACGAAATGGATTAAATTTGGAGGGCAAGTGTAATGAAGGAACACGATTCTGCGAAACAAAATATAGAAGAGCAGTGGATTGAAGAGCTGCTGGCCAGAAGTGAAGACGAGAAGCTGACACCGAAACAAATTTCCATTCTGCAAGCGGCGATCGAGGTGTTTTCTGAAAAAGGATACTCTGCTGCTGCGACTAGTGAGATTGCCCAGAAGGCGGGCGTGGCGGAGGGAACGATTTTTCGATATTACAAGACCAAAAAAGATCTACTGCTGTCCATCGTAGGTCCCACCATGAGTCGTATGCTCGCTCCTTTTGTAATGCGAAATTTCAACGGGGTACTCGATGTTCCCTATGACAATTTTGAAGAATTCCTGCGGACGTTTATCATCAATCGGCTGGAGTTCGCCCGCAGGAATTTTAAAATTCTAAAGATTCTGATTCAGGAAATCCCTTTCCAACCGGTGCTCAGAGAACAGTTCGCGGAGAATATTCTAAGCAAGGTGTTGGAGCGCGTCATCGAAATTGTTGAGCACTTCAAGGCAAAAGGCGAAGTCATTGAATTACCTACACCCGCTATTCTACGCTTCACTATTTCATCCGTTGTAGGGTATGTGCTTAATCGCCTGCTGCTACAGCCAGAGAAGGACTGGAATGACGAGGAAGAGATTAACCTGACAATCCATTTTATAATGCATGGGATTAGTCGAGCACCGGCCCCTATTTGATGCGCACGCCCGTTCTGTTATCATAAGGAATATATAATAATTCGGACTTTTCGAAGAACAAGTTACGAGGAAGGAATTATGTTATGGGCTTTAGTGTAACAGAACGGGTAATTAAGCTGCTGTGCGGCAAGTCTATTTTTGAAAAAGGGTTGGCTTATTACCAGTCTGGAAGCGTCGATATCATTGATATTGAAGAACGCAATGAATCCATCCCAGATCTGCCCCGATCTCGTTATGAAGCGCTCGTTCAAGGGGGCATTGACTACGAAGTCATGGTTGTCATCGATATTGATGGTGATGTTAAGGCAGAGTGTACTTGTCCTGCTTATTCGCATGGGGGGCCTTTCTGCAAACATATCGCAGCCGTACTGATCAGCATTGATGCCCTTGAGACTGCTGGAGATGGACCAGAGCCTACTGGAGCTTCCCGTCTTTCTTCTATTGAAGATTCAGGGGTCTTAACCCCACGTATATTTACGGATTCTACTCGAGATATGGGAGGAAGGCCCAGAGATCAGCATCTTGTGAGCAGCCTACTAGGCATGTTCAGCAACCAGAGACCGCGTCCGAGTGGTACTGGAGCTTTTGTGGATAATAGAATCCCGCTAAATGTAGAGTTCATCTGCAAGCCTTTCACTTATAGTTACAACAGCACAATGCTGGGTATAGAAATAAAAGTCGGCTCGAAACGTCTATATGTGGTTCAAAAAATAAGAGGTTTTCTAGAACGCGTACACCGTGGAGAAACCTTCGAATTCTCGAAGCATTTTATCTATGACCCTACCATTCATAGCTTTCGGAAGGAAGATAACGCCGTTCTTCAGAAGCTTATTGAAATTGTCTTAAATGAAAAAATGTATCGCGATAACGTCACTCACCATTCTCCATATGGCGGCAACCTGGGAGGAGATCGCCTGCTGGCTGTCCCTCCTTTTTTCTGGGAGAAGGTTCAGCCCGCACTTTCAGAGGTTTCGTCGGTATATCTGCAACAAGGAGAGATTCTGTACGAAGGCATTCATATGTCAAATGAAGCACCACCCCTTAACTTTGCGTTCGAGCAAGCCGAAGGCGAAGGGTACCACCTGGATATTCAGGGGTTTGAGCAGATTTTGGTTCTGGAAGACTACGGGATTGTGATGTCTGAAGGCAAAATACTGAAGCTTTCCGCTCAGGAATGCATGCGTCTAGCTGAGATGAAGAAAATGCTGGATTCCTCCCGGCGAGATGGCATCGATATTGCACCCGAGCAAATGGAGCCTTTTATGGACAAGGTTATTCCTGGTCTGAAAAAACTGGGAAACGTCCATATCGCTGACTCCATTGCTGATCGAATTGTTCAACATAAGCTTACGGCGAGGCTCTATCTAGACCGTGTGAGAGATCGACTGCTCGCCGGGCTGGAGTTCCAGTATGGTGATATCATCATCAATCCCTTAGACGAAAAAAACCATGTTCGAGGTACGGACTTGATTCTTATCAGAGACGGGGACGGGGAATACCGAATTCTGGAGCTGATGGAGCATGAATCCTTCGCCAAAACCGAAGGTGGCTATATTATGACCGATGAGGATGGCGAGTACGATTTTTTGTATCNNNNTGCGACCACCTCTGTCAAAGAAAGATTGTTCACGGGGACCACACCACCCAAGGTAAGTATTAGTTGGAATGAGAAAACGGACTGGCTTGATTTTAAATTCGACATGGGTGGTATTCCCGAATCTGAGATTGTTATGGTTCTAAAGTCACTTCAGGATAAACGTAAATACTACCGCTTGCCCGAAGGGGCGCTGCTACCGCTGGAAAGCGAGGAGCTCCAAGAAATCATCACCTTTATGAACGAGATGGGCATTCGAGAAGGTGAGATCAAAGGTGCAGCATTTTCTCTTCCGATTGTTCGTGGATTACATTTGACCTCTGCAGACGAGAAAAGCGACTCCGTCAAGCTTAGCAGATCTTTCAGGCGGCTACTGGCGAACATGCGCAATCCTGAGAACCTTGATTTTCCTATACCAGATAGTCTAGTTCCTGTGCTTCGGGATTATCAGCAGTATGGATTTCAGTGGCTGAAGACGCTGGCCCATTACCGTTTCGGCGGTATATTAGCAGATGATATGGGACTTGGTAAAACGCTGCAGAGTATCGCTTTTCTACTCTCCGAGCTTCCAGATATCCGTCAGAATGGTCTGCCCGCACTTATTGTCGCTCCCGCTTCTCTCACGTATAACTGGCATAATGAGCTTAAAAAGTTCACGCCAGAGATCAAAGCTGTTATTGCTGATGGAAGTTTAACAGAACGAGGTCGGATTTTAAAAAATACAGCGAAGGCTGATGTAATCATCACCTCATACCCGCTACTTCGTAGAGATGTTCAGCTGTATGCCAAGAAGTCTTTTCATACCCTGATTCTCGATGAAGCGCAAACCATAAAAAACCATACTACACAGACCGCCCAAGCTGTTATGGCTCTGCAGGCCCGGCATCGTTTTGCACTTACCGGAACCCCTGTAGAGAATGCGCTGGAAGATCTTTGGTCCATCTTCGGCACCGTGTTCCCCGGGCTCTTTCCAGGCAAGAAAGCTTTCCACGATTTACCGAGGGAAACGGTTGCGAAGCGGGCACGTCCCTTTTTGCTGCGGCGCTTAAAGAGTGACGTGTTAAAGGAACTTCCTGAGAAAATCGAATCACTCCAAGCTTGTGAGCTGCTGCCTGAGCAGAAGAAGTTATATGTCGCTTATCTCGCCCGTTTGAAAAAAGAGGCGCTTAAGCATCTGACCCAGGATAGTTTCGGCAATAATAATCGGATTAAAATCCTTGCGGGACTCACTCGACTGCGCCAGCTATGCTGCCACCCGGCACTATTTGTCGATGGGTATGAAGGAAGCTCCGCCAAGTTCGAGCAGCTGCTCGAAATCATAGAGGAATGCCGCAGTTCNNAGTTCACAGAGATGCTCGGTCTGATTGGACGTGAACTCGGATATCAAGGGATTCCATATTTCTATCTAGATGGTCAAACGCCTGTATCTCAACGGGTAGATTTATGTAATAAGTTTAATGAAGGAGAGCGAGATATTTTCCTGATCTCTTTAAAGGCTGGCGGAACCGGACTTAACTTAACTGGGGCAGATACTGTAATCCTATACGATCTATGGTGGAACCCTGCCGTCGAGCAGCAAGCAGCGGATCGGGCTCACCGAATCGGGCAGAAAAAAGTAGTGCAAGTGATCCGACTCGTCACCCAAGGCACTGTGGAAGATAAGATGTATGAGCTACAACAGAAGAAAAGGAACTTGATCGATGAAGTGATCCAGCCAGGTCAGGAAGGATTATCTACGCTTACAGAACAAGACATCCGAGAGATTCTGATGATCTAAACATAATTGATTGTCCAGATTTCACTAAGCATACCCCCTATTGCTTTTTTTGAAATATTAGTTATACTGATTAAAATTATTCAATCATCGATGAGCGGGAGAGTAGTTAACGTGTTCTAGTCCTCAGCGAGCCGGGTAAGTGTAAGCCGGTACAGATCACCTAATGAAGCGCACCCGTGAGATGGATTTCTGAACCCAAGTAGGAAGTCCCGGCTGAAGACCGTTATCCTGTAAGGTGGCTAAACGTCTGTTTAGCAACGAGAGTGGTACCGCGAGCGCTAAAGCCCTCGTCTCTTTTGAGACGAGGGCTTTTTTGTATTTTCAAAGGAGGGTATGAAATGTTAAGTCAAATCATCAAAACCAGCATTGAACAAAGTGTAAAAAAAGTATTCCACACCTTAGAAGTTGCCTATCCAAACGATGTTGCTATTCTGATCGAACAGCCAGCTAATCTAGAGCATGGTGATTATTCCTGCAATATTGCTATGCAGCTAGCCAAAACCCTGCGCAAATCCCCTCTCGCCATAGCCGAATTAGTAAAAGCGGAAATTAAATTACAAGTGAGTTACGCAGGTCTTTTACAAAAAGTCGAGGTAGCCGCTCCCGGATTTATTAATTTGTACATGGATTGGCAGGTATGGGGTAAACATTCCTTTGATCTGCCAGACAGCACAGGAGAAAAGGTCATCATCGAGCACACTTCTATTAACCCCAACAAAGCTGCTCATGTAGGTCACCTAAGAAATGCTTGTATTGGTGATGCGCTGGTCAGAATAATGAAAAGAACCGGACACCACGTAGAGGTCNNAGTTTATTAAATGTACCTTTGGAGGGTGATCATCAACGTTTCGGTGATTATTGCTGGGATCTTTATGCCAAAGTGAACAAAGAATATGCATTAAATCCTGAGATGACACACAAACGCACGGATATCCTGCATGCCCTTGAACAGGGCGGAGGCAATGAGGCGTGGCTGGGCAACCTTGTCGCTGAACGTATTGTGAGAGAACATGTAGAGGAAATGAAGCGTTTCGGTATTCACTATGACCTGCTAGTATGGGAGAGCAATATTTTAAAAGAGGGATTCTGGGTAGCCGCATCTAAGCTATTGAAGCAAACAGCAGTTTTTGTACAGGAGACTGAAGGTAAGCTGGCGGGGTGCTGGGTGCTGAAGCAAGGGACAGAGGTTAGCATTGGGGTGGATTCAGAGGATCATCATATGGATAAGGTGCTAGTTCGTTCGAATGGGATTTTGACGTACACGGCCAAGGACATCGCCTATCATCTCTGGAAATTCGGTCTATTAGCTAAAGATTTCACCTACAGTGAATTCTCGTCCGGTTTATGGACAACTGGATTAGCTGGAACCCAGGAGCCCTATGGACATGCGGACCGTGTCATTAACGTGATCGATTATAGACAGGAATATCCGCAACAGATGGTTAAACAGGCTTTAGGCGCACTAGGTTATAACGATCAAGCAGAGAAACTCCATCATGTAAGTTATGGCGTTGTTTCTCTTAGTCCAGCCTCGGCCGCCGAGCTAGGAATAGATATTTCAGAAGGGAAATCCTCTTATGCTATGTCCGGACGCCAAGGAATTGGCGTTAAGGTGATCGATTTAGTGAAGCTTATGGAACAGAACATAGAACATTCGCGTTCCGATAAAGATGGACTTTCCAGCCACATTATTGCAGCTGCTGCCATTCGCTATTATCTGCTGCGGTTTAATCTGGGAACGGAAATCGTGTTTGATTTCAAGCAGGCTACCGAAATATCCGGTAATTCTGGGGTTTATCTGATGTACACCTATGCGCGTGCCAGCAGTGTTTTGGGCAAATCTACAATCCCATTAATCACAGATGCCTCACAGCTTCAATTCCCACTCGAAATGGAAAAAGCAGAGCTTGCTTTGCTGAGACAGCTTAGTCTCTGGCAGGAGACATTGTATTCTGCCAGCTTAGAATTGACGCCGAATATACTCTGCACTTACGCGCATACCTTAGCCACACTCTTCAATAACTTCTATTCTATATGTCCTATTTTAAAAGGTGAAGCGGCTACCATCGCATTTCGCCTCTGGCTCACTTCGAGATTTAAAGACACCTTAGGTGATGTGCTAGAAGTACTTGGGTTACCGACACCGAGCCGTATGTAGAAGGTACAGAAAAAAGGGCAATCTCCACGCTTATCGCGGAGATTGCCCTTCAATAATTATATTACTTATAAATCTCTATCACATTTCCAGCTTCTACGCAGAGACGATCAAAGTCCTCACGCTTGATCCGGATACCGCCACTACGGTAGCGATTAAGCGTACCTTCGGCTTGCACTTCCGTACCGTTAACAGTAATCCGACTGTTATCAGAGCCCGTAAGGTGATAAATAAAGTCTACCTTAGTGCCTGCATATTCAAAGCTAAAGCGCATTCCGTTCAGCGACTCCGGCAGAATTGGGTCGACGATTAAGTCTCCACCTTCCGTACGGATCCCCAGTGCATTCGAGATTAATTGGTTCATATAGATCCCAGGACCGCTTGAGTAGATTCTCCAGCCACCTTTAACAGCTACGTCACCATTACGCAGTTTATCGAAATTCTCCTGCGCTTCATAACGGGTGTTAAATTTACCATCCGAGCTACTGAAGTAGGAGTTAGCCTGACGTAGTTCAGCATTTGGCACCACGTCGCGGATTCCGATCGGATTGATCGCCGCTAGACCATTCCAGACCTGATCGGTTTTCCCTAGCTTAGCCATAGCTTCTACATAACGGATGTGTGCATGTACATATCGAAGTCCAATTTCCCGACCAAAGTTAGAAGCTTGCTCCGCACGTTTGAAATGACTGCTAACGCCGCCAACATATTGTGCTGGACGGTTCATCAGACGAACGCCATCTGGACAGAACAGTTTATCCTGTATTACTTCATAGTGCGCTTCGGCTTGTTCTGGTGTCAGCAGCTCACTGATCATACTGCGAGTCATTGGCAGCAGACGGTATTGGATCCCTGTTTCCGTATCGCTTGGATGTACCATAAGCTTCACTTGCTCTGGGTCCTCCATATACAAGAAGCCGGGAATTACCTCAGATTGGAGCATATGTGTGTTGAAATCCTCACGGATTCCCTCTACCATCGCTTTCAGCTCTTCCGAACCTGCTGGATCAACTTTATGAAGCACTTCTGAGAACTGATTCAATGTCTGATAGGTAAGTGCCACTGTCCAGCTACTAACCATGTACTGCTTCAGCTGTGGATTTGCAGGCTGTAGTGTATCATCCCAGTCTCCATCACCGTAAGAAGACAAATGCGTGTCATGCAGGAAATGATTCTTAATATAAGCAATTTCCTTCCGTGCATGATCCAGCAGCGTTGCTTCTTCCTCTGTAAAGTCAAAGCTATGCTTACGAGTATACGGCACCTTTTCTTGCAATATACTGTAGTCTTGAGTTACCGCTAAATAGTCTCCAAGCACTTTGAGTGGCCATACAATAATATCTCCGTGGCTCTCTTCTTGCTGAATCTTCGTATATTTATCAAACATGAACCACTGTGGCCAGTTACCGTCGTCTTCATATTGATGAGCATATAACGTCCGCAATATTTCGCGAACCTGTTCGTATTTTTGCGTAGCCATAAAATATTCCACAGGTCCCTGACACACATCACGGGTTCCCCAAGCAGCGCCACCATATTGTTCCAGCCCGTGTGGCACAGAATAATGGACGAGCATATTATGTGTATACCACCAAGCTAGGGCATTTACCTTAAACAACTCACCTTCTGACCCATCACCTAGCGTCAAGCGGAAGCCATTCATAACCCCGCTATAGAACTCGCGGTAAGCGGAAATCTCCTCTTCAGCTGTACGGCTACTCGAAATAATCTCCTTGCCATCCAGAAGGCCCTGAATATTCAAGGTCCATTCACTGCTCGCTGATAGTTCCAGAACAGCTAGCGGTGCATCAGTATGCCCAGCATGGGAGACAAGTCTACCTTCATCTTGCAGGGTAAACTCCGCTCCTTGTACCTGGAATTTGTACTGCAGATCAGGATATTCACCTGCACTTAGCGCGCTTCTGTCAGCCGAGAAGGTTACTGTTCCTTCTTCTTGCTTGAATTGATACGGAAGCTCATATTCGTTAACGTTCATAGTGATTTGATTAGTAACTAAATAGCGATAAGCTTTTCCGCTTTCCGTGCGCACATTCAGGAATATCTCTGGAGAATCTGCAGTGGTGTAGTTCGTAATAATGAAGCATTCGCCATCTGTTCTGTAATACCAACGGGCATAGTTGAAACCAACCTCGAATAGGGATGGCATCGTCAGAAGCCGGTATTCACCATTCCACTGCACATAGATTCGTTGTCCCGAAGCTTTCGGAATGTTAAGTGCATTTCTGGGATTGGACATTAGCTTGTTGAAATTGGTATTCCCAATGACTACTTGGGAGTTAAAGATCCCGTACATATAAGAAGTTGTCGTGATAACCTTATCGTTGAGTCGAGCGTTATCCCCACTCATTAGAATATGACCGTGCGGCCGCTCTACTCGTAATTCCTTCTCTTTCAGTACTACATGCTCATAATTTTCTGTGAAGAAAGATAGTAGTAGGTCTCCCTCTTTCTCCTCTTGATAGCGAACTGGAAACAAGACTTCGATCTCTTTCTCTGACAGAGATTCTGCCACCAGCGGCGCTCCTAGCTCCTTCGAGAGGAAAGAACGCTCAAGTGTTGCTTCAGCTTCTAAAGGTAAATCTTTTACATTATCCCAAGCCGCAGCAATATCCTTCGTGAATTCTAGCGTAGTGATCGCTTCTGGATAATCTTGCTTGAACAATCCGTAAAATACAAACCGGGCTTCCCCGCTCAGCTTCACCCGCTCCGATTGCAGCGCAGTATAAGCGAATTCATATTGATAGATTTCATTACTTAATTGCTCACGACTCAGGCTTTCCGGTTGATTGGTCTCTTTATAGGACAACCCAAAGAATTGAAAACCATCTGTCGAGAAGCTTGTTACCTTAGTGATTGAGCCCTGTTGCAGATATGGGAATTTACCACCTTGTGGCTGATTCTGTCTGGAGCAAACAACGTACCCCTTGGCTTGATCCTCGAATACCGCATGATCAATATACTGTGACAGGTAGGCTTCATTACTGCGAACTGCGCCGATATCGGCAATACCCACATCTTGTCCGTACACGAGATCCACATCTGCATCTTGCCCTGAAAGCTTCACGTCCCAGAACCAAGTGCCTTGAGCCGTCGGAGTAAAAATAACCTGATACTCGATATTTTCCGCAGTACCTTCCCAAACCAAGCGGTTCCCAGCCTTACGTACAGTGCTTGAAGAATGAATGCCAAGCAAAGGAACAGCTTGAATGCTTCCATTACTATGAATACGTAAATATAGATTGGATAAGGAGCCATCCACAATACTTGGCAGCAATTGATTGATCATCGTCCGTTCATGAAGAACTTGGAACAAGTCCCCACTGTTTGTAAAAATGAATGATAAGTCCCCGGCGTTTAAATGGATGTTAGAATTCATATTAGTAGTCATATTCGTGCACTCCTCTATTACGACAGCCAGTGTCGTATATATTCTACTTAAGCTAATGTTAAGCGAAAATCTCGTTCTTTAACCTCTTGGCTATTAGGACCTACGAACAATTTGAATTGTCCCGGATCACTGCTAAAGCTTAAATCGCTATGATAGTAACAAAGCTGTTCTTCCGTAAGTGTAAAGCTCACTTTCCGGCATTCTCCCGGGGAGAGACTGATCTTAGCGAAGTCTTTCAGCTCCTTCATCGGTCTGACGACTTCTCCTGAAATGTCTCGGATGTAGAGCTGCACTACCTCTTCTCCTTGCACATTGCCAGTATTGGTCACCGTAACAGTTACCTTAATGGGCTGATCCTTCGTCATTATTTCTCCGGAAAGGATCGGTTCACTGTAGCTAAATGTCGTATAACTTAGACCGAAACCAAATGGCAGAAACGGCTCATTAGGAATGTCCAGATATTGTGAGACATAACGTTTGTCCGCACCCGGCGCGAGAGGACGTCCAGTGTTGAAATGATTGTAATAGACTGGAATTTGTCCAACAGATACAGGGAAAGACATAGTCAATCTTCCTGACGGATTCTCGTCCCCATAAAGAAGACTAGTAATCGCCACACCGCCCTCGCTTCCTGGGAACCAAGCTTCCAGAATAGCATCCGCGTTCTCGATCACACCACTTAGATCCAGTGGTCGTCCGTTAAACAACACCACCACAATAGGCTTATCCAGCGTCTTCATACGTTGCAAAAGCTCACGCTGCGCTTCCGGCAAGCGGATATCTGAACGACTTCCCGCTTCTCCACTCATCTCCGAATGTTCACCGAGCGCCAGCACAATCACATCAGCTTCCAGTGCTGCCGCTTTCGCCTCCAGCCACTGCTCTTCTGTAAAGCTATCTATTCCGGAGCCTTCTGCAACGGTAATCTTACCCGCACCAGCACGAGTTTTCATTGCTGTGGCAAGTCGGCTGGCCTCTTCTGTTGAACCCAACCAGGACCACGGTCCAAGAATATCTCCGCTTTTTGCAAACGGTCCTATTAGCGCAACCCGCTGCTCTGCAGCAAGCGGCAGAACCAGATCATTCTTGAGTAGTACGCAAGATTTAATCGCTAGTTCTCGCGCTGCTGTCCGGTGATCTTCACAGAAGATTACCTCACGCTCTTTCTCCACATCTGCCCCACGTAACGGATTCTCAAACAAGCCCAATCTTTGCTTCAATTTCAAAATACGAAGTACGGCTTCGTCAATGATACTTTCGTCTACCTGTCCATCAGCTACAAGAGTTGGCAAATGGTGCACATAACATTCCGTCATCATCTCGATATCCACGCTAGCTTTGATGGCTTTTAGTGCTGCCTCAGCCTCATCTTCAGCGACACCATGCGGGATCAGTTCCTTCACCGCGCCCCAATCCGAGATCAAGACACCGTCAAAGCCCCATTCCTCACGCAGTAGCTGACGAAGTAGCTTAACGTTTCCGCTTATCGGAATCCCGTCAATCGTATTGAACGAAGTCATAACCATTTCTGCGCCCTCATCCAGCGCTGCACGGTAGGCTGGCAGATAATATTCCCGTAGCTGACGTTCTGATAAATCCACCGTATTATAATCCCGTCCGCCTTCGGATAGACCATAGGCGGCAAAGTGCTTAACGCAAGCTGCCAGACGGTTAACGTCACCCGTCAAATCACTACCCTGAAATCCGCGTACAAACGCACGGGCAAACCTACCATTCAAATAAGGATCTTCACCGGTAGACTCCATCACTCTTCCCCAGCGCGGGTCCCGAACAAGATCCGCCATTGGTGCGAAAGTGACGNNACCGGAGACTGCCGCTTCTTTAGCCGCAATCTCGGCACTCAGCTCCGCTCGCTCCATATCCCACGAACAACCAATTGCCAGTGGCACCGGAAAAATCGTCTTAAAGCCATGCACGATATCCGCCATCATCAATAGTGGTATACCCAATCTATTTTTACGTAAATGAGCTTCCTGAACGGCAATGACTTGCGCTGCGCCCGAAAGTCCAAGTACAGAACCACTGCTCTCGACCATGTGATCCGTAATCCCCATGGATGCCATAGGGCCAGTGATTTGCCCCCCCTCTTCCGCTCCTTCATAGAAATTAGCGGCAAGCTGCTGCAATTGAGCAATCTTCTCTTCAAGCGTCATCTGGTTCAACAGCGACATCAGTTGCTGGTCTTTCATCTCAAATCCTCCATAATCCCATTCTGCAATTGCTCATGAATGCATACCAACATACATAGGGCTAAATGCTATCTGTTTAAATTGTTCAGTTCTTTTAGTTGTACAAGAAATCAAAAGTTGTCTTCAGATGCTCTTCCCAGAATCTCCATTCATGAGTTCCAGGGGTCTCAACATACTGATATTTATAAGGACTTGCCTGCATGTAAGAAGCAAATTCCCGATTCATCTCCACGAATGGATCTTCCGAACCACAGCAGGTCAGAAGCGAAGGCAACTTACGTTTATCATCGACCAATTTAGTAGCTAAAGCATACAGATCTTGATCAGGCTTGACTTGTAAGCGTTTTCCGAAAGTGCCCATCATCTCCCTTGCCATATCCGAGGACATCTGCGGGTCGTTCAATCTTTTCTGAATATCTGTGACTCCCGATAAGGAAACCACTTTGCTGTAACGCTCGGGATAAGTAAGCGCGCATTTTAGAGCCCCATATCCGCCCATCGATAGACCGGCAACATACGTCTTCTGCGGATCATCATCCAATCTCATCATTCGGCCACAAAGCTCAGGAAGCTCATGGGTGACATAGTGGAAGTAATCCAGTCCGTACTCCATATCTGTATAATAGCTTCTGCTTACCTGAGGCATTATGACTGTGCAGCCATACTTGTTAGCATACTGCTCAATGGTTGTCAGCCTGTACCATGTGCTAGCATTATCTCCAGCACCATGTAATAGATAGAGCGTTCCTCCGGTGGTGTTGCCCGAATCGACGGGGGAGATGATACTGATGGACGTTGTCATTCTTAAGGTAGGAGAACCAGTCTCAACGGTTAGAAGTGCCATATGTCATCTCCTTACGGAACCTTTTTTAAAATATAAGAAATTATATGCTTACGCTATAAATTATCCTTCTATTTCTCGCTCAAACGCTTACCGTCCTTATAAGNNGAAGGCGTTTATGCTTGTTTATTAATCTTCTTACAAGATCCCCGCTTAACCAAAACAGACTCGAAAACCACATGTTTGTTCTCCGATTGTCCCGAAATCAGGTCAAACAGAATTTCAACACTGGCTTTCGCCATATCCACCCCAGGTTGGCTAATCGTATCCAGCGATGGGTGATAATATTCTGCCATCTCTATACCGTCAAATCCGATGATCGAAATATCATTTGGAATCGATAGACCCAAAGACAATAAAGCTTTGGCAGCTCCGATAGCAATTGTATCTGATGCGGCGAATACAGCGGTGATGTCTTTTTNNTATAGCCGTAAAGCCAGAACTTGGACTATATTCACAATCCTCTACCATGGACGCATCATACTCGATTCCGTGATCCTCAAGCGCCTTGATATAGCCCATAAGACGTCGGTTTCCGGTCGTATGCTGAACCAAAGGAAATCTGGCCAAAAAGCAAATATTTCGGTGTCCGAGTGAGATCAGATAGCTCACAGCTTTATAAGACTCTTGCATATCATCAATGATCACACTAGAGAATACGGCGGGATCAACATCCTTTGTAGTCGTGATGGTAGTCAGAACGAATGGGATCGGCAATTGTTTGAATTTTTCTTCAGAATGGTCATATGTACCACCCATAAAGATTACCCCGTATAAATTCTTTTCCTTCACGAGCTGAAGAGCAGCATTGATCTCATCCACTCCATCTTCAACATGCTGGATCAGAAGTGGGCAGCCGCGCAGATTCACTTGACGCTCTACTTCTTTGATCATGTCTGCAAAAAACGGGTTTGCAATTCCTTTGACCATAAGCGCTATCGTATTAGAACGAGTTCTCTTTAGATTGCTTGCATTTCCATTCGGAATATAATTATGCTCTCTAACAACAGCCATTACTTTAGCTCTGGTTGTATCACTTACAACACCGGAGTTATTGATTACCCTGGAGACCGTGGCGATACCAACTCCTGATAGCCTTGCAATATCCTTGATATTCATAATTCCCCCTGTTTCACCCCTATAATGAGCTCCCGTTTAGCTGATAAAAATCAGTTCAGTGGAAACGCATGAAATGATGGGAAACGTTTCCCATGACATCATTTTGACTGTTTTCGTATTTAAATCGCTTANNTATGGACAGATATTTTTTAGAAGTCAACCTATGATTATTGACAAAAAATGATTCCCCCCTCGAAATGACTTTAAATTTTAAGGAGATTGATCTCGAGTAGTAGTTTTTCTTCCTTTATTGACTTTAAAATAAGAATAGAATACCATCGATTTAGCTATTTAATATCTAGCTATAGGAAACGTTTCCACTAAATTTTCAATCATTTCGATCAACTAATTTCTTATCCCAGCTTGGAATATTTAGAGAAAGAGGGCTACATTTTATGTTAAACATGGCTCGATTCGAAGCGCAGCTCCGTGAGTGTGGATTGAATGTATTCAATGTACGTGTGCTTCAAAACGGAAATCTTGTGGGGAAAGTGGATCTCGCAGAGGATATTCGGCGCTTGCAGCATTCTGTCAGCAAGTCTTTTACATGCATGGCGGTGGGCCTGGCCATCGAAGAAGGAAAGCTAACACTGGATACAACACTAAGAGATGTGTTTCCGGATTACGCACTTACTCATAAGCAAACCCTTCCCTCCATGCAACCTGGGGAATTGACCTTGTTTGATTTACTGCGTATGAGTACAGGGCATGATTCCCCTCCATTTTGGGCTGAAGAGAGATTAGCCTTAAAGGATATAGACTGGATACAACATTATTTGTCTCTGTCTTTAGACAGACCTCCTGGGGAACAGTTTACCTACAGCAGCGGGGATACCATTATGATTTCTGCAATGGTACAAGCCAGTGTCGGGCAAACCGTAAAAGATTATCTGGTTCCCCGCCTCTTTGCGCCACTAGGCATAGAAAATGTCGATTGGGAAACGACTCCACAAGGGATCACCCTCGGTTGTGCCGGACTTCAGATCAACACAGAAGAACTAAGTCGATTTGGACAGCTTCTTTTGCAAAAAGGAATGTGGCAGGGGCAGCAGCTTATTCCCGCAGCTTGGATTGATTTTGTCACGCAAAAGCATATCGAAAACGGTGGGGATGGCGATTGGGGGCAAGGTTACGGCTGTCAATTCTGGCTGTGCTCTCACGATGCTTATCGTGCCGATGGCGCTCACGGTCAATTCTGCCTTGTTGCCCCGGATGCTCAAGTGGTGATTGCCATTAACAGTATGGAAGATAATATGCAGGCTATACTAGACACGGTCTGGGAGGAAATCTGGCCGCTTCTTTAGAGGTGGGCAGATGCAAGACAGCCTTCTCTCGGCAGCTTTTTTTCGTATAATTAGGTCAACCAGAATTATTGGGTCGGCCTTTTTTTGAGAGTAATTAGGGAAAAACTCCCTGTATTTAGCCGAAAATTGCTTGAAATCAATGAAAAGAGGGAAACCCTCCCTTTAAATCGGGGGAATATCTATATTCGCCAACGAATTAGTATAATTACAGGGAGAAATTCCCGAATTATTAGTCTATTGAGCAGAAAGCTCTAAATTATAGGGATATTTTCCCTATTTATCTATCAGAGCTTCAGTTTACCTTGGTGAGGATGCTCCATACGCAAAAACAGCCTTCCCTCGGGAAGGCTGTTACTTGTCCCGGTGGGATGCAGCCCTAACGGGCTGACTGCGAAGCTGTTCCTATCGATGCTTATACTTCGACGAACCTCGGGCTTCTCACACCCCGCACGCAAAAACAGCCTTCCCGAGGGAAGGCTGTTACTTGACGTCCCGGAAGGGATTCGA
>DJUJ01000065.1:0-55327 GCA_002438345.1 Paenibacillus sp. UBA6285
ACAGCCGGTTGGTGTCCTGGCTCACCTGTCCTATTTTCGTTCGCAGGCGCTGAACTTCATCTGCATTGAATATCAGCTTCGTCGATGCCATGTATTCCCTCCCTTAACCGAAACATGCTTATAATGCCTCAAGGACATCTATAACGGTTTCCGGGAGATGCTTAATTCCACTTCAGTTTTTTGAATCCACTTTTGGTACACACCTCTATCTACCATTTTCATGCCCAGTTGTTCGCAAATTTTATAATCCATGTTGGTTGCAATAATTAACAATTTATCACCTGAATCCTCAGTGACGACAAACTGGTAATTCTGATATGTCGCTTGATAATATTTCTTATATATATCTGTCAACTCAGTTCTCTTAACTTTTTTGATGTACTTTATTCCTTTGTACAAAACAAATCCTCGATTTAGAACTGCCGGGTCATCCGAACGCAAAACTACTTCTTGGTCATTAATGACTCCTGCTTCATACTCGGTTCCATTGTATATAGCGTATATATTTTCCTTCATAAAATCTCTGCCTCCTAAGGATTAACTTTTATAAACTGCCCCAAGATCACATCGTAAGTGGCTAATAAGACTTCTGAACCCTCTTTACTTACTGTGTATAATTCCGCCCCATCAAAAAGGGTTAAATATCCATCACACTTATACTGTAGGCTTTAGACCTCCCCCTCCTGTAGGAAGCAAAGATTTTTCTACCGGACCATACAACAACCTTACCATTCCCAGACTGTTGAGCCAATGATCCGCTGACCATGCTTCGTCTGGATTAAATGCTCCTTTCGCCATTTCCACTGTTCACGATCATCACTATCACTGTAGGATATTCTACAGTTGCGAGAAAATTAAAAAAACTCAAGAAACGAAGGTATCAAAAAACAGGTCATTCATATGGTGGTATCTGACCATAATCGACCTGTTTTATGTAACGCTTTAGCGATAATTATGTTATACCGTTCAAGCATTAAAGTGCGTACAAAAAGAAATCAAGAAATCTTGTAGCGGTATTACATCAGTTAAGTGTGCTACTGGTTAAATGTTGGGTTCGATCGGCACTGGGTAGCTTCACTAACAACCTTAAAACTTATGCCAAGATTATTTAAATTCTAATTTAATAATCAAGATATTATGAATCTAAGAAAAAGAATATACCACCGATCCTAATGGTATATCTGTGGGTCTAATTGATTTACCAAGACATATGCCTACCATTTTTTTATTAATAGATGAGTTAGAAACTTCAAATGAAACAACTTCCAATTCTAACTCTTGGTCTTCAGGTGTCCTAACAAAAATCTTGTCCCCGATCTCGTTAAATGATGTGTGAACAGGGTTAATTCCAACTATAATAGTCCCATATTCTTTGGATTCAAACACATCTCCAACATCCATTAACTTTTGCATTTGATACCTTCCTTTTCATCTACTTTGAATGTATAATTCATCCTTAACGTCTCGAATACGAAAACCACTGTTTTTCAATCTTGTGATTGCATCCCTAAGTAACGTCATTCTTTCAGTTAATGTTAAATCCGGAGCAAATCTAGCCGCCCTGATACTAGCCTGCGCTTCATCTAAAGCAAAATGTCTTGCATATGTTGCAGGATCAACATCATAAAGATTAAACGCTTTTCCATTTACGTACGCCTCATAGTATCCAACAATTTCAAGGGCTATGATCGCCTTACCTGAGACACGATTATTCGCACTTAACGTTCCGATACCACGAGATTTAAAAGGTAGTACGTCGGTATTTATATAAAGCCTGTCATACAGCTTTCAAATATTATTGTGCGTACAAACGAAATGACTAAATCTTTATATGGGTATTACATGGTAAAGCGTGTTACTGGTTTAATAAGAATTCGCACTGGGTAGCTCAACCAAAAAGAAACCTTGAAAGGCGTAAAGCCCATCAAGGTCAACAACCTCTAATTTAGCAGGTGATTCTTTATAAATACTCAGAAAAATTTTATATGGTTACAGTAGATAGCAAACCTTATAAAACTTTAAATGGCAACATCTTGGTATCCTACCTTAGCGACTTCTTCATCTATTAGACGTATACCAACCCCATTTTCCGCGTCCCATATACAGTCAAACGTTAGTCCGATATATCTGCCTTCAAAGCGTCTCGCAGAAGGTACATATATACCTACTAGCCTGATATTTTTTAGAAGTTCGTCGACGGTATCAATTATGGGGTAATTCTCATTGTATGAAACATCATATCCAAGCTCAAACCGTTTTTGTTGGTAATAATCTAAAATTGGTTGTAAAACACTTTGTTGAAGATGCCCCCAGTCTTCTATTAAAGAATGATATGAAGCATACTGTTTTTCACTAAATTCACCATCGTCGTCTCCGTCTACCATCAAAGCAATATTGGCTTCTGTTTCACAAAACTCAATGGTAGTGTACCTAACCCACCCATAATTATATTCAAGTTCACCGAAAACTGCATCATTAATTTTCACTTTGAAAAAGCTCCTTTCTAATTGTTTGCAAATCCTCCCGGTGCAAATGCACCTGCGTTTATCTCTCCTACACCACCTAGATGTCCAAATTTGCTATTAATTTCTGATGGCACAAGTTGCATCGTTTTCCCATCGTTCAATTCGTGCCATGTCAACTTCAGCTCTTCACGAATATCTGCGATGTCTCCTGCTTTAATTTTTCCTGAGGTCAGCCCAAATTGACTAGCCAGCTCAGGCGAGTTATTAAGTTGCTCAGCCAATTTTATATCTGCTTGCTTAAAATTAGCCCTTCTAGCATCTGCGCCTCTATTTCCAGTTCCACCTAACATATGATCGATTTCCAACTCTGCTTTTGCTACAGGCGAAAAATCAGGTACAGCATTCTTATAATTTATACCGTCAATGCCAGCTTCGTCTAATATCTTCTTCAACTCTGGGTCAGGAGGTGGTTTTAAGATACATTTAGATTCTCCCCTTTGTCCTTCAAAACCAACCTTTGGATTCTCAAGTGCAGGTGTTTGATTATATCTAGCTTCATATGCACTGGAAAATTCATTTTGCTTGAAGGCAGGTGGAATGTCATCAATCTTACCCGTCCCCTAAGTAATGTTAACCAATTGAAAAAATCATAAGGGGAATCCGTGGCCTTATCCGCACGAGTTCTTAATGTACCTACAAAACCCGTACCAATTTCTTTAAAACTGTCTACCGATTTATAAAAGGCATTTTTAGAATCCTCGGGTTTTGCTTTAAAAATATGACCATTAGACAATAGAGACATTTACGCCGCATCTTTCATCACTTCATTTCATGCAAGGTAGTATTTTCAAACAAACTGGAGAGTCCATCTAAATTCTTAGTTTCACCGTAAGCACCATCATAGCCAGCACCATCATAATAGTTCGAAGAAATAGCTATATCAGCATAACCTTCATACCAGACACCCTTCTTTAATTTTCCAGAGAGTCTGATATCAGCAAGTTTGAGATAAGTATCATTTAACAATTCTTTATACTCTGTATAATTATTTATTCTGAACCGGAACTTGGATCGAACGAACCAACCAAAACCGGAATCATATACCATTGAAGGCTCTGGATCGATTGATCCCTCTATTTGAATCTTGTTCTTTTTCACCCATTCGGCATACTCTTTAATATTCTGCTCACGGTAAGAAATCGCCTGATTCTCGTACTTAAAGGATTCTTTTGCATAACTTGCCGGATCAATCGTTTTGTAATCCACGTTCAACCGTAAATCATACCCAATCTTCATACGGTTGATGATCTTGGCCATATCTTCACTTGTTATCTTTTTGTTACTATACATTAGCGATCCGGTCATTGCATCCTTGGGATCATAGAATGTTATGGAATTTTTCATTTCGTACATTTCATTCCGGATGTCTTCCAGAATGTATGGATAATCCTTATAGTTCTTAGGTAGGTTTGTCGTACGTATTTTCCTTCCAACATAATCAAGTTCCCCTAAATCTTTACCAGGCGTGTGAATGTGTACACTTTGAGTAAACTCGTCCACCTCCACTTCTGCGGATAACAGATCAGAGACAACGGTTAATGGAATCATCGTCATTCCATTTTTTTGTACAACCATAGCACCAAGCGCTACTGGTTGCCCGTTCACTTTCGCAAAAGAAGAACCTACTGTCAGTACAATTTTGTTTTCTTTTTGCTGCAGAGTTAACGTCTTGTTTGCTGCATTCCAGTTAGCTTGTGTGCCGATTTTTCCTNNGTTGTCAGTGGATATTTAATGCCGTCCATGATGACGTTCACTGCTTTGGCCGCTGTCCCTGCCGCTCCCGCTGTAGTAATTAACAACACTAAGCTTGCGAACACACACATGACTATAGTCATGCCTCTTCTTGCCTTCTTTGATCTAATAATTGCTGATAGACTATTAAACTTAAAATTCCTCATGTTCTCACTCCTCCACAATGAAACTTTTTTTTAATCCAATGACCCTATTCTCCATACCAAATCTTTTACTCCCTCTTCTGTCACCTAACCGCACAATCCTCAATAAAATACCCTTTTCGCGCGGCCTCCTCTGGATCGAATAGACTTTCTATAACAGTAACCCCCGGGGGTACACAACTTTCTCCGTAAGCAATATGTCGCCCAGCTGAATTTCGGGTACCTACCAGAACCTTTCGTCGCATTACTGCCCCACTACCTAAGGAATATGCATCCAACAGTTCTCCACCAGGAAGCGGATAACCTTGAATAAAAGCCATGATCCCTACATCCTGTATGGATTGCTCCTGCAAGCCNNGTGAACTGAATCGACAAGCCCATTCGTTTCACCAGCTCCAAATGTCTGTTAATGGCTGTTGCCAAGTCTTTTTCAACGAGTGATGTGATCGTACTCTGCCGGATTTCGTGAAATAGTTCTATAGAGGTCAGAGGATTAAGATTGGTCTCAGCCGCTAGGGTTGTATACTCCCCCTCATAGAATTCATTAGAGCTAGTATCATACACCCGCGCATTGTCATCCAAAGTGAAATAAAGCAAATTGCCGTTCTGAAGCTTGTAGTAATAGGGGCGCTCAGGCCAACTCACAGGCTTAAGTTCATCCTTCCCGCTATCACTAGCCGTGTCGTCCAGAGTAACCAACGTATAGCCGCTATACCCAAACATCACCAGTGCTGGTATATGCATTTTTAAATTGTTCATTTCAGTCTGGTTGTTCTCCAGCCCAAATTTCAAAGCTAAATTACTGTAAAAAACACTTAGCACATCCTGATCCAGTTGCAGCTGGCGTTCCCGCCCATAGTGCACTGCTGTGGTAGTAGGCTGCTGTTCCAGTCGTGACAGATAATCACCAGCATCATCCACTGCGGCTTGAAAATCATCCGAATAGCGTTTATACATGTCCTGATTGAAGACCTGAAGATCTTCTCGAGTGTCGCCCATCAGGACACACCATTGAGGAAATCACGAACCTCCTGCTGTTTGCCGTATATTCCGAGCGTATTAATATTCCTTAGCGGTATGTAGACTGGAATGTCTCGTACAAAATACATCTCTTCGCATATTTTACTGGCGATTTCTTCAAGTGGGTTGTCATCATCAATTGCTTTCGCTTTTGAGCTATATATTGGCACCAGAGCAATCGGCTGGATTCCAACACCAACCCTGAGATTCAAAAAGTCATCTTCAATTCCGGTTTTTTCCCACAGCTGCTTGCTTCTGTCTCGTACGATTTCTACGCAGGACTGAATACTTGGATGGATATATGTATAGGCTTCTCGTTGCGTACTGGCGGCGCTTTGTAAATCATTACGAACCTGGAATAAGTAGTTAAGATATTTCTTTTCAAGTTTCTTATTCTGTTCATGATGTTTTTTCACACTGGATCTATAATTCAAAATTGAAACCATGACCGTCAGAACAGTCATACCCATGGTTGATATCAGCATGGTAAACGACCTGGTCAATGTTGACATAAAGATGGAGATGACTAACATCCCGATGGGGGGACTATAATCGTCAACCATGAGAAGGTTGGTTTTCCCGAGGGTCGGGCAGGATCCTCCAAAACCAATTCACCTTCCGGGTAGTTTGGTTTAATTCGAGGGGTTCTTTGTACCTGATTGGTTAGCGTTTCTGGAGAGTTCATTTTTTTCATCACCACTGAATAGGAATTTTGGATTAATAAGAAATAATATTGAAAATTTAAAATAAATTTTTAAGTATTTTCCAATTTAGGATATACATACTGCATTATCGGTTCGACGACTGAATAGTTTATATTTTCCATAACATTTTTTGCTAAAATGGTTCAAAGATCCCCAAAAGACATCCATTGTATGTATAATAATAAAATTGCTAGTGTATATAGATCTAGTTCCATAGTCATCCACTCGTAAACTTCCTCTTGTTAAATTTAAATCATTTGGCATATTTACTTTTTTGAGGAGATTTCTGACGACAGGGAATTTTAGGCGGATACTATGGAGAAATATGAAGAAATACGTACCATGATGCACTATTTCTTCCAGAGCAAAAATTTTCGGGGAGAGGTTTGGGGTTCTATAGTAATAAAAAGAGCATGAACTTTTTCCTGCAAACGTGTAGCTTTGTACAGATATGCCCTTCATTAGGTCCAAAAACTGCGAATCTACAGGTATATCCTCACATATGGTCCGAAGGCTACTTCTGGAGCAAGAATAACTACAGATTTGTAGGAATTAATACTTTAGCCATCCCACACATCATTAAAAATTGTATATTCGCAGGTTTATTTACCTATAGATAGCTACAGTTACTGATTAGTTAAGTATCAGCATCCTTGAGCTACACCGTGCTGCTTTGGTGTCCTACAAATCGCCTCTTATGAATAAGCTAGTACTAAGCTTTAGAGGAGGGAACGCTANNTGATATATATTTCTTGGTCTTTCGCTGTCCGCACCTATAGGTCCCATTAATGCCGCTCAACTGGATAAAGGGATTCGAAAGGGCTTCTGGCATGCTTGGGTGGTTGGCCTTGGAGCGATAAGCGCGGATATTATCTTTATGTTACTAGTATATTTTGGGGTTATACATCTGCTCGAATCTCCATTCATTAAAGCATTCTTATGGTTATTCGGTTTCTTTGTGCTTGTGTATACGGGCGTGGAAAGTATTAACAACGCGGGTGTAATTTCACAACCTGGTATGAGAAGTAGCGAATCATCCTTAGCCAAGTCGTATTGGTCCGGACTACTGATGTCTTTATTCAACCCACTCTCCATTTTATTCTGGCTAGGAATATACGGGTCAATTTTAGCCAAAGCGGCGATGGAGTATCCGATGCAACAGCTGTTGATTTATAGCGGAGCTATAGTACTCGGGATTTTGATCTGGGATCTATCTATGGCAGCTGCTTCAAGCATGTTTCATAAAATTCTGACAACCCGTGTATTAAAATCAATCTCCGTGCTATCGGGCCTTTCGCTTGTTGGTTTTGGACTTTATTTTGGCGTACAAGCCGCTCGGCTGTTGTTTTTTCATTAATCTCACACGACTCACGATCCAAGCACTTACAGCGATCAGAGAGACAAGCATTAGACTAATATATAACCCTGGACGGCTGAGTGAGTGAAAAAGAGTGCCTGAAACCGCCAGCCCAATGAGCAGCAATCCTGCCCAACGTTTAGCAGTACTGAATCGACTTGCCTTCAGCAGCTTTCCTGAGGACAACAAAATAAACGACCAATTATACAGCAGCATCAACCCGGCCGCAGTAGTGATATACTCATACACCTTTCCCGGCAACAATAGTGACATTACAACTGCTGCCGTAATCCCAGCAGTGATTAAAATAAGCGCAAAAAAAGGATATTTTCCCTTCCACTTCCGGGCGAACAACTTCGGTGCATCTCCCTCCTGTGCAAGGGTTATCATCATAGAGGTTACAGCATATAGCGACGCAGTCATCGTAGAGAAGCCCGCAACAATCAGCACTCCGTTAAATAAATGAGGAACGAAAGCCAAATGCTCGCTACTCAGTGCTAGAACAAATGGACTTTCCTTCGAGTTAAATGCACTGAGAGGCACCATAGTTACGGCCAGTCCAATGGACAGAATGTATACAATAGCCAAGGTTATCAGCATAACTTTTCCTGCCTTTGCTGCATCCTCCGGCTTTTGAAGTCTATAGGACATAATTCCCAGTACCTCAATACCTCCGTATGCATAAAAAGCAAACAGAAAAGCAGACCACAAGCCTAGCCCCCCTTTTGGGAACAGCTCGGTGTAGTTTAATGGAACCTTTGGTGTGTACTTACCTCCGTCTATCCAACCGACCAAGAGAGCAACAGCAATAATCAGAAACATGACAATAGCAGCCATCTTAATTACAGCCAGCACATTCTCAACTCGGTCAAACCCCTTATTTCCAAAAAAGACGATGACAAGTCCAAGTAATGCGAACCCAGCAGCAAATACCCACATAGGCACCGCCGGAAACCAAAAACGCGAAAAAATAGACAAAGCGGTTAGCTGACTTCCCATGATTAACAGTTCCGAGAACCAGTAAACCCATCCGCTGCAAAAACCGGCCCAGCTACCAAATGCTTTTTTGGCATAGGAACGGAAAGATCCTTGCTCTGGTTGTTCTGCAGTCATACGTGATAAAGCATCAAATACAATATAAGTTCCAATAGCAGCCAAGATGTAAGCGATCAGTACTGCAGGTCCACCTATAGAAATCGCTAAACCTGAACCTAAAAAATATCCGGTTCCAATTGTACCTGCTACGCCTAATAAGCTTAACTGCCACCATTTTAATTTCTTTTCATTTNNCTTTATAGAAGTTATAAGATTACCTTTTGGATTTCACTCGCACTCCATTAGGCTTTCCTTATACTCTTAACTACATGCGGACTTTTTGGATTCGATATACAATGCCATTCGTTTAATAAACGGATGTACAAACCTGATTTCCTTGGATTAAAGACATTTTCACAGCATTCCAGCTTTATCAGATCTATCTTTAAAAAGTCTCTTTATAGTCAATCCAAATAAAACACAGCAAGTCAGTGCCGCACAAAAATCAGCAATAGGTTCAGCTATAATAACTGCATCTGTTTTCGGACTAATGAATGTCGGGAGCAAAAGTACCAATGGAATAAGTAAGATAATCTTACGCAAGACTGTTTTGGCATATCCTTGTGCTGCAATGAATGGATTCAATCCTAAAGAAATGAGCACCGCCACAGTTCCAATAAGGTAAATGCTTAAAAAATCGTTGGCCAGCGGCAATGTATCGTGACTCGCTCCGAATAACGTTAAGAACGGCGACTTAAAGATAAGAAACAAAGCTGTAAGTATTACGGATTCGTTTAGTAGCATAGTACAACAACTTCCTAGTAATTCGCCTGCTTTTTTATGTTCACCTTCGCCAATCTTTATGGACGCTAGGGGGGCCCCTCCAGCTCCGATTAAAGCCGCAAATGCTGAAATTAACATAATGATCGGAAAAGATATCCCTATAGCGGATAAGGCTAACGTTCCCCCCTCCTCCATTCTTCCGAGGAACATCCGGTCAACTACGCTGTACATGGCATTGATTAACTGAGCTATGACGGCAGGAATAGCCAACAAGAAAATCAGCTTGGGAATACTTTGGTNNCATTTAGTTCATTTCCACTATAGATTCTCGGAGGCTTTTAGGAAGCTTTTTGACAACCATATCGTAGGAGTGGTCAATCATGTCAAAGACATCCGACTCTGGCAAGGAACCATCGATCATGATTGAATTCCAGTGCTTTTTGTTCATATGAAATCCCGGTCGAACGCTCTCATGTTGCTCTCTTAGGTTTTCAGCAATGACTGGGTCACATTTTAGGTTTAAGCGAACAACCTTTCCTGTTTCCTCAAAAATAAGTGCGAACATTTTATCAGCAACTTTGATGACCAATGAAGTGGGGCCAAACGGGTGCTCTTTAGTCCCTCCTTTCTTTTTTAAACAGTATTCGATGATGTTATTCTTCAAATCAGTCTCTCTCCTTCGTTGATCAACAATCTGATCATTTCTGCCATTAAACATGTTTCTTAATTATATCATTTTGTTCACCTGAGCAGTTCCCACATCATTTATAACAGAGAAAAGACCGTCTCCATGGAGAGCGGTCATAAAGTTCCTTCATAAATAAATAATAGTATTGTGACAACCTCACTCAGAACACCCGCTTCTGATTCCGATCATCAATAATAATCTGCACGGCTTCTTTAAACCGAATCGCATGGATAATCTCCCGCTCCCGCAGGAACTTAAGACTATCCTGTAGGTCCACGTCATCCGTCATGTCAATCAGCCACTGGTATGTAGCCCGAGCCTTTTCCTCCGCCGCAATGTCCTCATACAAATCCGCCAGCGGGTCTCCCTTGGCTTGAATGTAGGCTGCTGTAAAGGGGACGCCGGCAGAGTTCGAATAGAACAACGCATGATCGTGCTGCGCAAAATGTGGACCTAACCCAGCTTCCTCTAATTCGCATATCGAAGCATCCTTCGTCAGCTTGTAGATCATCGTGGCAATCATTTCGAGGTGTGCGAATTCCTCCGTAGAAATATCGTTCAAAACACCAATAACTTTATCTGGGATCGTGTATCTTTGATTCATATAGCGCAGTGCAGCAGCGAGTTCGCCGTCTGCTCCTCCGTATTGCTCACTTAAATAACGCGCCATCCGGATATCACATTTGCCGACCCGTACCGGATATTGCAGTTTTTTTTCGTATATCCACATTCGGGAACTTCCCCCCTCTAGAAAAATAGTTCCTTACAGTTGTACTCCTCTTACACCTGCCAAGGCCAAGGGGTCTGATTCCATTCCCACGGACATTTTGAATAAGCGCGGCCAAAATTCTGCAGCGGGCCATATAACTCCTGAAAATGATTCGCTAGCTTGGTACGTTCCTNNAAATTGTTCAATACTTCGCAGATCATCAGGATGAGTATTTAGATATAAGTTCAACTCCACTAAGGCAAAATCAAGTGTCTGCAGTTGCTCAAGCAATTCATAATAACGTTGGTCGCAAGGATTTGCCTCCATAGTCTATTTTCCTCCTCCTTTGCACTTGGATTCATACGGGCTGAATAGTGCCGGCCAGAGCGTGCCATACCTCAGAGCCTCCTGCAAACTAAACTGAGGTAAATCTGGTGGCTGAAAGTTAATGAACTGATTTGGTGGAACTACATAAGTTTTGAACGGTACCGGCGGGCAAGGATCAAATGGGCCCCTAAAGGGGGTGTACCTCCGTAGCTGTGATTCCATCTTTTCGTACCTCCTTTGTTCCTGTTCCTTCTTTATAGACTCTGAACATTACTTCCTTAGCTAACTTATGACAGCAGAACACAATATAAAACGTTATTTATAAAAAAAGCCCTGGACCTGAATTTTTTATGCAATTTGCACGACAAATAAGCTGCCTCTGGAAAAGTACCAGAAACAGCTTATAACTTGGATCTTTTTTAGTATTAAGATTAGGGGTTCGCTCTTTTGAACGAATCTTCGTGGGTAATCTCAAGGATATCCAACATAAATACAAAGATGGGAATGCCAAGAATAAGTCCCCACACGCCTATATAATGCTCGGAGAACAACAACACGCTGAAGGTGTAGAACATCGGCAAATTCATTTTTGTGGACATCAACTTGGGATTCAAGAAATAACCTTCGATAAAATGCAACACAGCAATGATCGCCAGCACATAAGTGACTGTTGTCAGACCGCCAATGTTGTAGCCGATGATACAGAGCGGAATGAGCGAAATCAAAAAACCAACAACCGGAATGAGACTGAGCAAGAAAATCAAGATCGATAGGGCAAATAAATACGGGAAGTTGAGCAACCATAAGCCAATGACTGTAAGACTGGTATTGAACAAGGCAATGAGAATTTGTGCTTCAATTACTTTACCGAAAGAAACGATAAATATTCGGCTGAAATACTCCAGATCTATATAGAACCAAGCAATCCTGCTCTCTCTCATCCTTGAAGTAAAACTGACGACCCGGTTCTTCTCCAGAATAAACACAAAGCTTAGAATGGTTGATACAACGAAAGTCGCGCCCCAGTTGCTAACCTTCAGCACATAATCGATGCCTCTTTTGATGTAGGACTGATAGTTAAGGTCCCTGAGCATATCATACAAATACAATGTTATCTTGTTCTGCGGGAGATCATCTGATTTGAGATTGGTAAGGAAGATGGTTAATTGCTTAATCTGCTCCAATACCTTAGGAAGATATTTAGCAAGGGCCAGTACAATCACTGCGATTAAAGCGAGGTATAAAATGACAATAATCACCTTACTGTTAACCTTCATAAATTTACCAATTCGTTTACTGAGCAATGTCTGAAAGCTGTTCATGACAAAAGCAATCAAAAACGTCAGCAACACCAGATTAAGCATCCCTCGAACACTGTACAGCAGCAACCCTATAAGTGCGAGCATAAAAAAGCGTCTGGTGGTTATGTTCGCGTAGAACCGCTTGAATACATTCATTGATCTTGCTCCATTCGATTGCGATTAATAATGCTGATCATCCAATGGCTACAAAAAGGAAAACTTAGCCCCCACAAAAAAGCCGATGGAAACAAAAAGGAGTGACCAGGTTAGCGCTCCTGCAGTCGTTATGAGTAGATATTTTTTGAAGGACATAGCACTGATACCAGAGATATAGCTTGATACATGCCTCAGACCGGGAATAAAATAAGCAATGAAAATTGTCCAGTTGCCGAATCGCAAAAACCATCTTTTCATACTGGCAAAACGCTTGGGTGTAAGGCCAACCCACTTGCCGAATTTGTCTACCACAGGTTGCCCTAGTCTTAAACCAATGGTATAGCTGATAAGCATTCCTGTGATGGATCCCATGAAACAAACCAATACCGAAAGTGAAAAATCCAAAACCATAACTGAGGATAAATAACCTACAAATAGCATTAACACCTCATCTGGTACAGGAAGTCCGATAATCCCAAGTGCCATAAGGGCAAATATGGCTAAATATCCGTACTGTGAAATGATCTCAATAATCCAAGGCATGGGTGTATCACTTCCTGTTGAACGATTTTTTAAGGGACGGAAATGGGATACGACTGATCATCATTACGGACAGCAATCCCATTAATACGATGACCAGTCCCGGTTTCATGCGTTCACCTAGCAAAGTAATCATCGATAGAATGACTCCAGCGGCAGTAATGGGCATCCCCACGAATCCTTTGGAAGGAGCCGACATATTAAATCTGGCCAAACGAAGTGCGCCGCAGATCAAAAAGAAAACCGCAGCTGCTGGTCCAATCCAGTGGGCATCTTCTAACTTATACAACAAGATAAGGAAGGCAGGCGCTAAACCAAACGATATGATATCCGCCAATGAGTCCAATTGTTTACCGAATTCACTGGTACATTGCAGTATTCTTGCCAGTAATCCGTCCAGTACATCGCATATTGCCGCGAGCAGTATCATTAATAAAGCCAAGCTATATCGTTCTTGAATCGTAAAATACAAGGATAATGATCCGAGTCCCAAGTTTGCGAGTGTGCACATTGAAGGCAACCAGTTCAATTTCATACATTTTCACTCCTTTCATCATAGTATTTTTGTTGATCCGTTTAGCCTTCAAAGGTCACCGTAAAGCTAACACCGTTTTCCGTGTTCTTCACTATATAATGACAAGCGTGCATATCTAGTATTCGCTTCGCAATCGAAAGCCCCAGACCCGTACCGCCCGTCATTCGACTGCGGGATGGCTCAGACCGATAGAATCGTTCCCAGATTTGCTCCAGTTGATCTTCAGGGATTGATTCTCCTATATTTTGAATAGTGAATACAATAGTCTGGGCATGACTCTCAATATTGACGGTGATGGAACTTCTTTTTTCCGCATGCCTGATAGCATTGGTCATAAAATTTAGCACAACTTGTTCGATCCAGTTCGCATCAGCATATACCGGTAATTCATTTGCAGGAATAATGATGACATCCAAATGTTTTTCACTCAACAAGTGAACCAGCTTGTCCGTCACCTTTTCCGTCAGTTCACTTAACATAAAGGAAGTTTTTCGAAGTTTAATAGTGCCAGACTCCAACCGCGCTAGATCTAGCATGTTTTTAACAAGAAACTCCATTTTATCTGCTTCCTCAATAATCACCTTGATGTAGTGATCCTGCTTGCCGGCGCTCACGCCGTCCTCCAATCCCTCGGCAAAACCTTTGATAATACTGAGCGGAGTCTTCAATTCATGGGATGCGTTGGCAAAAAAGTCCTGCTGCATGATCTCCATTTTTTGTTTCTGCTCTATATCCTCAACTAGCTGCTGATTGGCCTCTCTTAACTCTCGTAAAGCAGAATCCAGACTTAGCGATAAAGTGAACATGCTATTAGAAAGGCTACCTAACTCATCCTTCTGGCGAATGGATGTATCCCCTGTAAAGTCCAGAGAAACCATCCGTTTGGCTATGTTGTTTAACTTAATCAGTGGACGTGTTACCATTTTCGAAAAAAAGAGCGAGAGCACCAGAATCAAGATAATGCCGCCAATTCCCAGATATAAAAAGAACCAACGCAACGCCTCATTCGAATCCTTAACTTCTTGTAACGAGGTGACTGTGAATAGCAGTTCAATTTCTCCGGTACTTTGCTTAAGAGGCAAAATAATAACAGAATTACGACTCCCACTCCAGGGAGCAATCCAGTCTTGCTTCTGCATTTCCAAATTTTTAAAGGCGTCTGCCTGTGCTGGCGTCAAAGGGAACCACTCCTCTAGGGCCTCAAATAGAGTTCCCTGGCGTGGATTCCATATTTTCATATCAGGCAGTACAATTTCTGTAACAGTGCCAGATGCATGAATCATCCCACTCTCTTCCGCATCCCCTACTGTTCCGCCCCCTTTTTTTGTAATACTTATGGGGTAGATTATAACGGGTGAAGAACTGTCTTCATCCAGGAGTTCGCCTTCAATGCTTAACTGATCATCTACTTTAATGTTTGTTGCTCTAAGCGCATCTCCGTACTGATTCATGAACAGGGATAAAGAGACAACCATACTCTTTCCATCATCGCCGATTAACTTTATATGAAATGGATCTTCCGAATTCATCTTACCGTCCAGCTTCAGAATAACCATTTGTGTTTTATTCCGCAGCATAAACCGGACGAGCTCCTGAGAGGTTCGAGAGCTTCCCCACGACTCGCTTGTATATCTTGCAGCAAAACTCTTGAGGTGTTTCTCCACGCGGTTTTCTTTTTGCTTCTGATAGAAATTGTCAAACAACAGCAGTTGGCTTAGAATCACCATGCCATAAAAGCAGAGGAAAAAGATAACGGTCATCACAAACAGTTTAAAGGTAATTCCACGTCTTCTCATGCCTCTTCCTCGAACATGTACCCTGTGCCAATCACCGTACGAATAAAACGTGATTCATAACCCAATTTACTTCGCAGCTTTTTGATATGACTGTCCACAACTCTGGAGTCTCCTTCAAATTCAATTCCCCAGATTCGGCTAAGTATCGTATCCCTTGAAATGACAATCCCTTTATTTCGTATTAAAAGCCATAAAAGATCATATTCCTTAGGAGTAAGCTCCACTTCCGCATCTTCTACCTCTAACCGATGAGCCAAGGTGTTAAACATCGCGGAACCAAATTTCACTATGCTAGATTCAGGCAGATGGGAGCCTTCAACCCGCTTCATAAGCGCATTTGCCCGGGCTACCAGCACCTTAGGACTAAATGGCTTTGTAACATAATCATCCGCTCCTAATTCAAATCCGTAGATTTTGTCGTCATCTGTGGACTTGGCGGTTAACAAAATGATAGGTATCGCTGATTTTTCACGAACTTCACGGCACACTTCATAGCCATTCATAGCAGGCATCATGATATCCAAAATCAGCAGATCCGGCAGCAGTGAGTCAAACCAAACCAATGCATCTCTTCCATTATCCGCTTCGAGTACTTCCCAATCATTCTGTATGAAATAATCAGACACCAGTTCGCGAATACGAATTTCATCCTCAACGAGAAGAAGCTTCTTTTTCAATCTAGACCCCGCTTTCAAACAATTTATAAACATTAGCATAGTCGAGCGTTATGTCCTTTATGTGTCCACAAAAAACTCCCCCTGTCATGAGCCATACAGCTCTTGCAAGAGGAGTTCATTTTATCTCTGATCACCCGGAACGTACGTTACCGTTTCAATAGGTCATTCTCTATCTTCGTCCTGTTCTGAAGAGGTTTCTTCATCCTCGACATGCGGTTCATGATGAATATTAATTCTAGTAATCCGTAGTCTTGTCGATTCCTCTACTTCAAAAACAACATCTTCAACTTTAACTCGTTTTCCTTTGCTTGGATTACCTTCCAGCTCCTTAAACAACCAGCCGCCAATGGAATCCACTTCATCATCTTCAATCACTACACCCGTAAGATCGTTGACATCTTCAATCAACATCCGGCCCTCAACAGAAATATATTCTCCACTACGTTCCACACTCGGACGTTCATCTTCGAACTCGTCATGCAGATCACCTACAATTTCTTCCAGAATTTCTTCTGCTGTCAGCAAACCTGCTGTACCACCGTATTCATCGACAACAAGCGTTAGCTGAGCCTTGTTCTTCTGCATAAATCGCAGAGTATGGCTGATCTCCATCGATTCCGGTACGTTAAGGATCGGTCGAACCAGAGTCGTAAGATCATTCTGCTGCTCAGGTGGAGCAAACAGCAGATCGGTAATATGAATAAAACCAATAATACGGTCCTTGTCTTCAAAGGCAACCGGATAACGTGAATGTCTCGTTTCGGTAATGATCTTCATATTTTCTTCGAGCGAAAGATTGCTATACAGCACATCCATGTCCGTACGAGGCAACATGACTTCACGAGCGAGCAGATCAGAGAATTCAAAGATGTTATCCATCAGCTTCATCTCATCTTTATCAATGACACCACTCTTAGCACTCTGATTCATCAGGATACGAATTTCCTCTTCCGAGTGGGCAGCCTCACTCTCATTCGCAGGCTCAACACCCACTAAACGAAGCAACGCGTTCGCCGATGCATTCAGTACCCAGATAAAAGGCATGAACAGATTATAGAAAAACATCAGTGGTGCCGAGAGCAGCAGAGCTGACCCTTCTGTTCTTTGAATCGCAAGGGATTTCGGTGCAAGTTCACCCAGTACAATATGTAAAAATGTGATAATCGAAAATCCTATAACAACAGATACGGTCGAAATCAGAGTACGATCGGTAATCCCCATCTGATACATTAACGGTTCAACGAGCAGCTCTGAAATGGCCGGCTCACCGATCCAACCAAGCCCAAGTGACGCAAGTGTAATCCCAAACTGGGTGGCAGATAAGTACGAATCCAGTTTCTTATTTACTTTGAGCGCATATCCGGCCATTTTATTACCTTCACTGACAAGTTGGGTCAGACGAGACTGCCTGACCTTAACTAATGAGAACTCCGCTGCTACAAAAATACCGTTCAATAATACGAGCACCAGAACAAGCAAAAGATTAAGCAATAATCTCCCTACTTCAAATTCCGTATGCACCACTTTATCAACGCCTCGTTTCTACAGATTGATCGCTTTTCTTGTTTTGAAATCAACTTCCGGATAATACATATCCGCTACTNNTAGGTCCGCAACAACCTGCTGCATCGCAGTGACAGTTCACCTTCTGGTTCAGCGGATGCTTAGTCTGCCAATCGATAAATATATCATCCAGTTTTTGGTTGTCGATGTTGCCAAAGGCTGCGATATCAGCGAAATCTGTAACAAAAACATCTCCAGTAAACATATTTACATTCACACGATTCCGACCATCCGGATCATTACGAAGTGTAACATTCTTCTCTGCACGCATTCTGCTTAGCAACTTCTGATCTTCCTCTAGGAAGCTGCAAGCAAAAAACGGAAGCGTGCCAAACAGCATCCAAACCTCCGGATCACGCTGGTCCAGTAACGCATGGATCGCCGTTCGCATTTCATTCAAAGATAGCATTGGCAGTGCGGAAGCAAAGCTCGAATTGTACATTGGATGAACTTCATGCCGTTTTGCTCCCATGTCGAGAATCAGCTTATGAATTTCAGGCAGCTTAGTGTGGGTACGGTAATTAATCATAGTTTCCGCAGAAATTAACATACCATCCTCACTTAACTGACGAGAGTTCTCAATCATTGTATTATATAACCGGTAAGCGGCTTCCTTGGCAACCGCATGACCACTGTTCGCAAAACCGACTTCATGAAAATCGTCACCATTCACATAATTAAATGAAATATGCATAACGTCCAGATACGGAAGTAGCTTCTCGTAACGGGAATACGGCATCGTCAGATTAGAATTAATTTGCGATCTGATTCCTCGCTCCTTGGCGTATTTCAACAATGGCACAATGATATTATCCACCGTTCCGGCGTGGAACATAGGCTCTCCGCCAGTAATACTAATGGTCTCTAGATGCTCGACTTCCTCTAAACGGTCCAGCATATTCTTAAGTGGTAGCATTTCCCCTTCTCTAGAGGTTAGACTATCACCTACAGCACAGTGCTCACAACGCATGTTGCATAAATTGGTTACGGTGAATTCCACACTCGTTAGCACATGGCTTCCATGCTTACGTAGAGAAGTGATTGGATCCCACGGATCGTAACTTGGCGACAGCTCCCTCGGTGAAGATGTTAATGGTCTTAAAACATTCATTTGTACTAGCTCCTTTAAATCTTATTCCTATTATTAACCCAAAATCATGAATAAAGAACGATGACTTACCCTATATCATACCACGATAGTCAAAAAAACTGCACTTCTGATGTCTTTCTGGCTGTCCTCATTACCCTGGTTCTATAAAAAAATAAAAGCAGCGAGACGAAAAATAGGCTTCCGCAGTATATGCGGACAAGCCTACTCTTCTCTCCACGCTGCTATAATAATTAATTTGGCGTTTCCAGAGAATCGCCTTGTTCTGCGACGTCAACGATAACAACGGAGAGGGCTTTACTAAGCTCCCGTTCAAACGGCACGACTTTCTCTCCTTCAGGACCCGTAAGCACACGTACGGTGGGTCTGTGAGGCGTACTAGGATCTATTTTGACAACAACCCCGCTCTCCCCCGTACTGAGCTTCACCGTAAGACCCAGCGGATAGATAGCGACGCGATCTCTAAACAACTCCAGATACTTCTGTTCGTACAGTGTACCGGAACCAACATAAAGTGCCTCAACGGCTTGATGTGGCAACATAGCCTTTTTGTAGACTCGATTGGAGGTCATGGCATCGTAGGAGTCCGCTACACCCAGCCACTTAGCATATTCATGAATTTGAGGTCCTGTTAATCCGCGAGGATATCCGGAACCGTCAATGCGTTCATGATGTTGCAAGGCACAATGCGCTACGAGCAGCGGGATATTCGGTTCATCCTTGAGAATTTGAAACCCGATCTCGGTATGAGCCTGCATGTGGCGGAATTCTTCATCACTGAGTCTGCCGGGTTTTTGAATGATCTTTACCGGAACTTGTGTCTTGCCAATATCATGCAGCAGCGCACCCAGACCAATCACTCGAAGTTCCTCTTTGCTGTACCCGTGAGCAATGCCAAGCACCAAAGTGTACAAGCAGACGTTTAGGGAATGGACGTACAAATAGTTATCAGCAGTGTGCATATCAAGCAGCATGATCATCGGATCTTCTTGCAAAGACAAGTCGTCTAAGATGCTATCCATGATCTTAGAGAATTTTTTATCGAGATGATAAAAGCCCTTGGTGATTCCTGAAGCGCCAGTCATATCCTGGAATTGATTCCGAATCACCTTTAGAGCCTGATTGCGCGTCTCATCCTGAAGCATACCTGTAATCACAACATCGTCCGTGATGGAATCCTCTATGTAGATATAACCGATGTCTATTCTTGCAAGACGCTTGATCAATGCATCAGTAAGCTCCACCCCATCCGCGAGTAGAGTTAGACCTTCATCACTATATATTTTTTTACCTAATTTCATGCCTGCTTGAAGCTTATTCACGGATACTAAACGCACTTAACTCACCTGCCTTTAACGGTAAAATACTATTCTGTATTAAAATCCTTGGGTCACACGCTATGTCTATACCGTTTCTAAAGAAGTTCAGACAGGTGTACCTTAAAGAAAGTCAGATGTGTCTAGGTCCATGCCTACGNNACCAGAATACAGCAGCAAGAATAAATCGGTAGATCGCGAAATGCGTCAATCGAATCTTTTGAATCCATTTCATAAACAAAATAACCACTAAATAAGCCACTACAAAAGAAATCAGAAATCCAATTACAAAGTAACCAATCGTCTCACTTGTGAAGTTTTTATACGAATCCAGTAGTTCATACCCGGAAGCCGCACACATAATAGGAATAGCTATGAGGAATGAAAAATCCGCGGAAGCCTTATAGCTAACCCCACTTAACATCCCCCCAGAAATTGTAGACCCGGAGCGGGAGAATCCCGGCCAGAGTACCGAAATAATCTGATACAATCCAATCGCCAGCGCCTGTCCGTATGACAGATCATCCAGTTCATGAGCAGTAATACGCATTTTGCGTTTGTTCACCCATTCTGCGACAATCATTAGAATACCTCCGGCGACAAGCGCCCAGAGTACAGTAGAAGCTCCAAAGAGACTTTTGATAAAATCGCGGGCAAAAAATGCCACAGCAAGTGCTGGGGCAATCCCAAGAATCACATGGATTAAGTTCAGACGGGATGCCGGCATA
The DNA here is from genome assembly GCA_002438345.1 of Paenibacillus sp. UBA6285. Classification (GTDB taxonomy): domain Bacteria; phylum Bacillota; class Bacilli; order Paenibacillales; family Paenibacillaceae; genus Paenibacillus_AQ. Next base: position 20,764 of record DJUJ01000065.1, read on the forward strand.
ACGCCACCTCTTCCCGTACTTCTACGCCCAAGCCCCAACAAATCAAGCACACGCTTGCGATAAACAAGCGCTATCGCCAAAATTGCCCCTAACTGAATTACGATTTCGTAAGTCTTCATAATCGAATCTTGCTCAGCGAAACCTAAAAGCTTCGTAGTCAAGATCATGTGTCCTGTCGAAGATACAGGAATAAATTCAGTAATCCCTTCGACAATTGCTAAAATAATAGCTGTAATCGTGTCCATAATGGTCCTCCTATTTTTTGGAATCTAGCACTGTCAAATGGAATCTATAAGTGTAGATTGTAAGCTGTAGGCTTTACTCAGACTTAGCCTCCCAGCGAGTGAGCATGCATTCATCGAGGCTGTTCGGACGCTGCAACTCCATCCGCAAGAGATCGCGCAAAAAATGTGGTAATAGAAATAAAGCATCCTTCCCATTTGCGATCGTCTCATAGCCGGCCCGGAAAGTAAACATGTCCAGCGTACCAACATTATACTCTCTATCATCCTCCAGTAGGTTTCCTTCGACAAAAACTGCAACACTCTTATCATACGGTATCTTCAATGGATCGTACAAGATTTTTAATCCATCTACTGCCATACTGCCCAGATGATTCCCTCGGAAACCGTACCCGTAAATTACCTTATTATAAAACTCCTCTGTTAGGCTCTGTTCCAAAGCTGTACGAATATCTATACCCTTCAGCTTGGTTATGCAAGTATTGATGGGGGAAGGACATAGTGCGTGCAGCATCCCTGTTGTAACCTCGCCTTCCGGCAATGGACCCAGCAGCTGACCCGTGTTAACTAACGACAAACTAGTACCCGTAAATCTACGTACTGCTTGTGCCAGAAGATTGCCAAAGGGGGACTCTCCCCGCAAGTTCAAAGGAAGCTCACGGTCAGTAATCGCAACGATCGTCTGAAGAGATTCTTGGCCATGCTTCAAATGAATAGCGACTGCAGGACCTATAACATCCTCCTTCAGAAGGGGGTCAATAGGAATACATTCACCCGTCACTAAGCTGAAATCAGACTGAGGATCTAGTCGCTCAAATTGAAGGTGCCCGAGATATCGACCGAATTTCCCAGCACCACATATGGCAGTACCATTAATCATAATAGGCTCTTCTAACAGATGGTGCGTATGCCCACCAAGAATGGCATGAACGCCCTCTAACCGCTCTGCCAGAATTTTATCCGTAGGAAGTCCGAGATGAGATGCAATGATTAGAATATCCACCTGTGGCGCCAGAAGTAGGCATTGTTCCCGTAGCGATGTCTCAGGATCTAGGGCATCCCAGCCCAACAAGGAATAGAATGAAGTAAATGCCGCTGTCGCCCCTGTCACTCCTATTCTAATTCCATCCTTCTCCAATATAGCATGACGCTTCATCCAACTTGGTGGCTCTCCTGTCGAAGACTCCACAAAATTACAGCATACTACCGGACATTGTAACCCAGAAAAAATAGATGACAACATCTCCTGTGAGAACGTAAGTCCCTCATTATTGCCAATGGTTACAGCATCATATCCTGTTAAGTTTAGTACGTCGATGTTAGCCTGACCCATAGTTCCTTCTGTCTCGACAGCTGCACGATCCATATGATCACCAATATCCAGTAGCAGTACAGGCTCTTCTCCCGCTGCAGCCCTCTGTACGGCGATTTCCGCTGCCACCGAACTCACCATCTCAAAATGGCTATGTATATCATTGGTATGAAGTATGGTCAGTCTTTGCGGCACGTGCCCCATAAGCAACATTCCTCCTACCCGTAGAGCTGCTCTTTAATGAAGCAGCCGGCACGTGATCTTATAGAGCCTAGCATAACATTTTCAGACTCATTATGGTATATTGAAGACATTAGAACATACATCAGAGGAGAATAAAAATGCATATTACTATCCGACTGTTCGCGGGTCTGGCTGAGACAATCGGCTCTTCTTCTCTGACCTTCCACGCGACTGTGATTCCCTTAACAGCTGGAAAGCTGAAGGAACTTCTGTCCGCCTCTTATCCGGATGCAGCATCCCAAATTGGAGCTTCTTTGATTGCCATTGACCGCGAATATGCTCCTGATGATTCTATCATCACCGAGTCTTCCGAAGTTGCACTTATTCCTCCAGTTTCCGGAGGAGAGAATGGTTCTTTATATGAAAGTACTCCTGATGGTCTCTATAGCATAACGGACCAGCCTTTAAATGCGGAGAAGCTTCTAGATGCCGTCCTCGACGTCAATCACGGAGCATCCTTATTATTTATCGGCACTACGCGCGAAATGACCAGTGAACAACGTACAACTGCACTACACTATGAAGCCTATATCCCTATGGCCTTAAGTAAGCTGGAGGAGATTGGCAAAGAGGTTAAGAACCGCTGGAATGCAAACTGCGCAATATCACACCGCATTGGGCTTGTAAGTCTAAAGGAAGCAAGTGTTATCATTGCAATCTCCACCCCTCATCGCGATACCTGCTACGAAGCCAGTCGCTTTGCCATTGAACGATTGAAACAGACGGTTCCCGTTTGGAAAAAAGACATTAATGAATCGGGCCAGCATTGGGTAGGCTCTGGTCAGAAGGCTACCAATTCAATCCACAATTAATCTTTTCTCCTTTTTGATTGAAAAATCTGTACTTTGTTGATATTCTGGATAAAATCGGATAAAAGGTGGCAATAGCATTGAGAGTACACGTCTCAGATCTAAAACCTGGTAATCACCTCAACGCGGACGCGTATAGTTCTAGGGGTCTACATGTATTACCAAAAGGATCGCTGCTCCAAATAAATGATATCGCCAAGCTGATGCAGCTTGGAGTTGATTATGTTGATATCGAGACGTTAGAGGAAGAAGCATCACCCCTCAGCAGACCTTCAATTATTCAGACGGTGACCACTAGTTTCGATACCATGATTGACGGCTTCGAGTCTCTATATATGGAAGCACTATTAAAAGGAAGCTTCAACCAATCTGTGGTAAACGACATTCTTCAGCCTTCGCTTCAAACTTTGGACAAGCATAAAGATGTAGTATCCCTCCTGCTTTTGTTGGATCGCGAAGATAATTATACCTACAATCACTCACTACAGGTAGGAATGCTCTCTTATTATATTGCGATATGGCTTGGTTATTCCAAACAAGAGTGCTATGAAATTGGTCGTGCAGGATATTTGATTGATATTGGAAAATGCCGAATTTCACCCTCTCTCTTGAATAAACCAGGGAAGCTAACTCCAGATGAGTTCGAGGAAATTAAACTACATACTAAGTACGGCTACGAAATTATCCGCAATTCGATGGACGATTCTTACACAGCTTTGACCGCCCTTCAGCATCATGAACGCGAGGACGGCTCTGGCTATCCCAGCGGCCTAACCAAAACCGATATTCATCCTTATGCACAAATTGCAGCTGTAGCTGACATTTATAGTGCGATGACTTCTAAACGTGCCTATCAGTCAAAGCAAGAGCTTATTTCCGTCCTGCGCGAAATAAACAATCTCAGTTTCGGTAAGCTGAACGCTAGAACTGTTCAGGCCTTTATCCAGCATTTAATGCCCAACTTCATTGGCAAGCGTGTAATGCTGAGTACAGATGATACAGGCGTGATTATCATGAACAATCCGGTTGATATTTTCCGTCCACTGGTAAAGATTGATGGAATGTTTGTTGATTTATCCCGTGAGCGTAACGTAGCGATTGTTGAGATTTACATGGACTAAGGCGTTTCGATCCCTCCCAAACCCTCCCTTCCAAGGGAGGGCCCAAGGGTTCCACCCTCTGGACACACGGATGTTTGGTGGAAACTTGTGAAGTTGTGGATAGAAGGAACTCCGATCGAGGCCTCAAAGCTATCTTTCGTATTCCATGATCCCCCGGATTTTCTATCGGGGGATTTTTTATGCATATTCCGTTGCATTTTATGCAGCAGAATTCATGTTAAAGGAGCTGAATTGTAAATCTGCAGCTCTTCTCCATGAATCGCAAACCCTAGTCATCTGTAACTCTCCTTTCATCAATCACTTAATGTTTGATTTACAATTCTATTGGCGAGACTAATATGTGGCTTAAATATTTCTAGGAGGTAAAAAGTATGCTTCCAGTCCATGAACGTCTTGCCGAGCTGTTCACCCTAAGCCGTCTACGCCAGCTTACAGCCTCCGAAGAAACGGAACAACAGCAATGCCTTCAAGTGAACGCCAATTACTGTTGGGAGATGGCTCGACTACAGAATGAAATACTGTTAGCGGAACAAACAACTGATACTCAGTGGCATCAAGATATCTGTGCCCAATTGTTTGAGCTGCGTGTAACGGGTAGGTTGCCCAAACGCCCAAAGTAATTGAACGTACGATATAAAACAGCCCATTCTTCGCACTTGCTTTCGCAAGGAGAATGGGCTGTTGTTCTGAGCTATAAGAAGCGGAATTGCGCTTCTATCAAACCGTTATACACACCCTCACGTGATGTCAGTTCACGATGAGTTCCTTCTTCTTTGATCTCACCGTGGTCCAGAACGACTATTTTATCCGCATGGCGGATGGTAGATAGTCTATGGGCAACGATAAAGGAGGTCCGGCCTTGAAGTAAGATTTTGAGTGCCTCCTGAATCTTAAGCTCCGTCTCTGTATCTATACTGGCCGTAGCTTCATCAAGGATCAGAATCCGTGGATTCGCTAATAGCGCACGGGCAAAGGAGAGAAGCTGACGCTGTCCCATGGACAAGGCGCTACCGCGCTCTTCTACCTCTGTCTCATACCCCCCAGGAAGCTTCTTAATGAAGTCATGGGCGTCGACTGCTTTCGCGGCATTTTCCACTTCTTCATCAGTAGCATCCAGTCGACCAAACCGGATATTATCGCGAATCGTTCCTGAGAAAATGAAGGTATCTTGCAGCACGATTCCGATCTGTCTTCTTAGACTATCTAATGTAACCTCACGGATATCTTCACCGTCAATCGTAATTCGTCCGCTCTTAATATCATAGAACCGACCAATCAGGTTAATAATCGTACTTTTCCCTGAACCTGTATGACCCACAAGCGCTATCGATTGCCCAGCTTTTACATCCAGATCAATGCCCTTTAAAGCAGCCCGACCTTTTTCATATTCAAAGACGACCTTATTAAAGTTAATATCTCCACGAATAGTTCCTAGTGGCTTAGCTCCAGGATTATCTTGAACTGCAGGCTGCTCATCCAAATATTCAAAGATCCGTTCCGAGGAAGCCATCGCTACAAGCAGTTGGTTATACATCTGACCCAGACGGTTAATCGGGTCCCAGAAGTTGCTGACATAAGAGCTGAAAGCTACCAGCAAACCGACTGTGAGCTCACCAGATTGGATCAGATAAGCCCCTAACCAAAAGAGGATCATCGTTCCAAAACCGCCAGTGATCTCGATCATCGGCCCGAAAGCTTGGTTCATCGCTGAAGCTTTATTCCAGGATTTTTTGCTATCTGTATTCATAACATCGAAATAATTCATATTTTCACGTTCTTGTGTATAAGCCTGTGTGACTCTGATCCCCTGAATCGATTCATTCAAGTGAGAATTAATTCTGGAGTTCTTCATCCGCACATCCTGCCAAGCGATCCGAATCTTCTGGCGCAGCTTAGTAGAAATGAAGAACATGATCGGAACCGTAACCATTACTGCAAGACCAAGTTTCCAGTTGATCAATAGCAGAATAATGGTAATCCCCAAAAGCTGCACGCAGTCAATCATTAGATTGACTACCCCGTTCGTGAACAAATCCTGTAGCGAGTTAATATCATTCGTCACACGTACTAATACCGAACCTGCTGGACGTTTATCGAAGAAGTTAAATGAGAGCTTCTGAATATGCTTGAACAAATCAGAACGCAAATCATAAATCACTCTTTGTCCAATGATGTTCGTATACTTAATCCGGTACACACCTGCAATCCATTGAATGAGGTATAAGACAATCACGCCAGCCGTAAGCGAATAAAGAAGTGTTAAGCTGGGATTCCCAACCTTAGGCGCAATGGCACGGTCAATAGCTAAACTTGTCAAGAATGGAACGGTCAACTTCGTAATGGTTCCCAGAATCATCATGATAGAAACCAGTGGAAGCATCTGTTTGGCGTAAGGCTTCATATAGCTGAATAGTCTGGTGAACTGCTTCCAGTCAAACGCTTTATCGATAATATCATCATCTTTGTATACAAAGCGTTCATCAAGTGTCTGCTGCTCGGCTGCTTTACTCTTCGCTCCCGTAGCGGTGTTCCGTTTGGCTTCAAGTTTCATATGCCTCACTCCTCCCCTCTTCCGGTAGCTCTTGTTAGAAAGTCAGCATATTGTATCCGGTACACATCTTGGTAGGGACCCGGAACTTCAATTAGCTCCTGATGGGTGCCACGCTGCTGAACACGACCTTCGTTCATGACAATGATCTGATCCGCATGACGCAAGGAGGATATCCGATGGGCGATAATAAGTGTTGTACGCCCATTCATAACCTCTTGGAAACCAGCCTGAATCTCATGCTCTGTTTCCATATCGACAGCGCTGGTCGCGTCATCGAGAATGAGGATACGTGGATTCTTAAGGAGTGCTCTTGCGATAGCGATCCGCTGCTTTTGTCCGCCCGAGAGACCCATCCCGCGTTCGCCTACTACAGTGTCATAACCGTCTGCCATCTCCATAATGAATTCATGCGCCTTTGCCAACTGTGCAGCACGGATAATCTCCTCCATGCTTACATTTTTCAAGCCATATGAAATGTTATTGCGGATGGATGAGGAGAACAGGAACGTTTCCTGAAATACGGTGGCAATCTGTGACCGCAGACTGCGTACATTGTACTCTCTAATATCAATGCCATCCAGCGTAATACTGCCTTCATTTACATCGTAAGCGCGCATCATCAGTTGTGTAATGGTTGATTTACCTGAACCTGTACCTCCAAGAAATCCGATAATCTCACCCGATTTAGCTTCAAAATGGATGTCAGTAACCGCAGGCAATTTATTCCCATACGCAAAGGTGACATGATTGAAGGCTACATCCCCCTTAACCTCGGAAGGTACTAGTTCACGGGCATTCTCTTTATCCTTCACATCAATTCTTTGATTAAGCACTTCAAGTACACGTTCTCCCGAAGCTTTGGACTGTGTATAGTTATTAATATGAAAGCCTAGGCCCCATACCGGTCCAATGATGTACCAAATCAAACTGAAGAAGGCAACCAATTCGCCTAGAGACATTTTCTCGTTAATGACGAGTGTGCCACCTACGCCTAACAGAATAGCTATACTGACCGATGCTAAAAGCTCCATGATAGGAAAAAACTTACTCCAAAGCTCTGCGGCAAAAATCTGATTGTTCTTATAACGTTCATTACGGTGTGAGAATTTCTCAACTTCGTGAGCCTCTCTAGCAAACGATTTGACAGTACGCACACCGGTGATATTCTCCTGTACAGCCGTTGTCAGAGAACTCAGCGCAAGGCGCATCTCTTGAAAGGCCGGATGAATCTTCGACTCAAATCTTAAAGCTACAGCAGCCAGAAATGGCATGCTAATCAAAGTAACCAGTGTTAGCTGCCAATTAATTGTGAACATCATAATAGAACCAAATAGCACCATAAAAAACACATTGAGCAGCTGAGCAAAACCAAAACCGATAAAGTTTCGGATCGCTTCCAAATCTCCGGTCAGCCGGGACATCAGATCTCCTGTTTTCGCGGTATCATAATAACGGAAAGATAGAAATTGCAATTTCTCATAACAAGCGTTACGTAGCCGGTATGCTAGAAAATTACCTAACCGCCCTCCGTAAAAACCATGGGCAAATTGTAGGCATGCTTTTACGATTACTACTGCTAACACACTGAGGGCCAACACGGGCACCTCTTTAAACTTGAGTGGAACAATTACATCATCGATCAGCCTTCTTAACAAATTGGGGGTAATTAGCCCCACTGCAGTTGCGGCGGCCAAGCATACAATCGAAAGAATCAAATAATGTAGCTTCTCTCGGTAATAGCCTCGCAGTTGCCTGAGAACTTCCATATCTCTCCTCCTTAAAGCTNNCATAGGCTTAGCTTTACTTCGTAAAGCTGTTTTTTAGCGCTTACAATTTTAGTGACTTTAAGCAGTGTATCATCCCTAATTTAAAGCGGCAAAGCGGATAATTGAGCGTTTTTCCCGTTATTTCGGAAGAAACTCCCATGTACCCCAGATAAAAGACTATCATTGTCTTAAAATGCTCGCATTTCCTCGTTAATGCTGTTGAATTAAGAATCAGCATGATTCTTAATGGATATATCCCCTCCAAAGAAAACCTTTATAAGGGTTTTTTACATAAAATTTGGATTTAATCCTTTCAAAAGAAAAGTCCACTCCGATTTCCAAATAAAAAAAACAACACGTCCTTGATTGTTTGTACATTGATCTTCATATAAATGTTCGAATGTATCATTGATTCGTAATAAAAATGCACGAGGGCTTTCACCGCTAGGATAACATTCATCCATCCGCAAATTTGAGAAGTACAACCCCGGATAAATCTTTTCTACTTCTTCGTTTGGCATGCCAGCTAAGACGCCATTGTTGGTCTCTCTCCACTTCTCACTACTCTCTATCGATAACCCAAGTTCTTGAGCGATCTCCTTCGCCGTTTCTAATGCTCGTCTTAAATCACTGCTAACTATTTTATGTATATTAAAAAGCTTCTGCTGATCTTTAAAATAACGCCCAAGCTGCTGGGATTGTTCAACCCCTTCCGGAATAAGCCCTCGTTGACTCCAGCCACCACGAAAACCCTCTTCATCTTTACCATGCCGGATTAAATAAATGGACATTGCAAACCCTCCTCAAACGCTAAATATAGACTTCTATCTGAAGACCAAGAAATAAAAATACGTATCCGAGTAACTTGAGCATAAAAGCCTCAAGATCACTGCGAATACGTATTTGTTATTACCTATTAGAGTGAAGTCGGTACCCCTTGATACATCAAGGTTAACCGATACTGCCTTCCATCTCAAACTTGATCAAACGGTTCATTTCAACCGCATATTCCATCGGCAGCTCTTTCGTGAACGGCTCGATAAAGCCCATGACAATCATTTGAGTCGCTTCAGCTTCTGTTAGGCCGCGGCTCATCAGATAGAACAGCTGCTCCTCAGAAACTTTGGACACCGTTGCTTCGTGCTCAAGAACGATGTTATCGTTCATGATTTCATTGTAAGGAATGGTATCCGAAGTGGATTCGTTATCCAAAATGAGCGTATCGCATTTGATGTTCGATTTCGCACCTTCTGCCTGACGGCCGAAGGAAGCTAGACCACGGTAAGTTACTTTACCGCCATGCTTACTGATGGATTTCGATACAATGGTAGATGTTGTGTCTGGAGCCAAATGGATCATCTTGGCACCCGCATCCTGATGCTGACCTTTACCCGCTACCGCGATAGACAGTACTGAACCTTTAGCACCACGGCCTTTAAGTACAACAGCAGGGTATTTCATGGTCAGCTTGGAACCGATGTTGCCATCGACCCATTCCATCGTAGCATTTTCTTCTGCAACCGCACGTTTAGTAACGAGGTTGTAGATGTTTGGAGCCCAGTTCTGGATCGTGGTATAACGAACGCGAGAGTTCTTCATACACAAGATTTCAACAACCGCACTATGCAGGGAGTTTGTGCTGTAGATTGGTGCAGTACAGCCTTCTACATAATGCACGAAGCTATCTTCGTCAGCGAGGATCAAGGTACGCTCAAATTGTCCCATGTTCTCGGAGTTAATACGGAAGTAAGCCTGCAAAGGAACCTCACATTTCACACCTTTAGGAACATAGATGAAGCTTCCGCCTGACCAAACTGAACTGTTAAGTGCTGCAAATTTATTATCAGTTGGAGGGATGATCGTCCCGAAAAATTTCTTAAGAAGCTCTGGGTGTTCACGCAGTGCAGTATCGGTATCTGTAAAAATAACCCCTTGATCTTCAAGGCTCTTCTGCATGCTGTGGTATACAACCTCAGATTCATATTGTGCCGAAACGCCGGCGAGGAACTTCTGTTCCGCTTCCGGAATACCCAGCTTATCGAAGGTTTCCTTGATTTCGGAAGGAACTTCTTCCCAAGTCTTCCCTTGTTTCTCGGAAGGTCTTACATAATATTGAATATCCTCAAAGTCCAGATCGTCCATATTGCCGCCCCATGTAGGCATCGGCATCTTACGGAACTGTTCCAAGGATTTCAAGCGGAAGTCAAGCATCCACTGTGGTTCATTTTTGATTGCTGAAATTTCTTTAACAATTTCGGCCGTCAAACCTTTACCAGACTGGAATATCGACTTATGCTCATCACGGAACCCGTACTGGTATTCTTCCATATCAGGCGCTTTCTTAGCCATGGTGTCAGCCTCCTTGTTCTACTGTTATTTATGTTGCTCTTCTTCGTCAATTCCTTTACGAAGCGCATTCCAAGCCAGTGTTGCGCATTTGATCCGCGCAGGGAATTTATTCACACCCGAAAGGGCTTCAATGTCTTCATAGTCTCCAAAATCCACGGCTTCACCCTTCATCAACAAAGAGAAGTTATCAGCCAGTTCAAGCGCACGTTCAACCGTTTGTCCTTTGATCGCNNGAACAACCCTCACCGTTATAACGGGCATCTTTCACGATTCCATCTTCTACCTTAAGCTGAAGTGTAATACGGTCACCACAAGTCGGGTTATTCAGTTCAATTTTCAGAGCATCATCTTCAAATGAACCACGATTCCGAGGACTTTTATAATGATCCATAATTACGCGTCTGTACAAGTCATCCAAGTTCATAGCCGAAGTACTCCTTTGTCTTGATTAAAGCATCCACCAGTCGATCTACATCCTGCTCGGTGTTATACAGGTAAAAGCTCGCACGTGCTGTAGAGCTAGCTTCCAGCCAGCGCATCAGCGGCTGACAGCAGTGATGACCAGCACGGATGGCAATGCCCTCCGCATCTAGTACTGTAGCGACATCATGCGGGTGAACGTCACCTAGATTAAAGGTGACAACGCCAACTTCACGACTCTTGGGACCATNNCTGCGTATGCTGCAAGCTTCTTCTCATGGCTGTGAATCTCATCCATGCCGATTTCCTGTAAGAAATCTACGGCTGCACCTAATCCAACAGCACCAGCAATGATCGGCGTACCGCCCTCGAACTTCCAAGGCAGTTCTTTCCATGTGGATTCATATAGGCCCACATCATCGATCATTTCGCCACCGAACTCAACAGGCTCCATGGATTCGAGGAGTGCTCTCTTGCCGTACAAGGCCCCAATTCCAGTCGGTGCGAGCATTTTATGACCAGAAAGTGCATAAAAATCACAATCCAGATCTTGCATATCGACCTTCATATGAGGTGTGCTCTGTGCACCGTCTACGACGATTACCGCACCATGACGATGAGCAATAGCCGCAAGCTCTTTAATCGGATGAGTTACTCCCATAACATTGGATACATAAGCGATAGCAACGATCTTGGTTTTATCCGTAATCGTCTTTTCAGCATCCTCCAATGTAATCGTTCCGTCAGGTTGCAACGGTATATATTTTAAAGTAGCGCCTGTCTTCTTAGCTAGCTGCTGCCAAGGGATCAAATTACTATGATGCTCCATCAGGGTGATGACGATTTCGTCGCCTTCCCCCACTGCAGATGGCCCATAAGAAGAGGCGACAAGATTTAGTGCAGTGGTTGTGCCGCGCGTAAAGATAATTTCTTTAGTGCTGCGAGCGTTAATGAACTTAGCTAGCTTCTCCCGGGCTCCCTCGTAGGCATCTGTTGCACGGCTACCTAGAGTATGGACGCCACGGTGTACGTTGGCGTTATCCCACTCATAATACGACTTGACCGCCTCAATCACTTGGCGAGGCTTCTGTGAAGTTGCAGCACTGTCCAGATAGACCAGTGGATGTCCGTTCACATTCTGGTTCAGTATGGGAAATTGCTCCCGGATGGCGTTGCTAATCATTGACCTAACTTCCTTTCCACAAGAGATTGGAGCTGATTGCGCAGTCCCTCTAGTGGAATTTGCGACACAACAGGAGCCAAGAAGCCATAGATGATTAGAGTTTCTGCATCATGCCGTGTAATTCCGCGGGACATCAGGTAAAAGACTTGCTCGTGATTGACCTGTCCTACGGAAGCGGCATGGCCTGCTGTAACATCATCTTCATCAATAAGCAGAATCGGATTGGCGTCACCACGGGCTTTTGGACTTAGCATCAGTACTTTCTCTGTTTGCTGGCCATCAGCTCTAGTAGCACCTTTCTCGATTTTCGTAATTCCATTGATGATAGAAGTAGCCGAATCACGCATAACTGCACGAGTGATCATGTCACTTGGTGTGTTTTTGCCGAAATGCTGAGCTTGGGTAGTGTAATTCAGTTTCTGTGATCCCGTACCTACTGCAATTACTTTAGCATCCGAGCTAGAGCCATTGCCTTTGAGCACAGACTTGGTATCACTTGCTGTATCTCCGTAGTTCATCTCACCAACGATCCATTCGATGGTTCCGTCATTCTCAACAACAGCACGGCGGTAAGTCACATCAGTTGTATCCACGCCTAGCTGATGCACTGTTGCATAACGTACTTTAGCGCCGGCACCTACGAATACCTCTACCGCACCATTGTGCAGTCCAGCTTCAGCTTTATCCGACACGTAGTTGTCTACGTAAGTCAGGGAACTGTTAGTATCAGCAACGATCAGAATGTGAGGAACAAATGAAGCTTCCGCATCATCTGTTAACAGCACGGCCTGAAGTGGAGTTTCAACCACTACATTCTTAGGAACTTAGAGGAATACTCCGCCGTTCCATAATGCTGCATGAAGCGCAGCGATAGAATGCTCGTCAGGCTGAATTGCCTTATGCAAGTAACGTTGTACCAAATCTCCGTGCTCTTTAACAGCCGTTTGCAGATCAATAAAAATAACACCCTGTTCTGCAAGTTCAGGAGCGAGTCGTGTATATACTGCACCAGAGTTACGCTGAATAATCAGACTGCCTTCTTCCTGATCCTTGATCAAGGAGGAAATGGAAGCAGGTGCATCATTCAGTGAAGCAATGGGTTCGCTTGCTTTGTAGCTNNCTACCGTAATTGTTCACATTCCAACGATCAATCCGTGTCTTCTCTAATTTAGGCAGTGTCAGAGTAGCTGCCAGTTCAAGTGCTTTCAAGCGGCTTTCTTTCAGCCAACCCGGTTCGCCGCTACTATGCGATAATTCGCTCAAGCGCTCGGCATCCACCGGAAGAATGGTCTGTGTCGTCATAAGTGTTCTCCTCCTTCCTGGCGTTTCTTACGCTTCTTGCCCTACAGTTTCGTCTTCAATTCCAAGTTCTTCTTTGATCCATTCATAACCTTCAGCTTCCAGACGCTGAGCAAGTTCAGGACCACCGGATTTCACAATTCTGCCCTGCATCATAACATGTACAAAATCAGGTTTGATGTAGTTCAAGAGGCGTTGATAGTGAGTAATAACTAGGAAGCCGCGATCTTCACTCCGCATGGAGTTTACGCCTTCGGCTACAATTTTCAAAGCATCAATATCAAGACCAGAGTCAATTTCGTCCAGAATCACGATTTTTGGATCTAGCATCATCATTTGTAGAATTTCGTTACGTTTCTTCTCACCACCGGAGAAGCCTTCGTTCAGGTAACGGTGTAGAAACTCAGGATTCATATCCAGTTCCTTCATCTTCGCTTCCATTTGACGAATAAAACGAATCAATGAGATTTCGCTTCCTTCTTCACGACGAGAATTAATGGCACTACGTAAGAAATCGGAGTTCGTTACTCCGGAAATTTCACTTGGATATTGCATTGCAAGGAAGAGACCCGCGCGTGCGCGTTCATCAACAGCCATCTCCAGAAGATCTTCACCTTCAAGGGTCGCTGTTCCTTCTGTTACTTCGTATTTCGGATGACCCATTAGAGCTGAAGCCAAAGTACTTTTACCAGTACCGTTTGGTCCCATGATGGCGTGAATTTCGCCACCTTTCATTTGAAGGTTAATCCCCTTCAAAATTTCTTTTCCCTCAATTGTCGCTTTAAGTCCCTCAATGACAAAATCTGCTGCCATAATATTATTCCCTCCATTGATCGATTTGCGAAATCAAAAGTTGTATTGAAACAGGAAGATCCTGATTCCCAGCACAATTAGATTCTATATCACATTATAATTATTATAAATTGAATCACAGTGATTATCAATGATTCTCAATAATTTTATAACAAAGCCTGTTTTTTTACAAATATCTCTTTTTAATTTTCCTATGATCTACCGCATAATTTCGCTATTTTTAGATTTGCCTTTTAATTTATAAATTTAAGACATGCTTAACGCAAAAAATAAGACCTCCCGCAGGAAGCCTTATTTAGTATGCTTAATTGTTTAGCTAAGGTAGGAACGCAGCATCCATTGATGTTTCTCAAGATCACTACGAATTTTGATAAACATGTCAGATGTTGGCTGATCCTTAATTTCTTCGGCAAGCTCAAGACCTTCTGTTAACTCTTCAGAAATGGTAGCGAAGTCTTCAATCAGAGATTGAACCATTCCCCGTGTATCCTCTTTACCAGTTGCTTCTTGAATCGTAGCCAAATCCAGATATTCTTTCATCGTCGCAGCAGGGCTTCCTTTGATACTTAGCAGTCGTTCTGCAACTTCATCCATTTGGAGAGTAACTTCATTATATAAATCCTCAAATTTCACGTGAAGAGAGAAAAATTGTTCTCCTTTTACGTACCAATGGAAATTATGAATTTTAACGTACAGCACATTCAAGTTAGCAACCTGACGATTCATAATTTGTTCCAGTGAAGCTGTATTTACTTTATTAGATGCTTTAGCCATGAGATGATCCCTACCTTATCCATTATATTTACCGGTCTACGTGCTCCTTCGTCCGGCAGTAACTTGTCTATTCTTAATTTACCCTTTAGCATGTAAGACGAAACAAGGAGAACCTTTTGTTTGAATTATTATCAATAGAGACGCTCTCCAAATACATGCAAAAAACACAAGAGGCCTAGGGCCTCTTGTGTTTTGGAATTTGTGGCGTTTTTCGGTCAGATCATTAGAAGTAACGCTTCTGCACCAGTCATACCTGGTACGATACCTAGACTCTCCGCTTCTATCGTTACAGACTCCAATGGGGCAGCAAGCAGCTGTGACAATGTACGTACACCAACCGCCCGGGCCGCGATAATATGCCGATCACTGAGCTTCTCATTGAGCAGGCCAACATCCAGTGCACCGCACATAATATAACCTCGGCTTGTGCTGATTGAGAGCAGCGTTGTTTTCGGGAGCTTAACCTCTACCCCGATCAGCGTATGTTCACCTACCGTAATAGGCTCCATGGTAACCANNCAATAGCAGCACCTCCTTTTTTCACCATCCACGTTGTATATGTATGCGAATATCCTTGTTGTTGTGCTGACGGTAGTCCTATATTTCCTATAAAATACAGTGACAATGGTCCCGATTTCTCCAGTCACTGCTATATGATTATTACTTGTTTAATGTTATAGTTTATATACGTTCTTATATTAGTAAATGAATGTTCTAATCGAATAAGCTGGGGGATTTATGGACAAAAAACTACAACACACAGACGGCAATTATTTATTTAACGTCGACATCCTGATTAATGCCCAGACCAACCCGCTTGCATTACAATATCTGCTTGAAATGTTGAACAATAATGACAAAATCACAGATTTCAACATTAACTCCGGTCTCGAATTGGGGAGAACCATTGACAGTTTGCTTCGTTCCGCTAAACTAGCCTTGAATCAAAGTTCTACTCCTCCCACTTCTTTAAAGCTGCCACCTAAATTCACTAAGAAGCAGCTCGATGAACCGATAAATAAACAGATAGAAGTGCCTGCGCAGCAGACTGTTATTGAAACGCCAGCTGATGCATACGGGAAGATTCGTCAGTATATTCAGAATAATCAATTAGTACGTTTACGAGCGAATCGGTATGGAAAGCAAGTGTCTATGCCCTGTCGTATTTTAAATTTTGATGAAGAGGCCAACTCTATCAGTGTCTACCATGTGGATGAGAAGCAGGTCTACAGCTTTAATCTAAATGAAATCGACGAATTTCTGTAAACGTATACGTTACAGATAAATAAGCATCCGCCCCTATAAGGAACGGATGCTTATTTATCTTCCTAGTGCAATTTGGTTGCCTAGGATACCTCTTTGCTGCGAGAGAAAGCTTCCAGAGCCAAACATAGCCAACCAGCTATGAAGCAGACTCCACCAATAGGTGTAATCGCTCCCAGCACTTTAATCCCGGAGATACTAAGTACATACAAGCTGCCTGAGAACAAAATAGTGCCTGCTATTAACAACCGCCCCGCCCAGCGTAACCGAGCACTTTCTCCCCATTGACCTACAGCCAGTGCTATCAGAATTACACCTAGCGCATGCACCAAGTGATACTGTACACCGGTCTCATATACCTTCATATATTCTTCACTGATAACAGGTTTTAATAAATGAGCGCCGAAAGCGCCTACTCCTACTGCCAGCATAGCTAGCAAAGCCCCCCAGGCCATAAGTTTCCGTTGCATACGTTTACAACTCCTTAGTTTTAGACTTCTTCTATCATAAACGATTAACGGTTCCTTTTTCCAGCCGTCATTTACTAATTAGCCACAATCAGGGGTTGCTTTTTTAGCATCAATATGAAAAAGTGGATATTAACAACATTTCATTCTTATCTCTCAAGGAGTGCAACCTATGGATCTTAGTTCTCTATCAAAATCTGACATACCTACGACAGAGGTAGGAAATCCCCAACCTAATCTGAGTCAGCCAGGGGCTGATTCGCCGTCTTCGTATCAAAAAGTAGACCATGACCTACAACACTCTGGACCTGGTATTGCTTCTTTCATCATCAGTCTCGTGACCATTATGGGCTATGCAGCCCTCTTTATCTTCATTATTATGAAGGCTTCTTCAATGGTTAATGAGAACTCTAATCTACTAGCCGAATCATCGCAGTCCATAATGCTTCTCGGAATGTCTGTTATCATTCTTTCAGCTCTTAATGTGATTGGTGTTGTCATCGGTATTATTGGACTTTCCATCCGGAAGCGTCGTAAGGTGTTCGGCGTTATAGGCACAATCATCAACGGGGTGATAATCCTACTCTTTATGTTGCTTATTACTATTTTCTTAGTTAATGCTGGGACGTTATAAATTCTTATATTGACAAAATGGCTGCTCCTGAAATCAATCAGGGGCAGCCATTTTGTTATTCATAAATGATAGAGTTCCTTTACTTTGCAAGAGACAGCTTCGAAAGTACCCGCTGTTTAACTGTAGCATCGCCTTCCACTGCTTTTTCTACATATTCAAAAACTACGGGATCATCCGTATTCAACTTTTCAAGTATGCTCTCCATTCCAGCTGTAATCTCAAAAGCCGTAGGACCTTCTTTGGTCTCAATCTCAACAGAATGACTATCTATTTGTCCGACGTAAACGCCTGTTCCTTTAAGAATTTTGGCTTCTGGATTTGCAGTAGGTTTTGGTGCTGGAGTGCTTGGATTCTCAGTTGGTGCAGTTGTACTCGTACTTTCTGTAGGTACGGGCGTGCTTGTGCTCTCCTCTTATGGTACTGGAGAAGCTGTTGCAGTTGGTTCTGCAGATGGCTGTGCAGATGGCTGTGCAGAATTATTAGTAGTAGCACCGCAAGCGGTTAAGGCTAGTGTTAATGCTGCGATTGCAGCTATGGCGGGTAAGGAACGTTGTTTTTTCATGTTGACTGCCTCCTCTATGTTTAGCGGTTGTTTTTAAAGTCATTTTCCACAAGCCTACTCCTACTCCTATAAACGTTATCAACACTGCTAAGGTTTCATAATACGTTAATTTTTAATAACTTCCATTCTTTAATAGGCATCCGCCGGATGCAGGCTGAAGTGGGGTTAATACAATAATGTCAACCCATGTTATAAATTTATAGATGTCATATTTATACCCGGTTTGCAACATAGGCTAAAAACAGGTATTAACTGCGCGCGTCCTCATTATAAGATGATTTACTAGAACATAGCCAGTCGAACAGTTATATATTGACCGTGGAAGAGATCAGCGAATAAGAAATCACATATCCCCCATCCCCATGAATATACTTTAGTTACAACCTCAAAACATCCCCACAAAGTGAGGCTTTGCTTTCGATGCGTACTCAGCTACTTTGCGGGGGCCCCAAATATTCTTTGCCTAAGGTTCCTTCAGTCAGCATTTATATTCCATGGGAGGTGGTCATCCTGTCGCAATCATCTGGTCCCTTTTCCTTTGTAGTCTCAAAAGAAGACTGGTCCCTTCATCGTAAAGGCCATCAGGATCAGGAACGTCATCAGCAAAAGGTCAGAGAAGCTATCAAGGATAATTTGCCGGATCTCGTGACCGAAGAAAATATTATTTTGTCAGGCGGTAAGCAGATTGTGAAGGTTCCGATCCGAAGTCTGGATGAGTATCGAATTATCTATAACTTTCGTAAACAAAAGCATGTAGGACAGGGAGACGGGGAAAGTCAGGTCGGCGATGTACTTGGGCGCGATTCACAGTCGGCACAACCTGGCAAAGGGGAAAAAGCAGGGGATCAACCCGGTCAAGACACCGTGGAAGCAGAGGTCAATCTGGAGGATCTGGAGGACATCTTGTTTCAAGATATGGAATTGCCGCATCTAAAGCCAAAGAATAAGGAAGAGATCGAGGTTAAATCCATCATCTTCAACGATATCCGTAAAAAAGGTATGATGTCCAACATCGATAAGAAGCGTACCCTGCTGGAGAACCTTCGGCGTAATGCTAGCAGAGGCAATCCTGGAATTCACAGCATTAGTCCTGATGATTTGCGCTACAAAACATGGGACGACATAAGAACACCTCACTCCAATGCGGTCATTATTGCGATGATGGATACGTCAGGTAGTATGGGTTCTTTTGAAAAATACTGCGCCCGCAGCTTCTTCTTCTGGATGACCCGCTTTCTACGCCGCCAGTATGAAAAGGTGGAGATTGTCTTTCTCGCCCACCATACGGAGGCTAAAGAGGTCAGCGAACATGATTTCTTCACTCGTGGTGAGAGTGGGGGAACCATCTGTTCCTCAGCCTATCAAAAAGCGATTGAGATTATCGATAGCCGATACCCACCTGCGCAGTACAATATTTATCCGTTTCACTTCTCCGACGGGGATAACCTCACCTCCGACAACGAACGTTGTGTGAAGCTAATCGGAGAATTACTGAAACGAAGCAATATGTTTGGCTACGGCGAAGTGAATCAGTACAATCGCAGCAGCACATTAATGTCCGCTTATCGTCATCTAAAGCACGAACAATTCATGCATTATGTCATTAAAGACAAAAAAGAAGTGTACCAGGCGCTAAAGACCTTCTTCAGTCAAAAGGGCACTGTTAATTCATAAAAAACAGCAAGTCTCCGATAACGAGACTTGCTGTTTTTTGTTGACCGCCAAGCATCACAACACAATCTAGTGAACCTTCTCTCTATCCTTGNNGTCCCGGTCCTGCATCATCTCATCAACCGTCTTCACCTTCAGGCGAGCCGCGCCTTCATTGTTGGCATTTGTCGAAATAAGATCTCCGGTAGCCAAGCGTTCCTTCGCTTTAGCAATGGCTTCGCTGTATTGAGGTAGCCATTGCTCCCCGGCCACAAGCATCTCATCGACCATCTGCCAGATTTCTTTCGGATTACATACTGCACCTACCAGCGGGTCCATCATAAAGGCTTGACGAAGTAGCTTATCATCGCCATGTACTGCGGCTTCAACAGCAAGACGTTGCACCGAAATGCTGACATTGCACACTGCTGCAGGTCCAAGCGGCAATTCACCTACAAGCGGCATGGAGATTCCGTTCCGATCCACATACCCCGGCGCTTCTATGATCGCATCATCTGGCAAATTAGAAATCACGCCATTGTTTACAGTGTTAAAGTGGCCTCTGTACACTCTGCCTGTTTCCAATCCTTCAATAATGAAAGATCCATGCTCTTCTCCGCGATTCCTCACCGTATACTCCATTGCCGAGTCCTTCATCCAATTTGGAAAATCCGTTTCGAACCAATTCCGCCCTTCGGTGCAGACACGTAAATATCCACCAGTCTCACCATTAATCCAGCTTCCGAGATCGATCCAATCCATAATTTCATCGCTGCGTTTACGGTACCATGGCACATATTCACTAAGGTGTCCATTGGATTCTGTACTGTAATATCCAAAGCGTCGTAGCATGTCAATCCGAACTTTTTCCGTGCGACTGAATTCCGGGTGACTCTCAAAGGCTTCTAGAAGACCTTCGGTCAAATCTTCCCCCTTATGACTCGCCGAAATATACCAGGTCTGGTGATTGATGCCCGCACAGATGATATCGACTTCCGATTTCTTCAATCCATACACATCAGCAATTTGTTGATGCCCATGCTGCACACCATGACACAACCCAATCGTGCGTACACCGCCATATTTGTTGCAAGCCCAAGTCAGCATAGCCATGGGGTTCGAATAGTTAAGTAGGAGTACATCTGGCGAAGCAGTCTCTCTAATATCACGGCAAATATTTAGCATTTCCGCAATCCCGCGTTGCCCATACATGATGCCTCCTGCACAAAGGGTATCCCCTACGCACTGATCGACTCCGTATTTTAGTGGAATATCCACGTCCGTAGCAAATGCTTTCAATCCACCCATACGAATAGTACAAAATACGTACTTGGCATCCTTCAGCGCTTCTCGCCGATCCGTAGTCGCATGGATTTGAATATTCAATCCGTTCTCTTTAATATCACGTTGGCACAGCTCGGTAACCATCTCCAAGTTGTGACTATTAATATCCATAAATGAGACTTCAATATTTTTAAATTCCGGTACGGTTAGTAAGTCCCGCAACAATCCACGGGTAAATCCAATGCTCCCTGCCCCTACAAAAGACACTTTAAATGACATCCTTATCATCCTCCAGTAATGAATTGGTTGTTCCTGTCCATTGTAGCAATGGAGCTGAGGAAAGCGTAACCAATATCATGACCTCTTTTGAATGAAGGTGTCAACAATCCTAACCTATCTATTGAAGATCCATCTCTTCATAGCTCCAGGAATGACGTTCAGTGGAATTACGATATTCTACAGGCGTACAATCAGTGTATTTTTTGAAGAGGAGGTGAAAGTATTGTCTGCTACTAATTCCTACATAATCGGCAATTTCAGCAATCGGAATATCGCTCTGCCCCAGCAGCATCTTCGCCTTTTCCATTCGCAGCATATTGAGATAATCACTTAGTGTCCGGCCCGTATGTGTCTTGAAAATACGATGTAGATATCCAGGATGCAGATTAACCGCGGCAGCGATATCTTTAACCTGAATACTCTGATCATAATTCTGATGCAGGAACTCGATACTCCGTCGCACATAGAGCTGAGAAGGCTGTTGGCTGGTATGAAGCTGATCCTGTCGCAAGCTAGATAATCGAAGCAGAAGCTCACAGAACAATAAGTCGACCATACTTCCACCTTTCCCGCCACTTTGATCAAGCTCCAGTACAAGTCCCTTTAGAACATGATAGATTTCCTCGGGATCAGGCATGACTAGACTGGAAAAGGGAACCTGTAACCATTCAGCAAGGGCCTTTTCTTGCAGGGCAAGCTTGCCGATAGATGGAGCAACCCCTGTGTATTCCATAAATCCAAACTCCACATTCAACATTCGACAGGGCGACCCATCCTCGACGATCAGTCTGTGAGGAACATTCGCATCGAGTATGATCAATTCTCCCCGCTTTAACCTAAATCTCTCTTCTTCACCCGTTCTTGGATGTACATCTACGACACAGCTCCCTGAGATCAAATACATGATTTCGGTTGAATTATGCTGATGGTAAGACATACTGTAGTTGTTCCACTGTTTATAATAGTAAGCAAAAAAATGAGGACTATAATCCCCTTGAATTAATGACTGCTGAAAAAGACTCCCACTAAGGCTTAGATGTAAATTCGTCAATCGATCACTCCTTTCTTCTATTAAAATGTTAATCCAAGTGTATCTCCCAAACCACTTCTAAGACAAGAAGAGCTACTTGAAGTCATTAAGTTAGAAAAAACGAGCAAAACTCCAATACACAGGAGAGTTACTCGTTTTATTGTTTTACTATTAAGATTTAATTCTCATACTTGAAAAGAAACCATAGAGCGCTTAAGGTCTGCTGCTAAGCTCTCTAACTTTTGGGATAAGGCTACAAGCTCCTCACTTACAGTGAATTGCTGTGAAGACATAGAAGCTACCTCCTCCGTCGAAGCCGTCGTCTGTTGCACAATGGAACTGACACTCGCCATGGATTCACCTAATTGACGCTGAAACTCTATCAGTTCATGGATAGAAGCAGAGGATTCACTAATATGCCCCATGAAGTGTTCCATTTCCTCTTTGACACTTGCAAAGATCGTCGACGACTCACGTACGGAAGAAATCTGTTCACGGAACTTTGGAGCGGTCTCATTGATATCTTTAACAGTGTTCTCAATGTGCAGACCAATCTCTTCCGTAATCTTCGAGACCGATTGAATCGACTCATTCGATTGGTTAGCGAGCTGTCTGATTTCATCAGCAATCACTATAAAGCCTCTGCCTGCCGCACCGGCTCTTACCGCTTCTATGGTAGCATTTAGAGCCAAAATATTGGTCTGCTTATTTACGGCAATCATAGGACTAAGAATACTGCGAATTAAATGAGTACTCTCTCTAAGCTTATTGGAGTTTTCTTGTATTCGATTGAACATCTCCACCGTAGATTCACTCTGCTCTACTAGCAGTTTCATCAGCTCTGTACCCTGATCACTAACCTCAATAACTCGCTCCGCCGAAGCGTCCATTACTGTATTTAGTTCAGTCACTTCACTCATCTTGCTGCCAATGATTTCGACATTATGATGGCTACTTTCTGCTTCGACAGCGAGGCTGGCTGCTCCAAGTGCAATCTCACCCGTAGCGGAAGCAACCTCTCTGGCATGAAGTGAGGTTGTACCTGATGCTTTGACTAATTGTTCAGAAGTACCAAACACTTCATCCGCTGACATCTCACTCTGGCTTGCAAGCAGAGAAATTTGCTCCATCATTTTGTTAAAGCTGTGCCCAAGCCGGCCAATCTCATCCTTACCCTTAAAATTCGTTCGTACACGAAGGTTTCCTCGCTCGCCTTCTTCCATTAAGGTTGCTAGCATACCCAGAGGACGCCCAACCAATCGAACAAGTATATAACCAATTAATAGGGCTATCACAGCAGCTGCCAGCACCACAGAGAACGTGATATATAGAAGCTTGTCCGCCGACTTCGTAAAATCACTGACTGGTGCATATCCCATGAGCGTCCACTTTGCAGTCGTTAAAGGTTGATAAACGACAAGCTGAGGACTTCCGTTCTCATCGGCTGCTGTAAATGAATGATTCTTTTCTACATCTTGTTCTTCTTTTACTTTTATGTAAGAGGGTTGACCCAGTTTAGCATTATCTGCACCATAAACAATGTTACCATCTGTGTTCAAAATTTGAATCTCACCGGTAATTCCAATCTGAAGATTAGACAACATTTCAGTCATGGCCTTCCCTTTAACTTCGATCAGCATGTAGTACTCCGCTTCAGGATGCACTAGATTGCGAAGCAATCTCCCCATAGTTAAAGACGGTTCAGTATAAGCATCAAAGAAGCCCTTCTCACGAACCGGAAACCACACTGGCTCTCCTTTAGCATCTGCAATTTGTTTCAGTCTTTCATTAATGCCTTCATCACTACGAAGGCCACTAATGCCTGCAGATTTATACGATTCTGTTTCTTCCAAGCTCTTAGATACCAGTCTGACGCCATACATCCGCTCATCTGATCCTTTTACTAAGTCTAGCTTTCTACGAATCCGATCTTCTGTGGCAACTTTGGCTACCGTTGTAAGTTCACCACTATTTATTTTTTCCAAATCACCTTTTAATGCGGAGTCGAGTGCAAATTGTCTTGAAAGCGCCTCATATTCTGTTAGAACAAAATCCAGCTTGTCCGCTGCTTGAACTACAGACTGTGAGAAGGCCGCGGCAACCTCATCAGTAATGATATCTTTGGCAGCATAATATGAAGTCAATCCTAGTACAGAGGATAAGAGCACTATGGAGCTGAATAGAATAACGAACAATTTCATTCCAACTGATCTAAATTGTAGAGTCCATAGCTTTTTCATTAAGTTCACCCCCTATGATGGAATAAGGGTACAGCCTTCCATTTCTGTACAAAGGCTGTACCCTGTTCATTCTATAGTATGAAGCGAATTTGTTTACCCTTTACTAGCTCCTGCAGTCAATCCATCAACAAGCAGACGTTGCAAGAATACAAACAAAATCAAAATCGGGATAGAGATCAGAACAGCACCGGCAGAGAACAAGGTAAAGTTAGTGTTTTGGTTCGTGTTAACCATATCCCACATTCCGACTGCGACGGTCCAGTTCTCCTTCGTCCGCAAAATAAGTCTGGCAAAAATGAAATCCACCCAAGGACCGACAAACTGAGTCAGTGCCATGTAAGTGATCATAGGGCGTGACAATGGAAGAATAACTCGCATAAATATCCCGAAATTGCTTGCCCCGTCTATTCGAGCCGCCTCATCCAAAGAACGAGGAATCGTGTCGAGGAAGCCTTTGGCGATAAAGGTTCCCCCCAGTGGCGCCCCAGCTGCATAAACGATAATCAAGGCAATATGTGTATCCAGCAAATTAAACTCTTTAAGGAGCATATAAATGGCAATCATACTCATAAAACCAGGGAACATACCAAGGATCAGAACGGTGGATAACGCTGTTTTACGCGCTTTAAACCGGAATCTGGATACAGCATAACTGGTTAACAAGGTAAGAACTACACCGATAAGCATGGAGAAGATGGCTATTTTCAGTGTATTAGCATACCAAGTTCCAAACATATAACTCGGCGATGTGAACAATTCTCTGTAGTGATCGAAGGTGAATTGTTCAGGGATAAACGTTTTACTGTACAGTGATTTACCAGGCCGGAAAGAAGCAAATAAAATCCAGAGGGCCGGATAGAGTGCCGCTATCGACAAACCAATCAAGATGATGTAACTACCACTTAAGCGAATAAAGTTCGCGACCTTTCTGCTCATTGGATCATATCCTCCTCTTTGAATGATTTCGTCCGCTCNNATCCGGCGGTAATTGTACAGGGAGAATGAAGCAACAATGATAAAGATAATAATTCCTATTGCTGAAGCCATGTTGTTTTTATTCTGATCAAGTGTTAATTTGTATAGCCAGGTTACTAGCAAGTCCGTGGAACCGGCATATTGATAATCACCATTTACAGGACTACCACCTGTTAATAGGAAGATCGCATTAAAGTTGTTAATGTTACCTGCAAACTGCGTAATTAAGGTAGGTGCTGTGGAGAACAATACCATCGGTAACGTAACAATACGGAACTTCTGATAACCTGATGCTCCATCCACCTCAGNNAGCACGCCCATTATAAGTAACATCGAGACTGGAATACCAACCCACATGTTAACGATAATTACGGTAACCTTAGCCCAAAATGGATCTGTTAGCCATGGTAATCCGCCCATTCCAAAATACCCGAGGTATTGGTTGATAGGACCGAATTGACCATTAAATAAATTGCGCATGAGCAGCAAAGAGATTAGCTGTGGTACTGCGTAAGGCACAATCAGAATAACTCTCCACATTCCTTTGAAACGAATACCCTTTTGGCTCACCAGTAAGGCTACCAATAGTCCTCCGAAATATGTAGTAATCGTTGAAAGAACTGCCCATATAATCGTCCATGTTAATACGCCATAAAAAGTGTGACTCCATGTTTTGAGAACCAATAAATTACGGAAGGTCTGAAATCCTACCCAGTCAACCAATTTAGCGGGTGGAAGATGATCAGGTGCGGAATAGTTCGTAAACGCTAGCAGGATCATAAAGATGATTGGCATGATCGTAAAGAATAGAACACCAATACCCGGCAAGACCAAGAACGTCTGAGCGAACTTGTAATCCAGTATATAGCGAACACTTTGTTTAAAGGTGTTTGCCTGAAGACCGTTATCGCGTTTCTCTCCAGTCCTATAAGCATCTTTAATGTTCAAATACCAAGCGAGGATTATGATGATAAGCATTAGAATGGTGATCAAGCTTTGAATCAAAATATATATCGAGTGATCCCCAGCTACCATCTTAGCGATGCCTTTTACTTTTACCAAACGGCTAGGGTTTTCTCCAAGTGTGACAATACCCCATAATGCAGTAGCAAGATTCTCAATAAAATAAAAAACAGCGGCGGCTTCTACAACTAAAAACATGATTCCTTTGATGAATTGGCGGTTATATATTTGTCCCAATCCCATGAAAATCGTCGACAGTACTGCGGCCCTCGTGCGATGTCGCTGCATTTCGCTTCCGTTCTCCTCTCCGAGTGAAAATAAGAAGCTGCCCTCCGCTAAACATGCGACGGGCAGCTTGATTCACTGTATGCTATTAAGACTGTGATTTATGATCCTTATTGCGATGAACTGTTGTTCAAATCTTTGATTTGTTGAACAGCTTTGTCCATTGCTACTTTTGGATCTACATTCTTATCCCAAATTTCTGGAAGTGCTGCATTTACAGGGCTCCATACGTTACCCATTTCAGGAATGGAAGGCATTGGCTGGGAGCTCTTTGCTTGTGCTGCAAAAGCTGATACAAATGGATCGTTAACGATTTGTGGATCAAGAAGCGCTTCGTTGTTTGTAGGAACAGAACCGATCGTTTTGTTCAGTAACAATTGTGCGTCTTTGCTTGATGCAAAATGAGCATACAATTTAGCAGCATTCGGATATTGAGTAAACGAGTTAACTGCGAAAATTTTGATACCAGAGAATGTGATAGCAGTTTTTCCATTTACTGTAGGGATCGGTGCGATACCAAGGTTATCTCCAAGAGCTGCTTTGTATCCTCCAAGCTCCCAAGGACCTGTGATATCCATCGCTACATCACCTGAGTTGAACAAGCTGCGTTTGATATCACTGTTGATATCTCCGCTCTTAATTGGCAATACTTCTTTCATTTTCGCAAATTCTTTAAGTCCTGCAATAGCTCCATCGTTAGCAAGTCCGATATCTTCTTTATCTGTACCGTTCTTACCGAACAGATATCCACCATCGGAAGCGATAAACATGTAGTTGAAGTACAAGTTTCCTACTTCCCACATAATTCCGTATTTGTTCTTGGATTTATCCGTGAATGTTTTGCTGAAAGCAAGAACATCGTCGAATGATTTAGGTGCTTCTTTAACGAGTGATTTATTGTAGAATAATGCATAAGTTTCTGCTGCTCTTGGGTAGCCATACAATTCGCCTTCGTACGAAGATCCGATAATCGAAGCTTCAGTGTTGCTAGCTTTTGTTTCTTCACCGAACACGTCATTAGGAAGAACCAAGCTCGCACTTGCCGCTTTACCTAAGTTGTCGTGAGGAATAAGAATAACGTCTGCTGCTAATCCTGAAGGACCATCTTGAGTAAGTTTAGTTACTTGATCTGGTGGTGCCAACTCTTCAATCTTGACTGGAACGTTATATTTCGCTGTGAACTGCTTAGCAATCTCGTCTGCGAATGGTCTTTCTTCCTTACTTTCCCATACAACTAGCGTCGCTCCATCTTCAGGTACAATCTCTTCTGTCGCTGCTGCATCTGTGCTCTCTGGCGCTGCAGTCTCTGTAACATTATTAGCAGCATTAGTAGCTTTTGCTGTGTTGTTACCCCCGGTATTCCCATTGTTGTTCGAACCACACGCTGTAACGGATAGTGCCATTGAGACAGCAGCGGTGATAACCATCATTTTTTTCAACTTCATTACTTAACCCCTCCCAATTTTAAAAAAGCGTAAGATGGTAAAATAGTAGAGCAGAAACTTGCGCAAACGATTTCAGAAAGGCTAAAAAAAAAGTTCTTATTTTAGCTTGCTCCTTCATGAGCTGCATTTAGCAGAGCAAGAAAGCGCTTCATTCATGAATACATCATACAACAGTATCGTTTGTTTTTAAAAACGTTTGCACACATCATATTTGACCATTTTCCATTAATTTATAAACGCTATAGGCATTTATCTCCATTTTTCACATGATATCTTTTAATTAATCGATTATTCATGTGTTTAAAAATGGAATCTCTATTTTATTCGCCCCTGATATACCACAAATTCACTTTTCTAATAGATTTACAATAATCCGGCATTAGAAACGCCTACGCACTCAAGTGAAAATTTGTGCAATGGTTTGAACAAGAGTATTGAAAGCACTTTTATTCCATGCTATAATCCAAATCGTTAAGAGNNAAGAGGCTATCCAACATGAATCATTACATCTATTGTCTGCCTCCTGTTCTATACAATTAAAAGGCAATGTTACTTATGAAAGGTACAACCTCGGACAAGCTACTTCGCGGCGGTTGTGCCTCTTTGTTATGTGCTAATTTGCCACATCTTTTGCGCATGTTGCATAAATAACTGTGCAACCAATAACAATAGCGACATTCTAAAACCCACGCGCTGTGGTGAATTGTTCGGGGAAGTATCGCTTACCACACTAAGCGTATGCTTTCGTAGTAGTTTTGCCGAAGCTTGTTCGAGGAAGTATCGCTTACAAAACTAAGCCTGTGCTTTCGAAGTGGTTTTGCCGAAGCTAATCAGGGAAGTATCGCTTACAAAACTAAGCGTATGCTTTCGAAGTGGTTTTGCCGAAGCTGGTCAGCGAAGTATCGCTTACAAAACTTTAGGAGGACTTATTCATGTTACTGGAAGCTGTGTACCATCGCCCGCGGTTAAATTGGTCTTATGCCTATAATGAGAGCACGATTCACCGGCGTCTCCGCGCTAAAAAAGGGGATTTAACAGAAGTATTTGCTTTTGCAGGGGATAAATACACTTGGGATACCACAAAAGAGCTGATTCCCATGACCCTCTTCACCTCTGATGCTATGTTCGATTATTGGGAATGCGCTTCGGTTCCCCTGTATCGCCGATTAAAATACGGATTCTTACTGCAAAAGGATAATGAACGCATTTGGATGACCGAAAATGATTTTCAGACTAATCGGCCAGATAATCCTAACAAGCTTTTCGAGTTTCCATTTATTAACCCCGTTGATGTATTTACACCACCTGCCTGGGTAAAGGATGCTATTTTCTATCAGATCTTCCCTGAACGCTTTGCAAATGGCGACCCAAGCCTTGATCCAAAAGATGTTCAGCCATGGGGAGCAGAGCCAACACCAACTAACTTCTTTGGCGGCGACCTCCAAGGAGTTATCGATCATCTAGACCATCTTAACGAGCTTGGTATCAACGCTATTTATTTCACACCAATCTTTACAGGAACTACCAATCATAAATACGATACAGAAGATTACATGGAAGTCGATCCGCATTTCGGGGATATAGCAACGTTAAAGAAACTCGTCGACTGCTGCCATGAACGTGGTATTCGCGTGCTGTTAGACGCTGTATTCAACCACTCTGGTGGGACCTTCGCTCCGTTTTTGGATGTTCAGGAAAAGGGAGAAGACTCCATCTACAAAGACTGGTTCCATATTCGTGAGTTTCCGCTTCAGACTGTAAACGGGATTCCAACTTATGATACTTTTGCCTTTGAAGCACATATGCCAAAGCTTAATACAGAACATCCTGAAGTTAAAGCGTACTTGCTGAAGGTCGCAGAATTCTGGATCACAGAAGTTGGTATCGACGGTTGGCGCCTCGACGTGGCCAATGAAGTAGATCATGATTTCTGGCGTGAATTCCGCAAAGTGGTGAAGCGAGCTAATCCTGACGCCTACATCCTTGGAGAAATCTGGCATGAATCCGCTCCATGGCTGGAAGGAGATAAATTTGATGCCGTAATGAACTATCCATTCACTGATGCCGTCTTAGACTTCTTTGTTCATGGCAGCCTTGATGCAGAAGGGTTTGCCAACTCTATTGGTAGACAGTTATCGCGCTACCCACTGCAGGCAAGTGAAGTTGCTTTCAATCTGTTAGATAGTCACGACACTCCACGTTTGCTTACGCTAGCTGCTGGGGACAAAAATAAAATGCGCTTAGCTTCACTATTCCAATTCACCTTTATGGGCACCCCTTGTATCTATTATGGTGACGAGTTCGGTATGGACGGTGAGGGTGACCCAGGCTGTCGCAAATGCATGGAATGGAACCCTGAGAAGCAGGATCGTGATCTGTTCGAATTCTATCGTCAGCTCATTCAAATACGCAATGATCAACCAGCACTTCGTACGGGGACATTTACCTTCTTGGAGGCAGGTCGACAAGGCAGTAAGATAGCCTATGAGCGCCGATTGGATCTTGAGACTATAGTCGTACTGATTAACAGTGAAGAGACCGCTCAGACGTTCCGTATTGACGTAGACGAACGGAATTGGGAGAACTTGTTCACTGGCGATACAGTGCGTACAGAACGTGGCAAACTGATCGTGAAGATGCCAGCTTATGGGTTCGCTATACTTAAGGCGATCATCTAAGCATACACATCTTCGGGCGCATAAAACATAACAAAACAGGGTATCTCCACTAGCTATGATAGCTGCGAGATACCCTGTTTTCTTTTAGAGATTACTAAGAATGACTTACACATTACTAGCTAACTACTAGAACTCCGGTGCACTAAAATCAGCACACCGGATTCCAGCTTACTTGCCCAGTAGTGTATAAATAACCTGTGCACTCTCGGCGCGAGTCATCCATCCTTTTGGAGCAAATTGATTGTTCTCTCTGCCTTGCAGAAGCCCTAGACCTGCTGCAGTCTTCACGTAGCTGTCTGCCCACTTGCTAATGCTAGAAGCATCTGCAAATGTCGTGACACTCACTGCTGGTTCGATCTTCTTACCAGATTTCACTTCAAGTGCACGGATCACCATGATAGCCATTTCCTCACGGGTAATGGAAGCGTTCGGTGCAAAGGTATCATTGCTTCGACCACTAACAATGCCCAGCTTAGAAGCGGTTGCTACGTATGAAGAGTACCATGCATCGGACTTAATATCAGTAAATTGAACCTGCCCTTCCGCATTCAAACCAAGTGCGCGAACTAACAATGCGGTAAATTCCGCACGGCTAACATTGCTCTTCGGATTAAACTCGGTTGTTGTAACCCCTGAAACAATTTGTTTTGCAGCAAGGGACTGAATGACATGGAATGCCCAATAAGTAGTTGGAACATCCTTAAACGACTTAACAATCTCAAGTACGGCATATTTACTAAAGTGCGTGACTTGTGCAGATATCACGTCTCCATTCAGCTGTCCACCCACGTACTCAAGTTCACCGTTATCGCCCAAATAGTAGATACCCAATAGATCTTTATTCGATTGACCATTAATCTTAAACGATATCGTAATTGGCTCATCGAACTTCTTAACTACTATCCGGGTACCATCTTTCTTCAGAATGCTAAGTCTCAGTTCAAACACCTCGGAAAGCGAAGTTACGGTCGCCCCCTCTTTGTTAAAACCGTCTACTAATGCTTTTGCAGCAGACTGGACCAAAGGTTTCAGCTCTAACAAGATTTGAGAACCTTCCGCATCTGTGCCTGTAGCTAAGCTTGGAATTGCACTTAACAATTTATTAGGGATAGTAACTAATAGATCCCCCACTTTAAACACTAAGTCATTAGATCCCAACGTTTTTGCAGCATGCAACGGTAAAAGTACAGCTGTCTTTCCTGCAGCAATATCGATTTGTACCTTTCCATCCTTGCCGTTCTTCAAACTACCCTCACTGACAACTTGAGTATCAGCAGGAGTTGTTGGGTTAACAACGGCACCACCAAGTGTAGGTGTTACTTTAGATACCCCAGATAGAATAACTGTACCCCCATCATCTCGACCTGGTAGATCAATGATTACTTTTTGATCAGCGGATACTGCGTAGGTTTTACCACTATATTCATCTTTTACAGTCGAATTGGCGGCAAATGGTACTGGAATCGTTGCAGATACCTCACTAGTCTTAGTGTTGATTACCGTCACAACGTTCTCATCTTCGTAAGATTTGTTGAAAGCCAAATAACCTAATTCATCTGAACCTGCTACCTTCGTGCGAGTACCCTTGGAATACACTTTGGAGTATTTTGCACGAATATTCAACAGCTTCTGATAATGGTCATGAAGTGGTTTCTCTGCAGTCAACTGATCCCATGGCATATCTTTACGGTTCTCACTGAACTTACCTTCAGACATTTTCCCAGCATTCTGGTNNTACCCGATTTACCTAGTTCTTCTCCATAGTAAATAACTGGCTGTCCCTTGGCTGTGATTTGCAGGGCTGCTGCGATCTTCAGCTTGCCTTTGTCTCCACCCACATAATTGGACAAGAAGCCATCCTCATCATGACTGCTAAGGAATTGAGCCATCATCTTCGTATTGTCGATCTTTAACTCACGTGTCTGTAGATAGGAATCCACACTGTTTACTTTACCATCAGTAAAGTCTTTCGCTGCATCATTAAATCCAAAATCAAGCAGACCGTCCATCTGGCCTGTTTCGAGCATTCCACCATTGCTATCAATGGTTCCGCCGAAGTATTCACCGGTTATTTTGAAGTTTGAATCGATGGCAGTCAGTGCATTTTTAAATGCTTTCCAAGTTGTATCTTCTACATGTTTGACTGTATCCACACGGAAATAGTCAATCGTATCTCCACGTTCCGTCCGAGCGTTATCTAACCACCCTGTTTGCCAAGCGATGATTTTTTCACGAATAGCTGGATCTTCTGTTTTGAAATCCGGCAAGCCAGCAAGCTCACCCTTGATCGTATCTGTATCCGTGGATACACCATCCGTACGAAGCATTCCTTCAAAACGCGCCTTATCTTCAGCTGTAATCGTCGGTTTGTTATCCCCTGGTTTAAGCCCGTAACCTGTATGATTGAGTACAACGTCAACCATGATCTTGATGCCTTTGTCATGTGCCTTCTCGATTAGCTCCTTGAAGGTATCCATGTCACCAAGATGCTCGTCAAGCTTCGTAAAGTCTTTGGCCCAATAGCCGTGGTAACCGTATTGTTTGAAGCCATTACCTTGATCAAAATCAATATTATCTACGATTGGTGAAATCCATAACGTATTAATACCTAGCTCTTGCAAATAATCGAGACTGTCAATCATCCCTCGGAAATCACCGCCGTGGTATGCTTCCAGATGGTTTTTATCAACGTTCTGATTATTCGAAGTATCCCCATCTTTAAAACGATCGGTCAGTGCGAAGTATATACGTGCTTCATCCCAGTCGAAATCCAGCTTATCACCTGAATAGGTTCTAGCTTTGACCTCAATCGTAGCGTTTTGCTTATGGGCATTACCATACTGGTCTACGAGCGTTATTGGAATATTCTTGATTCCCGCTGTCACTGTATCCTTCACAGTAATGGTCTGTTTCAGCAGCACCGTATCCAGTTGAACTTTGCTTGGTCCTCCAAGACTAGTCAAATCCATAAATCCGTCCGTATAGATTACTTCTTCTGAAGCGGAAGCATTAACGGTCATAACCGCATTCTGATTAGATGTTATTACCTCCGGATTCACGGATGTCGTAATCGCAATTTCAGGATTACGATATACAAAAGAAGATTCATCATTAACGGTATTCTTTGGATCTGTGTATTCAATAGTGACTCCGTTTTTCGTGATTAGGTAAGTATACTTATACGTGCCTACTTTTAAATCAGTCAGCGTGTAAGTGAATAATTCATTTCCGGAATCATAAACCATTGGATACTCTTTTCCATTCACTTTTACGATTGCAGAAGTGACCGCATCAACTTTTCCAATACGGAACAAGGCAGGATCACGATACCTAAAAGTAGCCGTTCCATCCTTTAAGATAGGTGTGCCAATGCTAGGCTTGATTTCAAATTCCTTCACCCCGCTGGTTACGTTCACTTTAATGAACCCATCACCCGGCGTCAACGGAATTGTACGGTCATCTCCATAGTCATCCTTATGTGACCAATCATCACCTTCACCATTACGAACGACGAATCCTACATTTGTCGCATTTTCAGCAACCTCAATCAGAACACTCGCTGTACCATTCTCTAAGGTTGTAAAATTAATCTGGCCATTCTTAACTCCTGTGTCCCAAACCCAGATATTCCAACCCGTATATTCTTTGTCGCTACGAGTATAGGTAAATTGGACATATCGCTTGTCGGTAACAGTAACAGTAACCGTTTTAGAAATACCACCATAGGTTATGGTAATTCTGGCCATCCCTTCAGAAATCCCTTTCACTTGACCTTTATTAGTTACTGTAGCCACTTCAGGGTTATTGGAAGTGTACGTAGCCATTTGGGAAACGTTTCTTCTGCTGTTGTCATCATATTTCGCGAACACTGAAGATTTGTGTGTTTGACCTATTGGCAGGTTGTAGCTCGTGCTGTCGAGCTCCAAA
>DJUJ01000065.1:55332-68725 GCA_002438345.1 Paenibacillus sp. UBA6285
TGCTTCCTTTTTAAGAATTACTGCTGTTAAAGGTTCTAACGTAATAGAATTTGCTGTTAAACTAAAACCTGACTGATTCTCAGTCGGAATTGCAGTAACACCAGCTTCATCGTTGTCGACAAGCACCTGACCACTCGTCAAGTCCTCCGATAAAGTCAGAGTTCTTTCTGTGCTATCACCATTCATGAAGACATAATAGATGCCTGTGCCATCTGTTGCTTTGTTTGAATAAGCGATGACTAGATCCTCTGTCTTCACTTCTGGAGCAGGAATTAGGTTAACATTGGAATCAACCAAATCCTTGTCGCCTAATCGGAATGCATCCGTAGACTTTCTCAGCTCCATCAGACCTGAAGTGTATCTTCTAGTTGTAGTCTGAACAGGGAATTGTAACTCATCTGTTGCTTTAGCCCAATCGAACTTATTGACCGCATCCGATGAATCATAGGAATCATTAATGAAGTAACCAAATGACTGATTATTGGTGTCAAACAATTCTGTGAATTTACCCTTATTCGTGGGTTTTATAGAATCGTCCTTCCACTGCTTCGTACGGCCATATTCCTGACCTGCATGGATAAAGGCTGTACCCTGAGAAGTCATTATAAGCATGTTACCCAGTCTGATTCGTTTCTGAATTTCAAGCTCATTCTCTGGTATTGCAGGATCTTTTTTAATCGATTGTGCAATGACATCGTGCAGCGTCAAATTATCATGCGCTTCGATATATGGAACGATATCACCTGGATCGTCGGCAGGCGTATTTGATGGCTCCGCTTTAATATTGTTAAAGATTGTCGTTATCGGACGCGCTCCACCCGTAATAAATCTAGGTTGACCTTCGGAACCATAACCAGATTTCAATTCATTACGGAATTCATCAGAGAAAACACCGACGCTATCCGTTTTATCCATCCAGTCCTGATCTGCACCTTTTCCAGCAAGGGAAGGATCGGCTGCGGCGCCACCGAATGTTCTCCAGCCTTCACCGATAAAGAGAGCCTTCGGATTTATTTCTGCCGCGGCATCATAAGCATGTTGCACAGCCTCCGCTGTCGCATCGCCCATCATGTCCCAGCGCATTCCATCTATCTTGTACTCTTCGAACCAATATTTCACGGAATCTACCATCAGTTTCTCAGCCATTTTATGGTTGGTGGCCAGATTGTTTCCGAAACCTCCGATAAAGTTGCCGTTTGCATCTTGGAACGCGTAGTAATTAGGAACGATGTCGTTTAAGAATTCTTTTTTAGCCATGTGTGTGTACACTACATCCAGAATAACACCCATTCCAGCTTCATGTACCGCGTCAATCAAGCCTTTTAATTCTGTAATCCGCTCCTCAGGATCGGCAGGATTCTGCGAATAAGCACCGTCCGGAGAGAAGTAGTTGTGAGGATCATATCCCCAGTTGAATTCATTGTTTTTGTCAGAGTAATCAGTCTCTCTATTCCCCATCTTCGTTTCATCCCCGTAATACCAAGCCATTACAGGAAGTAATTGAATATGAGTTACACCGAATGATTTAAGATAATCAAGCTTCTTTTCAAAAGCGCTATACGATCCCCATCTTTCGCCACTCAGACTACTTTCGATCGATACATCCGATGTAAAGTCTCTGACATGGACTTCATATACAATAGCGTCCTCACGTTTTTCGTAGCCTTCAATATCAGCATAGCCAAAAGTATCAGGATTCGTCTGGCTTAAATCAACGATAGCCGCTTTACCGACTGTATCTCCGCCAGCACCAGCAGCACCTGTGGTATCCACAGTAAATACCGCCATTGATTTAGCATAAGGATCAAGGACCTTATTGGTTACACCGTTATTCGTCACTTCATATTGATAAAAGAATCCTCTTACATCGGTTGCGTCAGTTTTTGTTAGATCAGCCGGCTTCAAATGGACCGACCAGACCCCTTGCTCACCACTCGTCAACTCCACACGACCCACTTGCACGTTGGAGTCATTCTTATCGTACACATTAACAACAACTGAGCTTGCTTTAGGTGCCCACAATTTTAATGTGGCCGTTTTGTCAGCATTATACGTAGCCCCTAGATCGTCTCCTGTATAATTGTACATCTCATCAAGCATTCTCCAGCCAGTAACCGCTGATACTGTTTTACCTGAATAAGTAACTTTAAGCGGGATATTGGCCAGATCAAAGGCTTCTGTATCGACCTCGATCGAAGTTTTGCTTGTAATCTTTACAGCAGTAACAGGGATTTCAACATTTTTATTGTCCTTAATAGTAATTGCTTTCTTCAATGCGTCTTCAGTAAGTTCATCCGTTAGCGTAAAGCCAAGCATGAGCTTGCTCGGCGAGAGTACTTCTGCCGAAACTATACCGATTGGCGTTTCACCAAAGGGAGAAACATAGACATTGTTGTCGCCTTCTTTAACCCATAGCTGATTGTAACGATCCAGTAAGCTAAAGGTTTTGTTATCTCCGTCTTTTATGCCGTCCGTAGGCTTCATTACAATAAAGCTAATTTTCTTAGCTCCCTCTATAAGTGGAACATCGACATAAGCACCAAATTTGTCCTTTTGGTCCGCTTTGAAAGGAGTCGCAGCACTCGGCCAATTGCCAGTTGACTCTGATGTAGTGACCACATCATCCCACAGCCATAATCCATATTGATCATGACTATTGTCGGATCTCATATAGTGGATACGAACCGTGTTCTCAGGTAGCGAAACTGGTTCGTAAGGTGTGACTTCATCAGAACCTTCTGTAATCCATACTTCGTTCGTTTGTGGAGTCTTAATCGAGAAGTGCTTATCTCCTCCATCCTTCGCTCCATCAGTACGTGACATTGCGATCATAGAGAGCGTTTGAGCTCCAGGCTTCATCGGCACATCAACATAAGCTCCGTAGGAGTCTATTTGATCCTCTGAGAAAGGAAAAGCACCATTAGGCCAACCGTCTGTTGGATTTTTAACATCTCCAAACAACCACAAGGCTTTATTCGTGTAGGTACTAGCTTTATAGTGGACACGAATATGCCCTTCCGGAACGGCTGTAACATCAACAGGTCCAGTAGGAATTTTATAATCTGCGGTCACACTGTGATCAGCAGAATTGTACTTGAAGTCTACTTTAAGATCTAACGGTAAGCTTAATGTCAGATCGTTCTCGGGGTAAGACTTATCTTCTGCTCCCGAAGCTCCCGGAACAGTAACCTTGTAAGTGTAGTCTCCTTTCGGCACAGTAACTACCGTATTGTAAACACCGTCAAAATCAGTATCTGTCAGAGTGGATAGCACCTCTGCCGGCAGGCTTCCTGTCAATCTTGGCAGCTTATCCGCAGCAATTGACGTGTAGTACGTAGAATTAGCTATTTTATGAGTAATGTCATTATAATAAAAGGTTACAGTCGACTCTGTTTCTAGCTCAATATGAATATTATCCTGCTCATTAAGCTTCCCCTGAGGGTTAGTGTAGCTTGGGAATCCGCTTCCATTCCAAGTATCATTTAGAGCTATCTTGTAGTTATATCCCCCTGCTGGCAGAGTCCCCGTAAAGGTATACAACCCATTATCAGAGTAAACCATTTGAGTAACTACTGATTTTTCATCCCAGTCATTTCCAGGATTATTCGTAAACCTTGACTGCAAATCACCGACCAAAACCACCTTCGTCGTTGCTGCAGAAACACTAACTGGATGTAACCCAAGGGTGGAGAACACTAGAGCAACGATCATGAAGATCGCGAACGCCCTCTTGCCCCATAAAGTTATTTTCATTTTTGTAAAACCTCCCATGATTATGAAATTACCTTTGTGCAAGCGGATACATGATTTCTTGGTAGCCGTCAATTATTCTTAAGTAATGAAATCATGCGTGTTCCTTCTTATAGCTGAGAAGGTCTATGTTGCGGCTCGTCAGACCGGATTAACGGTATCACCATCCTAATCAAAGTAAATGATCTCACAATAAACTGAAATCTGTGCAAACGTTTGCAATTAGGAGTGCACAAACCTAAGTACATAAAAATCAATCCTTAGCGCGACTGGTATGGACCCAGAATCACCCAATGTAAACGCTTGCTATATTTTGATTTTCATACTAATCCTGTATTTATGGTATTGTCAACTAGTATTTTTATATGTTTAACAAACTCGATTTTTCATAAAAGTAAAAATAAAGAAAACATATCCTGATAATCCCATTGAAATGGATTCTATATTTTGAAACCGTCTAAAACTTCATTTCTCGAATCGAATTTAATATATGCTTTACCGATTGTTTAGAAAAAATTTAAGCCACACGTTTGCATTACAGAATGCTCATTTCGAAAAAAACGGATATCTTTTATACATATTAAGCTCCGTATTGCCTAATCATTCATACTTTTTTGGTGAAAACGAACAATTTTACACTGAAATTTCTAATACTCTTTCCAAAAGTAGCAATATTGTCCTTCCAAATGACTTTATCTATTTACAATTTAGAACTCTTAGATTAATATTACTGTGTAAAGCAAACGGTTCCATAAGGAGGTTTCTATGACAGTTACCATTAAGGATGTGGCCAAGAAAGCGGGAGTATCTCCCTCCACGGTATCCCGGGTATTGTCCAATCATCCCAGAATCAGCCTAGAAACTTCCCGCAAGGTCAAAGCTATTATGGAGGATATGGGCTATACCCCTAACATGATGGCTAAGAGTCTAGTGTCGAAAACTACAAACAGCATATGCTTCAGTCTTCCTAAACCTGCTGAAGAGCTGTTCTCAAATCTATTTTTCATGGAATTAATCCGGGGAATCGTTACACAAGCTAGCCGTTCCAGCTACGATGTGTTAATTAGCTCCGGAGCAAACGAGAAAGAAGAATTGGAAGCCGTTTCAAGACTTCTAAAGGGTCGCCGTGTAGATGGTGTTATTCTGCTGTACTCTCGTACGGATGATGCTGTTATTGATTTTCTGGAGAGCAACGATTATCCATTCGTGCTAGTAGGCCGAAGTGATCGATATGAGAATATTTTATCTGTCGATAATGACAATGTGATGGCAGCATACGATGCAACTAATCACCTCATTTCAATGGGGCATGAAAGAATTGGCTTCGTAAGTGGACCGCCGAATCTAATTGTTTCTCGCGATCGGCTCGCAGGATATCGTAAAGCATTACAGAATAGTGGCCTTGAAATGCGTGATGAATGGATTGTAGAAGGTGAATTTCTACAGGATAGCGGATATAGAGCGATGTCTTTTTTCATGAATTTGCCTAATCGGCCTACTGCGCTCGTTGCGGTTGATGATATGGTATCGTTCGGAATTTTACGCGGATTGAATGAACTGAAATACAAAGTGCCTGACGATCTCGCTATTGTAAGCTTTAACAATATTCCATTATCTGAATTATCCAGCCCTCCGATCAGTAGTATTGATATTGGAATTTATCATCTTGGATACACCGCATCTCAGGTACTTATCCAGAATATCAAGAGTCCAAATCACGATGCTGGTTATACAAATCGATTTGTTATTCCACATCGACTGATCGTGAGAGAGTCATCTATGCACTCTCATGCTAAGAACAAAACCGAATGAATAAGTGAAGCGATCAAACGCTTCATTTATTTTTTGAAGATCTGTACAAACGTTTGCGCTAAATCATTAAATACTTCTTGATCCAGTTCTTTTCAGGGTGAATATTCGGATCTGAGGTTAGGATAAACTTAACCATCTTAAGCGAAGCTTATACGATCGAAATCAGATTCAGATACGATTAGCCAATGGATCACGGGTACTGTCACAANNATACTGCCAAATACCATTATATCGCATGGAAAGAGCTTGCAGATGGATTGGGATTTCTTTTCACAGAACAAGATAACGAACGCCTTAAAGGAGTCAGCAGAACTGCCTCGCTAAACATTTTGCTGGAAATCGGCGGACTAACTATCGATGAAGAAGAGAAAGCTAAGCTTGCGGAACAGAAGAATAATCGTTATGTCGAATATATTGCAAAGATGGATAGCTCAGAGATTCTGCCAGGTGCACTTGATTTCCTGAAAGAGTGCCGTGAGAATGGCATCAAAGTTGCTCTCGGTTCTGCCAGTAAGAACGCAATGACGATATTAAATAATACCGGATTGACCCCTTACTTTGATGCGATCATCGACGGCACACACACTAGTGCTGCTAAACCTGATCCGGAAGTTTTCCTGTTAGGAGCTAAAGCACTTGGCGCTGCTCCCGAGCACTGTGTTGTCTTTGAAGATGCAGAAGCAGGAATTGAAGCCGCTACCCGGGCTGGAATGTTCAGCGTTGGAATTGGTTCACCGGAAACGCTCAGTGCAGCGAATATCGTCGTTCCATCACTCGCTCATATGAGTGTGTCACAGCTCAAAAAATCTTTTTCTTAAAATCTAACTCACATTAATCAACTGAAAGTGTTAATGTGAGTCGCCCTGCTGCATCCAACCTACAATCAAATGAACTAAGTATTAATCATTAGATTTCTGGTGATGAGGAGACGGAGAGGAATTTGGGAACTGTAGAAGCGTAGCGTTCGGCCGAAAGCTTTCCGCAGGAAAGCTCACATCGAAAGCATAAGCTTATAATCAGATTTCATCCGCAAAACGCGGCTAAAATATAGAAATTTGAATATAACAGCGATCGAAAGTCCAAAGATTCCTCGCAGTCGCACTTATATCACCGGAATTTTAATGGAAGAATGATTTGTTCATTATATATCCCCCTAACATATTTAAAGGAGCCGGTTATCGTGAAACAATATTTAACAATTGATGAATGGTCCATTATTGAAGAATCTTTTGATCCACAGACTCAAGAGATCTCTGAAAGCGTATTTAGTCTTGGCAACGGTTTTATGGGTGGTCGAGCTAATTTTGAAGAGCAATATAGTGGTAGTAGCCTACAAGGCAGCTACATGGCTGGCGTGTACTATCCTGACAAAACACGGGTCGGCTGGTGGAAGAACGGCTATCCCGAATATTTCGCCAAAGTACTGAACAGCACGAACTGGATCGGTATTAACATCGACATCGAAGGAACTCCTCTTGATCTGGCAAAATGCACTGTTTCCGATTTCCGCCGTGTACTTAACATGAAGGAAGGTACGCTTTCCCGTTGCTTCACTGCCACGCTCGATGATGGTAAACAAGTTAAAGTTGAGAGTATCCGGTTCGTCAGCATGACTCGTCAAGAAATCGGCGCTATTCGTTACTCCATCATTCCTGTAAATTTTGCAGGTAATATTACGATCACTCCTTATCTCGACGGCGATGTTAAGAACAAGGATTCCAACTATGACGAGAAATTCTGGAATGAAGTTGAGAAGCAAGCAGCACCTGAAGGTGGGCACCTCACCCTTAAGACTAAAAAACTCGATTTCCATGTAACCTCTGCTATGGCTTTTGATATCCTTGTCAACGGTGAGAAGATCAACACTGAAGCTGAATCGATTGAACAAGAGAAATATGTTGCCAGTAAAACGAATGTAACCATACAAACAGGCGATCAAATCGTCATTTATAAATATGTAGCAAACGTTACCTCCCGTAATCACGGTCTTGGACAATTGGTCGAAGCCGCTCAAACTGCCCTGCAAGCTGCTAAGGAAGCTGGTTTCGTACCCCTTCTGACAGAACAAATTGAAGCTTGGAGAGAGAAGTGGAAAGAAAGCGACATCATTATTGAAGGTGACGTTTCGGCACAGCAAGCGATTCGCTTTAATATTTTCCAGTTGAACCAAACCTACAATGGTGAAGATGACCGTCTGAACATTGGACCTAAAGGCTTTACGGGTGAAAAATACGGCGGCAGCACTTACTGGGATACAGAGGCGTATTGCGTTCCCTTCTATCTAAGTACAGCGGACTCCTCTATTGCTCGCAACCTGTTGATCTACCGTTACAAACATTTGGAGAAGGCTAAGGAGAATGCTCGTAAGCTTGGTTTCGCTAAAGGCGCATTGTACCCAATGGTTACAATGAACGGCGAAGAGTGTCATAATGAGTGGGAAATTACGTTTGAAGAAATTCACCGGAACGGTGCTATTGCCTACGCGATTTACAACTATGTGAACTACNNGAGACAAAGCTTATCTAGGTCAATATGGTCTTGAAGTTCTAGTTGAAATCTCCCGCTTCTGGGAAGAACGTGTTCACTACGCGCACCGTAAAGACAAATATGTGATGCTTGGCGTAACAGGACCTAATGAATATGAAAATAACGTAAATAATAACTGGTACACCAACCGGATGGCTTCCTGGACTATGGAATATACCTTAGATGCTCTGGATTATCTGAAAAAGAACGAATCCACACGCTATGCTGAACTAGTTGACAAACTAGGGCTCAAAGAAAGCGAAACCGCAAAATGGAATGATATCATCGCCAAGATGTATTATCCTGCGGATGAAGA
This sequence comes from Paenibacillus sp. UBA6285, assembly GCA_002438345.1. Taxonomy (GTDB): domain Bacteria; phylum Bacillota; class Bacilli; order Paenibacillales; family Paenibacillaceae; genus Paenibacillus_AQ. Next base: position 63,737 of record DJUJ01000065.1, read on the forward strand.
ACTGGGTATCTTCTTGCAGCAAGATGGCTTCCTAGACAAAGAGATTATTCAAGTCAAGGATCTGGCACCTGAGAACCTGCCACTAAACCAAAAATGGTCATGGGATCGTATTCTGCGTTCTTGCTTCATTAAACAAGCGGATGTTCTACAGGGATTATTTTTCTTAGGAGATCGTTACGATCTCGATACTAAAAAACGGAACTTCGACTTTTACGAGCCGATCACTGTTCATGAGTCCTCCCTGTCCCCTTGTATCCACTCAATTCTAGCCTGCGAGCTCGGATATAAGGATAAAGCTTATGAAATGTACTTGCGTACTTCAAGACTGGATCTTGATAACTATAACAATGATACTGAGGACGGCTTACACAGCACTAGCATGGCTGGTACTTGGATGTCGATCGTACATGGCTTCGGCGGACTACGTGTGCATGATGGCAGATTGGCGCTAAGCCCATCTAACCCAGGTCACTGGACAGCGTACTCTTTCAAAATCATGTTCCGTGGCTCCCGTCTAAAAGTAAGCGTTTCGGACGCACAGGTTACTGTTACGAATGAAACTGATATCCCAGCTTCTATTACTATCTATGACAAAGAATATACCGTGAACGGACTAAGCAGCATCACTGCTGATAGCAATTCCGTCACAGTATAAACCGACACCACAAGAGACCCTTGAAGCTTAAAGCTTTTAGGGTCTCTTTTTTTTACCTAAATGAATATCTTATATAAGGAGTGACTATTAATGAAAAGAACATTTTGGAAGGAAGCTGTCGTCTACCAAATCTATCCACGCAGCTTTCAAGACAGCAATGGTGACGGTATTGGAGATCTGCAAGGTATCATTTCACGTCTGGATTATTTGCAGAAGCTCGGAGTCGATGTAGTTTGGTTGTCGCCTGTATATAAATCGCCAAATGATGATAATGGTTATGACATCAGCGATTATGAAGATATTATGGATGAATTCGGCACGCTAAAAGACTGGGAGGAACTCCTGACCGGACTACATGATCGTGGCATTAAGCTTATGATGGACCTAGTAATAAACCACTCTTCAGATGAACATAAATGGTTCGTAGAGTCCCGTTCGTCAAAGAATAATCCGTACCGTGATTACTACATTTGGCGTCCGGGTGGATCGAATGGCGAACGCCCCAACAATTGGAGCTCCATATTCAGCGGTCCGGCTTGGGAACTAGATGAAACGACCGGTGAATACTATCTACATCTATTCTCACGCAAGCAACCGGATCTCAACTGGGACAATCCAAAGCTGCGCGAGGAGTTATACAAAATGATCACCTTCTGGCTCGACAAGGGTGTGGATGGATTACGGATTNNTTAATTTAATTTCTAAAGCGGAAGGACTACCTTCCTTTCAAATTGAGGGCCAAGCTCCAGAGGAACTTGCTTGGGGTGGCGATTACTTTATGAATGGACCCCGGGTTCACGAATTTTTACATGAAATGAACCAAAAGGTACTTTCGGGCTATGACATTATGACCGTCGGGGAAACGCCAGGGGCTTCGGTAGAGGATGCCGTTCTTTACACAGACGAAGATCGCGAAGAGCTTCAGATGGTGTTCCAATTCGAACATATGGATGTGGATTCCGGTCCAGGAGGCAAGTGGGATGTAGCCCCATGGACATTAACCAAGCTGCGCGATATTCTCCATAAATGGCAGGTCGGTCTGGCTGACAAGGGTTGGAATAGTCTGTACTTAAACAATCATGACCAGCCGCGAATGGTTTCACGATTTGGTGATGATGGGAAGTACCGCGTAATATCTGCCAAAATGCTCGCTACCTTATTACATACACTTAAAGGCACCCCCTATATTTACCAAGGTGAAGAAATTGGGATGACGAATGTAAAATTCACAACGCTGGAAGATTATAAAGATATCGAAATTCTGAATATGTACCGTGAAAAAGTAACTGAGGGTGGCACAGATCATGATACGATTCTAAACGCTATCTATGTCAAAGGCCGAGACAACGCCCGTACCCCAATGCAATGGGATGCATCTGCTAATGCTGGATTTTCAGAGGGAGAACCATGGCTCAAAGTGAATCCGATTTACAAGGACATTAATGTGGAGCAAGCATTGGCTGATTCTGATTCAATCTTCTACTATTACCAGAAACTAATTGCTTTACGCAAAGAGAATCATATTATGGTATATGGAGAATATAAGCTACTGCTGCCTGATCATGAGGACATCTATGCCTATACCAGAACTTTAGATGATGAACAATGGCTGATCCTGCTGAACTTCAGCGAGGCTCCTCAAACCGTTGATCTCTCCGCTGAGCTGAGCATGGTTACTGATTTAATCATTGGAAATTACCCTGATGAATCATCAACACGAGAAATTCTGCGTCCTTACGAAGCAAGAGTGTACAGATTACAAAGCTGACTCTCTCCACCTTCCTGAGTTATACTATATAGGATGATTTTGCTAAGATCATTCTTCTACCTGTGACCTGTCATTAGAGAGCAAGGAATAACAGGATTTACAAATGGTGGCATGATAGTATGAACTCAAGGGAGATGGCAGACTTGGAATGGCTTATCCGCATGAAAGAGGCTTTAGATTATATGGAGAGTAAGATGGAGGAACCCTTTAATGTAGAAGATATAGCAAAGGTGGCTTATTCCTCCCCCTTTCACTTCCAGCGCATGTTCTACATGCTTGTAGGAGTATCAGTCAAAGACTATATCCGTAAACGTAGATTGACTCTGGCTGCACAGGAACTCGCTATTTCTAAAGTTAAGGTGCTGGACGTCGCACTAAAGTACGGATATGACTCACCCGAGTCGTTTGCCAAAGCATTCCGCAAGGCACATGGAGTTACTCCTTCTGCTGCGCGGGAGTCAGGGGTACNNCACTCTCCTTCCATCTATCACTGAAGGGAGATAAAGAAATGGACTACAGAATTGAGAAAAGAGATGCCTTTAATGTTATCGGACTAGTAGAGGAAATGACAACGAAAGATGGGGAAAATCTACGCCGCATCCCCCAGTTGTGGATAGAAGCTAATGCAAATGGTATGTCGGATAAGCTGATTGAGATCGGTGTAGATAAGGATATACTTGGTATTTGTAAAGATTTCAATCACGAAAAAGAAACCTTCTCCTATTGGATCGCTGTCGAAGCCTCTCCAGAGACTGATGCTCAGGGCTTTGCTTCTACAACGATACCAGCTGCGAGTTGGGCTGTGTTCACCTCAGTAGGACCGATGCCAGATGCTATCCAGCAAACATGGGCACGGATCTTTCAAGAATGGTTCCCTTCAACAGGCTACGAAACTACAGGAGGACCCGAGTTTGAACTATACCTTCCGGGCAGACCAGACGCAGAGGACTATCGCTGTGAAATCTGGATACCAGTCATGAAAAAAGATTAATACTTATAAAGACTAATACTTATAAAGACTATTCGGAATCCCCGGATAGTCTTTTTTTCTTTCAGAATTCCTATTAATTCATTTTGAGAATCAGCTTAGTCTTGGTATAATAAATAGATTATGTGGTTCAATAATGACTATTGTTATCCGATTATCCGTGAAGGAGAATTTCATGTCTACTGTAAAAATTTTTTCAGATAGCACTTCCGACTTGCCTCAAAGCTGGAAGGATACTTATGATATCGGCATCGTTCCCCTTTACGTAGTGTTTGAAGAGGGAACCTACAAAGATGGTAAAGATATCACACCAGAAGAAGTGTATCGCCGTGTAGCCGTTAGCGGAGTATTGCCGAAGACTGCAGCACCTTCGCCAGCTGACTTTATGGCCGCTTTTAATCCGGTAATTAGTAGTGGAAATGATATTGTATATATCAGCCTCTCCTCTTCACTATCCTCTACATATCAGAATGCACTTTTGGCTGCTGGGGAATTCCCTGAGGGGCGTGTACAGGTTATTGATTCACAGACTTTATGTGGAGGCATAGCCCTTCTCGTTATGAAAGCTGTCAGAGCCGCTGAAAAAGGTCTCAGTGCCGTAGAGATTGCAGCTATGCTGGAGCACAGTCGCAATCTTGTAGAAACAGAATTCGTTGTAGATACGCTAGATTACTTATATATGGGTGGACGCTGTTCAGGTATGCAGAATTTCATCGGTAGTCTACTCAAAATCCGCCCTGTGTTAAAACTAGTGGAGGGTAGCATCGTACCTATTAGCAAAAGCCGTGGCAAAAAAGAAAAAGCCGTGGAACAAATGCTCCAGAATGCTTTAGTTAACGTCGATCATATGGATAAAGAACTGCTCATTATTGTGCATACCTTGGCGGAAGAAGATGCCTTATATTTAGAAAAGGCTCTACGACAACAGACTCAGGTAGAAGAAATTGCGATCATCCATGCAGGATGTGTTATTGGCAGTCATTGTGGCCCGCATACTGTAGGTCTCATGTATATGCTTCAGGATTAATAAACGAACACAAATCTCCGGCCATTGCCTTTTTCGCAAATGGACCGGAGATTTGTGTTTACCCGTACTAGTATAGAGTTATTTTTAATTCTACCTCTTCTTTTATGAAAGGCAGTATANNGAACGTTGAGCCTTTATTCTCTTCGCTCTCTACAAAGATTGTCCCACCCATCAGCTCAACAAGCTGCTTACAAATAGCGAGTCCCAAACCTGTACCGCCATATTTACGGTTGATGGTCGGATGCAGCTGTGAGAAGGATTGAAACAATAGATTGAGTTTATTATCGGCAATACCTACACCTGTATCACGTACTGAGAACTCCAGTAAATATTCTTTTGAATCCGAGAGTAGAATGTTCTTAACCGATAGCGTGACACTTCCTTGTTCTGTGAATTTCAGTGCATTTCCTACCAAATTGACGATAACCTGTCGCAAACGGATCGGATCGGCCATTAAAGTTGTTGGAACACTTGTATCTGCCCACCACCTCAAGGCCAGCTTCTTCTCTTCAGCTTTAGGCGTGAATAAATCAATAATGTCTGATAACATC
>DJUJ01000065.1:68837-69427 GCA_002438345.1 Paenibacillus sp. UBA6285
GCGTGTAACTACTGCTTCGTAAAATCTCGACATAACCTCGCTGTTCTTCTCCAAGATCAGTTTCAAGTAAAAGATCTGACATCCCGATCATACCATTCATCGGGGTCCGAATTTCATGACTCATCATGGCCAAGAAATCCGATTTGGCTTGTGCTGCCTGCTCTGCAGATTCCTTAGCGCGAATGATTTCTCGCGCATTCGTGATATCGCTAAAGGCAATAACTGCACCTGCGACCATCCCCCCATCAATAAGAGGCGCCACCCGATAGTTAACGAAAAAACTGGTTCCATCCTTACGCCAAAAGATCTCATCGTCTTTCCTGCGGATAATTCCATCCTCAATCGTAAGACTGATCTGACATTCAGGAGTCGAATAACGTGAGCCATCACCTTGGATATGATGAATATACTCCATAAGCTTGAGACCAACTAATTCTGCGGGCTGGTAGCCTAGCATATCCGCTCCCTCACGGTTAATAAAGAGGGTCCGCCCCGTAGTATCGAGCACGAATATTCCTGCTGAGACAGAATTCAGAATAAGGCTCGATCGCTTATCCTCGACTGCAGTAGCGGAAGTAGGCTTGAAGTTT
>DJUJ01000065.1:69433-70695 GCA_002438345.1 Paenibacillus sp. UBA6285
AATTCAACAATGAAGGAATCCGCCAATGTGTCTAGCCAGTCTTGTAACACTTCCGAATGAGAAAGATAGTTGCCGTTAGCAACCTGAATGATCGCGAATACCCCAGCAATTCCCTCTTCCATTGTTATAGGAATAAAGTTAACCCTCACAGAGTCCGCTTTGGGGTTCTCCATATCTTGCAACTCAAAGCTAGAAGGATTTCCCTGTAGGGCAGCCTCAAAATATGCAACATCACCAAGGTTTCTTTTCTTAGATGATGTTAGATCTATATCTTGGAACGGTGCTTCTGCGCTGTATCCTAGATAGAAAGTACGATTCGTTCCTACGCAGCGACCTTGCCTATCCAAAACAAATATCAAATTAGGATGATTGTCATATAACGATTTATAAGCGCTCTCTTCCGAAAGCAATCGTGTTATAATGGACGTCCAGTCTTTATCCACTGCTCACTTCACCTCAGGCTCTCTCATCCATTATCATTACCCCAAAACGAGCCAAAATCATCTCAATTTTTTAATTTCTTATTTTGAGACCATTATATCAAATATACCGAAATCAGTCGCTGATAAACGCCAAATCCCCCTATAGAACCCAGCCACGATGCTTTTACATCGTTACTGAGATTCTTAAGAGGGATTTCTGTAAAAATCTTAGGCTATATCCTTATGTTCGATATTGCGAATGGCTAGAAAAGCAATACCTGCTCCTAGCAAACCAAGGGAGATCGATACAGCAGCTAAATTACCTAAGCGGGCTTGATCAAATCCACCAGAAATTAGAGAGGTAACCAACACAGCAGAAACGATGGTGGCTGGGACTGATTTTTTCTTCATCCCAAAGTACAATGGTATTAGAGCGATACCCGCTGCGTAAAATGCACTAGCTACCGTCTTAATCAGCTCTGTGGTAATGAGATGGAGTGTCAACTCACCTNNACCTTGAACAATATTTACAAAATAGTTGATTCCAAGCAGGATAGCTCCAATTACAATACTTGAAACAATGATAGAGACAAATGTGAAGATAAACACAATCATTATTTTGGAGGTCATCAGCTTTTTACGTGATATGGGGTACATAAAGAGAAGGGTGATGGTATTGTTCTTGTACTCATCAATAATCAGCTTACTTATAATAACAGAAGCGAAAATGAGATAAGCGGCTTTAACAAAAACGAACAATCCCTCAAACACATCCGAATAAGTATTAAACGTCCCCTCACTCTCACTTTGGTCTATGAATATAACCAGAATCATAAACGC
>DJUJ01000145.1 GCA_002438345.1 Paenibacillus sp. UBA6285
TATGGGAGCAACAGGTAAGCTGGAAGAAATCGTGGGTGCTTTGCAGGGCGACGAACCAGAGGTCACAGCTCCCGGCATTTCTCCTGATAAATAAAAAATACAGAAACAACGGACTGAACATTATTTGAAGGTAACACAGCTTATTATGGCTTATTCCAGGAAAGAGCCTGTCCGATATTTCCTGGATCCGGGATACTTTGTTGTCTAATCACCTTTCCTAAAAAAACAAAAGCAACTTATCCGCAGACAAGTCGCCTTTTAATACTTTAATGTTAGCAGATCTACCTTATGACTTTAAGCTCACCGCTTCGCTTTATAAAACTCATGATACAGCTTCATCAACGCTCGCTTCTCAATCCTCGAGACATACACATCATCGGCTTCAGAGCCAAGGATATCGATAAGCTTAAATTCATTACCTTCTTTATCTGTCCCGATCGGATCATGCAAGGAGACATCTTTACGGGTTTTCTTCAAGATTATCCCTTGGCTTGGGTTACGATGGCAAGTAATACTTCAAGATAGAAGGATAAGCTACTGTTATTTTGGGCTGCTGCATACCCTGAAATGGGAAGAAGGGAAAAAAGAAGCCCCAAGAGTCTCAACAGGCTCTTAGGGCTTCGAAGGTACTATACTGGGGCAAACTTAAAATGGGATGGCTTTATGGACGTATATTCAAGACGAGAACTGAGGCTAAGAAGAGTGTATTCGAATATTTTGAACTTTTTTATAATCGTCGGGTCTGTCAATAATTTTGTGTTTCTCATATGGAATCGATGTATACGGCGCCTTCTTTGATTCTCTTCTGTGCTATTTTTATCTGTTCTGGTGGGGAACGATTACCAAAGAAGATCAACCCTAAAATGAAAGGGGCTGTCCCTCAACCATTTTCATGGCTTTGAGACGGCCCCTTTCATAAATCATTATTGACTAATCGAACCTGTTGGATATAACGTCGTACCACCAATCGAAACTTTGATATTGCTGGATAATGGAACGTTCGTTTCATCAATCACGGTTCTCCACCACTCCCACGCAAGACCTGTACACTCTTTGGCGTAAATTTTGATGTTCTTGGCATTAGGAGGAAGTGGAATCTCTGTCGAGAAATGCGCTGTTTTATCTCGACCATTGCCTTCCCACGTTTTATGTGTAATGATTTCTTGTCCATTCGCATCAAATGTAAATTCATCCCAAGATACGTCAAACTGAGCCACGTATGCACCGCTGTGATCAAGCATTATTTTACCTTTAGTATATTCTGTAGTTTTGGTCTCAATATATTCCGTATTGTTGTGAACAGCAGCAATGGAATTATCTTTCAAGAAGACACTTGTATAAGAAATTGGGTAAGCTGGATTTTTACTGCTAAATTGTGCATTGTCCTTAATTACATTTTGGATAACACTAAAGTCTTTCGAGACGATCTGGTTATGTGTTTGTGCATCGCCGCCTAATACAACAGCAGTAAATGAACTTTCATCATAAATATCTTTGTACTGTCCACTACCACTTGTTTGTATGTTAGGATTATTGAGCAATGCTTTAAATGCCGTCTGTACATCACTGCTCTTCGAGGTTGTCTCCAATTTCACGTAAATGGTTCTGCCATAAGCTACGTTGGATACCATCAGTGGCGGAGCCTCATTACTTACCCCTTTACGGGCTAATTCAGCAAACGTCACACTGTTGTCAAAAAGGTCCGATGGATTGTTAGGAAGAGTCGCACTTACGGTATAAAAGATTTGCTTATAAGCCGCTACCATCACTTTTTTCTCGCCGCTTGTGACCGCGTTAAAATCGATTCCGAGCGTATTGTTAAGGTATTGCGCGTTCACATTAAGTGCACTAGCAATTTGGTTTTTGCTGTACACCATCGATTCTGCATACTGTAATCTTGCAGGCAGGGTGTGCGTGTCCGAATACTTCTCAACCCAAGTCGACACGAGCTGATCAACGGCACCAGAAACACTGCTGAAATTTGGATTTTGAACCGTAATTGTATTTTCACTCTTCAACCCAGGTAGATCAATGCTAATATCTAATGGTTTTCTCGCGGACATAACCAGACTAGGCTGATTATTCGCAAAATCCTCATTTGCAAGCTGTATTGCACCTGGATACGTGCGATTCGTGATCGAATCAATAATGGAAATATCTACGGGTGAGGTTGCGAGTGATTTTTTATCCCGTTCAACCACAATAAATTTACCATTGGACTGGGTACCTTCTTTGGGAACAAAACTACTAATATGATCGCCATTGACGGCCAAAACTTCATGACGATTATAATTTAGGTCTGCGATCCCAGTATCAATATCATTTGGCACGTATGCTTCAGCGAATGAAATACTGGAAAAAGTAAAGACGCTTACACAAACTAATAGACTTCCTAACCATTTTGCTCTTTTAAAACGTTTTTGAGTTTTCATATACATATCCCCCTCCTTTTTTGTAAAGCAGTAGGACCCTACAATATATATATCGGTTTTTTGGTAGAAAAGGTGATGTATTTGTAGCAAAAAAATATCATAAGGGTTACATTACATTTCACTCAATCTTCACAATCTTTTACCAGCAACACAAAACCAGCTAATGGTATGTCAAGTCAAACTTTTAAATACCATTAAAAATTGATAGGGCTTCCCTTTCTTTAGCATAGCGTAGACGTGATGTAGTAACTTGTTGGCACAAGCAATCACGGCTACTTTATGGGGTTTCCCTTCACTCTTTTTCCTATCGTAATACTCCCTCAGTCGAGGGTTCAACTCTCCTCGCAGTCCGCATGTCACAGCTAAATACATCGCTCGTCGTAATCGTTTGGAACCTCGCTTCGTGATCTTGTTTTGTGTAGCCACAAACTTTCCTGAACTGATTACACTTGGATCTATTCCCGCATATGCCACGAGTTGCTTGGGATGACGGAACTGTGAAGCATCGCCAATTTCGGAGACGATGGCCGTCGCCAGCTTCGTTCCAACCCCAGGAATGGATTCTAAAAGCTGAACTTCCTCCAGAGTTTCTGACAACTCCAGAATGATTTTTCTAGCTTCGTGAGTTGCTCTTGAAATTCAAGGATAGTATTCAACATGCTTCGTAAGGCCATCTCCAATCCATAGGGAACATTCTTCACTAGATTATCTACCATCGCTATGTGTAGAGCCTCTACCTTACGTAGGCTTCGGAGCGAGAAGCTTTCGTAGATATTTTGACAATATCTGTCCAAGCCTCCGTAGTTCTCTCTTGAATTCCTTCTTGGGTTAGGCAAGCTTCGAGCAAATTCAATGATGTCTTTGAGAATAAATCTTTGAAAACACCCTCATAACTTGGAGAAATCTGATCGACGAGTGAACGCATATTTAATTTGGATTGGACATACAGACTCGTGATGAACTCATGTTGTCTGGTTAAAAACTGTAAATCCTCAAGGGATTCTTTTCGCCTCGAATGAATGGTCCAGTTCTCTTCTTGATAATACAGATCTCCTAAATGCCATGCATCCGAGGAATCTGTCTTCACTTTACGTAATCCAGTTTTTCTCGCTCTCTGAGCATGCAGAGGATTGACAAGGATGACTTCATATCCAGACTTTTGTAAATGAAGCACAAGTACACGATGATAATGACCCGTAGGTTCTAGAATAATAACAGGTTTCTGGTTCGTCATTCGTTCTAATTCGGCTAGAAGTTGATTCAACTTTTCGAACCCTTTAGGCGTATGCAGGGTCTCATGTTCTCCTCCCAAAAAAGTATTCACCGGTATTCCCACAATGGTTCCTACTCCACAGCTTCGCTTGTGATAGGAGTTCAGTGCCTCAACCAGCTCAAACATGGTAGAAGGGGGCAGTGGGAGAACTGTTTTTAGTACGGGGTTTTCCCCCAGGGGCTGTCACGTTCTCCCGGTTACCATCGTAAAATAACAGCTAAAAAAGACCAACCAGTAATCTCTGGTTGACCTAATAATACGAAAGAGGCTGTCCCCAAAGCTAGTACTGGGAACAACCTCTCTTATTTTCGTATTCAGATTATCGTTGACATAACGTTCCCTCATTCATGACGCTTGAACTACTCACTTTGTTTCATCATTTATTTCCACTTGCTGAATCGTATCTACAAATATCCATCCTTTTTCCCAACCACGTTCTTTATGAAGTCGATCTTTAATTGCTTGCTTAACAGAATCCTTATGGCACACTTGAACGACCATACTACCCGTTCTAGTTTTTTTATCTCGGCCATGGTACTTGTAATTTGCTTTAAACCCCAAATTCCCTTCTGGGATTTCTCCAATACAACTTATCGTCTTGCCATCATCTGATAATCTTAAATCAAGAACTTTTTCGAATACCGATTGAGCAACTTTAATTTGATTATTGAGAAACTCCTTGTCTGAAGAGTCTTCATACTCTCTTCGTAATTTAAGCAAGTAATCCTGAAAACTTTGCATTATCAATGTAGACTCTTCACTTGATAATTTTTCCTGCATACACATGCACGCTCCTTATTCATTTTGTTACTACGCTGATAATCGCAATAATGCCAACAATTATTACAGCAATCGTAGTTTCATATTTAAATTTTTCTTTGACACAAATGATACTACATAAATGACACAAATCTGCCTACATAATAATCTTGTTAAGTTGCAAAAAAAACAACAACTCACTTTATTTCCATTCTTATATCATGTAAATGACGGCATTCTTAGATATACTCCCCTTCACTCATTATAAATGCACTTTAGGTGGAAACAGCAACAGAAAAAAAATTTAGGATTACGCAATCTTAAAACTCAGCCCGTTAGTTGAGAAAAGGCAGCCATATGGGCAGCCTAAAAACAATTGAACCGTTAGCTCAAC
>DJUJ01000146.1:0-25019 GCA_002438345.1 Paenibacillus sp. UBA6285
TGCTGCCCACAGCGCTGTGGCTGACCGATGCTCCGCCGGTCAGCGCAGTGCTCGCGATCGGCCTGCTAGGCGCGGCCGATCTGGCCCTTTGGGCCGGCTTGCGCGGAGCGAGCCGGCCAGAAGCGTCCCCGCCAGGGCATGGCGGGGACGGGGGCCCAGCCGCAGCCGAGATGCTGCGGCTGCGGGGGCAGTTGCTCTCCGGGGCGGAGCCGGAGAGCGCCATTCCGGGGCGGCGGTCGGCCGCCCCGGGGTCCAGCNNGAGGCCTCCATGAGGGAGCTTCGCAGGCTCATGGAGGCTTGGATAGCGTGGCGGCAGCGCATCGAACGCTATGCCGCCGAGCGTGATGCCTGCCGCACGGAGCTGGAGACGCTGGCAGGCCAAGAGAAGCTGCTCGCTGAGGAAATGAGCCGAGCGGAGACAGCTTTCACAGAAACCGCTGAACAATATGAAGTATGGCTGCGTGAGCGTAGATTGCCCGAAGGGTTGTCCCCAGAAGGGCTTCCGGATATCTTCGCTATGGTGGAGCAAGGGAACGAATTGCTGCGCCAAGAGAATAAGCTCTCTTTACGACTAAAGGAGCTGGAAGCAGAGTGTAACGTATTCGAGGAGGAACTGCTTACCCTTATTTATGAATCAGGTACTGATCCTTTAGACGAGTCTGGCGTGGCGGTAACTAGCTTTGATATGGATCCGCATGATGGACAACGAAGATCCGCACTAACTTTACTAAGCTGGCTGGAACTTCGAAAAAGGGCTTGGGATGAACTGAAAAAGGACCTAATTCGCCGGGAAGGTATTCAGTCACGGTTACAAGAACTTCTGGAAGAACTTAAGGAGAGCCATAGGCTATTAGATGAACTGAGAGAACAGCGTGAACTACTGTTGCATGAAGGCGGTGCAACAGGCGGAGAGGATTTCTTACGAAGATCGGCTGCTGTACAGCGGCGTAGCGATCTGAATAAATCCATTCGTCAGTGGGAGCTGGCCATGTTCGGAGGCTGGGAAGAGGAGCGAGTTGCCGCCCTGCAGGTATTATTAAATGATCATGATGCCTCAGCACTCCAGAAAGAGCGGACGGCGGCTGAAGAGTTAGCTGAACGGGAGGAAGAAATATGGAACACCCTGCTGGAGCAACGAGGAAAGCTGCTTCAGGAAAGGGAGTATCTGAAAGAGCGTTGTATGGAGGACTCTGTTATTCAGCAACTAGAAGAGCAGAGAGCTGCCTTGCGAATCGTGGCTGATAAATATGCGGTAGCCGCATTAACTGCCGAATTAATCGGGAGAACTCGCCGTATTTATGAGCAGGAGAAGCAGCCGCAGGTACTCCTACTTGCATCCGACTATTTCTCCAAGTTGACGGAAGGGGAGTACAGGAGAGTAGTAATGACTCTCGGCCATAAGGAGCTAAAAGCTGAACACAAAGATGCTGGACTGCTGGACAGCGGACTGCTCAGCCGTGGGACGGCAGAACAACTGTACCTTTCCATCCGCTTGGCACTGGCTGAGACCATGTCACGGCAAGTATCGCTGCCGCTGCTGTTCGATGATCTATTCGTCAACTTTGACGACTCTCGTCTTCATGCTGCTCTATCGCTTATCGGAGAACTGTCGATCTCCCGCCAGATTGTAATGATGACCTGTCACAAGCATGTGGCGGAAGCGGCAGCACGAATTATTCCAACATCAGCAGTTATTTCCGTGTAATTCGGGTGACTGGTTTTATTGATACAAGGGTGTTCTCTTTACCACTTGAACCCGACGAGGAATGGATACGTGGTGGAGTGGACCATGGCGTACGCAGTAGCATGACAGCCCAGACCAGCGACAAGGCTCCGAAGATCGGGTAGAACACTGAGAGAAGAGAGCTAAAGCCAAACTGGCTCAGTAAATAGCAGAGCAACATCAGAATTGGCGTAATCAATGTGGGTTTAACTGGAATTCTCTGTTTAAGCTGCATTGTGACGCCATAAATGTCGGCGACAAAAGTGCTGAAGATCTCCAAAAAGATCAGCAGTAGATATATAGTTTGCACGACAGTACCCAACCGGATGGCGATGTTGCCCATAGGGATTTCAAACTGAAGAATACCAGGCATTTGTGAGCTCATCGCGAAATGCGCGGCGATCAACATAAAACCGATTCCGGCACCACCAATAATACCGCCCCATACAAGAGATTTTTCATCATCTGTATGACGAGCCATCGGAACTAACACGGCTTGAGCCATACCTAAATTGAAGGCGGTGTAGAGCAGCGGCGACATCCAAGCTCCAAAGATAGACCGATCATTTTCTAGGAATAAGAACCGTTCAGCTCCTGGAATTTGAAACGTATTAAGAATAATGATAAGTGATAGCGTAAGCATTAATGGGACGATTAGACTGTTCATTTGCAGAATACCGGAAATTCCCCGTTTAAGCAGAAAATAAGAACCAACTAGCGTTAGCAGTAACCCTGTTTGATAATGAAGCCCCAGGTGTTCCTGAAAAATAGCGCCAGCTCCTGCAAGCATTATACTGTTGACACCAATCAGGATGACCATCGTGAATAAACTGATGGTGCTTCCGACTTGGTCACCGAAGAGGTGACGGTTAAAGTCTTCATAGGATTCTGCTTCTATGCGCCGAGCGATGACCATCATTTTCGTACCCAGCCATATGAACAGTATAGTAGAGAGCAGGATGGTCAGGACTGCCCAGTGTCCGTAACGAGTGAAGAATTTTAATATTTCTTGTCCGGTGGCGAATCCGGCTCCTACAATGGTGCCAATGTAAGTGAAAGCGATCTGCAATGTTCGGACATGTGATTTCATGGCTCCCCTCCTAATAGTTTTAAGAAGCAAAAGAAAAATCATAACGAGTGCAATGCAGGATTGCCTTGTGCACTCTGTATAGTACAGGTTATGATGAGGATCAGTAGGACATGACTTCCGTCGTAATTGCTTTATGAATAGTGATTATATTGTACGGAGCGTCTGTGATTATAAAGGGTATTGGAGGTTCAAAATCATGGAAGTGTTGAAACAGCGGATTTTGGAGGAAGGTGTCGTCGTTTCGGATGAAGTTCTGAAGCTGGATGCACTGTTGAATCATCAGGTAGATCCGCAGCTTACGATGGAAATGGGACGGGAGNNGAGTTTGCCGGGAAGTTTGCGGACTGCGGAATTACACGTATTGTGACCGTGGAATCCTCGGGCATTGCCGTGGCATTTGCCACCGCATATGAGTTAAAGGTGCCGCTAGTTTTTGCACGCCGCAAAAAAACTCTATTAGCAGATCCAGACGCACTTTGTGAAAGAGTTCCTTCTTTTACGAAAGGTATTGTTACCGACATTATGTTGTCTCGCCAATTCATCTCTCCAGAGGATAAAATCCTCTTTATAGATGATATTATTGCTAATGGTGATGCAGCGCGTGGACTGATAAAGATCATCGGGCGCTCTGGCGCTGAGCTGGTAGGTCTTGGCGTTGTAGTGGAAAAAAGCTTTCAAGCGGGAGCTCGGACGATCAAAGAGCAAGGGATCCGACTAGAGTCACTCGTAAGAATTACCTCTCTTAGTGGAGGCACAATTGAATTTGGGGAATAACCCGAATTAGGAATAAGGAACATGCCTATTTTTAAAACAACTGCTTTTCACCCTATAGATTTTCCTTTATAATAAAATCAGACATAGGGAGGAGGCGTCACAATGGGGAAAGAACCGGTGACTGAGCAATTTTTTATTGATAAATTAACCGAGGCCAAGGATCACTTCGAGCGTGCGCTGGATTGCAAACACACGGATTTCGACGATCTGTATCCCTATATGATTGAACATCCTCAGTTTTTTTGGTACAAACGCTATGTAGCTTGGTCAGAGCTTCTGACAATCAAAGGTTTGTGTGAGGAACTATCCTTCCCTTGGAGGGAGAAATTCACAACTAACCAAGTGGAGTATCTGGAGCAACGTGTGATGTCCGCTAAAGTTCTTGATTTCTGGTTTGAGAAGAATGAAGCNNAAGAATGCTTTTGTAGACATGCAAGTCGTCAATTGCTTATACGAGACCCAGATGATTTATCATTTGGGTCTTTTTTCTGAGAGAAAATAGGATAAGCTATAAAGAGGGAGGGACTAATGATGATTAGCGATGAACAATTGGATGCCTACCGAATTTCTGGTGAGAAAATTCGTGTGGTGCGAGATGGTTTAGAAAGTAACGATGTAAAAGGGATTGTTCTGGCTTGGGATGATTCTCAGGTGATGATTCGACGTCAGAATAGACGGGTAGTGAAGCTAGATCGGAATTATCTATTCCAACCCTTTAGTGAGCCAAGAAAAGATCCGGAAAATATATAATCTCCGCAGCAAGAACAGCTCCTCATCCAAACTGGGTGGGGAGCTGTTCTATGTAAATCTAGGGGTTAAATAGTTAGAGCAAGCTGAGTCGAACTTTCATCTCTGGAGAGTATAGAGAGTTCTGTGGACAGTCCGAGATACGCGCGCATTCGCAGCATCATCTCTCTACGGAATCCTGGCCATAATATATTCATCTCACCTTGATATCCTCTACAGGAGTACAAGGCCTCGACTCCTCGTTGATCTTGGCGAACGGTTGTGATCCTCAGATCATGTGAGCTCAATTCGCGCGTAACCTCTTGAAGCATTAGTGAGGTCTTCTTAGTGGCGCCAGACACGAGCTCCATATAAAGCTGTGGGATCTTAAACAGACCACTCTTGCTAATTACACGGCAATCACGCTCGAAAACTTTATGAATAAACGTTAGCAGCAAATAGCTTCTGACAAGGGACAGTTCTTCTTTAGTAACATCTTCATCAACAATGGATGTCTTCAACTTCGTAGTCGCCATTATAAGTCACCTCATTTATATTATGCGAACTTTTGTTCTCATTATACCTTATATTCGGAAGTAAAAGCAATAATTATCCATAAATTAATGATCGATAAGAAAAGCTGGAAAATATATTGACGCTTTAATCTCAGCATGGTATGATCTATCTTGTGACCGCAAGATTGTTAGCGAGTCATTATGATGTGCGGTCGTGGCGGAATTGNNGTTCGAGTCCTCTCGACCGCATTACAATGAATAGGTTCGCAACATTGCTCTTACAGCAATTTGCGAGCCTTTTTTATATGCTGAAATAATTAAGGCTATATCCCATGACTTGAGTGGAAGAAAGCTTTGAGCTGTAGTCAGAATTTATGGGATAATAATAGAAAAGAAGCTGACTTTGATTAAAGCAGCTTCTTTACCACGCGTATAAGAATTTTATTATTCTACTGTTGAGGTAGGTTCATGCTCTAGGTATAGTACCTCTGCCTTTTCGTCATAGGCGATCAATTCCGCATATCTTCCCCAGTCAATTAAGATATCGAGCTGATGAGAGGCTTCTTCAGCGCCAAAGTGCTTCTCAAAGATCTCGACAAAAAATTCCCGCTCCATTTTATTATTTGATTTCGATTGCAAAATCCAGATTATCTTTTCCATCACAGGAACATGCTGCTGTACTTGCGCTCTGAATAGCTCTTTCCGCTTAAGGACACTGGCTTCAGCAAATTGGTGACCCATTTCCGTCAGCTCGATATCCCCTTGATGAATCTCAGCGAATTGGAGCATTTGTGCAGCATCGACTGTGGGCAGGAAGTCTTCCAGATCTAGACTTAATTGATCAGCTAATTTGTACAAGTCAACTTTTTTTCCGAGATCGTCGATCAGTTCAATGAAGCCGGTGAGTGCGCCAGCAGGGACCTCTTGAACCTTCTCAATTTTCTTCTTCTGCTCTCCCGATGGATCAACTGTTTTGACTTCCCGTTTCGTCAGAATCGAATAGATACGGTCGACAAGCGACGTGAATTGTGGTGCTTGTTTATCCCGCCAATGCGGCATGGTGATGGGGATATCAGCAATGACGTAGGCCGGATCCCTGGATAGTACGATGGCCCGATCTGACATGTAGACGGCCTCCTCGATACTGTGAGTGACCATGATGATGCTTTTAGTAGGGATTTTTTTCTCCGTCCACAACTCAAGCAAGTCACGCTTTAGGTTTTCTGCTGTCAGAACGTCCAAAGCAGAGAAGGGTTCATCCATCAGAAGGATGTCCGGTTCCATTACTAAAGCACGACCAATCCCCACGCGCTGCCGCATACCTCCAGATAATTCTTTCGGGTAGGCGCCTTCAAACCCGTCAAGTCCGATCATATCGATGACAGAGAGTGCTTTTCGCATTTTTTCCGCTTCCCGCAGTGGNNACCGTAAGCCAAGGAAACAACGCAAACGATTGGAACACCATCCCTACACCTGGGTTCGTGCCGACAATTTCTTGTCCATTATATAAAACAGCGCCTTGCGAGGGGGAGATGAGCCCGGCAATGATCCGTAAAAGCGTTGATTTTCCTGATCCCGAAGGTCCTAATATCGAAAGAAACTCTCCTTCTTTTATGTTGATGTTAATGTCCTCTAAAATACTCACATTTGCTTGATTCGGAAGATCATACCGCTTGCTAATCTGCTTCAACTCAATCAGTGATTTTTTCATATTCGACACCTCTAATCCAAATGATATTTCTTTTCCGCTAAGGCATACAGCTTGCGCCATACCAAGCGGTTCACAATCACAACCAGTAAACACATGACGATGATGCCCCAGATGATTTCTGGCCAATTTCCGCTGTTGGTTGCTTGAGCAATGAATGAACCTAACCCGGATGCCTGAAGATCATGGTTCTTCCACGATACGATTTCGGAAACAATGCTGGCGTTCCAAGCACCTCCGCTTGCTGTTAGGCAGCCGGTCACGAGAAAAGGGAAGACGGCGGGAAGAATTAATTTTCTCCAGGTCTGCCACCGATTCAATTTTAGAATCGCACTCGCTTCCTTAAGGTCGGAGGGGATTGCCATCGCACCGGCAATGACATTAAATAAAACGTACCATTGGGTACCCAACATCATAAGTGGTATTGCACCAATCTCCATCGATATTCCCAGCTTTAAGTATAAAATTGTGAATAGCGGAAACGCCATGTTGGCCGGAAAAGAAGACACAATCTGCACAATCGGTTGTATGATTCGTGATAGACGCGGATTCATACCGATGAAGACACCGACAGGCAGTGTCCAGATAACGGCTAGGATTGTCGAAACGAATACACGCAACGCAGTCAGCAGCCCTAGGGCAACAACATGAGTGATCTCACGCCAGCTTAACCGGGCAATCTCAAGGATGCCCTCATAAACATAGATCATCACAATCCCAGTAACGAAAACCATGATCGACCATTTAAAGATTTTTTTTATGCGGGGCGGCGCCTGTGGCAAATTTACTTGTGAACCTTTTTTAGCAAGCTGAACAGATACATCATGAAGAAAATTTTTAATATTTTGACTAAGGGACTGAACAAATCCAGCCCGTTTAAGAATATCAAACACCCATGAAGTCGAAACTTGGTTAGATTCTGTCTGTTCATTCTTGAATTTCTGACTCCAAGAAACTATCGGACGCCAGAATAACTGATCGACAACAACAATCATAACGATCATTGTTAGAATCGAATAGATAATAGCTTTGATATTCCCATCATCAGCTGCCAAGGCNNCCTGTACGATCCGATTCCAGGTAAATGGATATCTTGATTCAGTACGCTAATGGATTCGCTCGCCGTAAGAAAGAACCAACCTCCGCCAAATGACATCATGCTATTCCAAACCAGACCGATCATAGAAAATGGAACTTCCAGCTTGTTGAAACGAGGCCATGCACCTAATCGATTCATTTTTGCAGCTTCATTCAGATCACGGGGAATCGTCTTAATGGAATGGTAGAAGCTAAACGTCATATTCCATACTTGGCCAGTGAAAATGGCGAAGATCGAGGCGCATTCCACCCCCAGCAATTTTCCCGGAAACAATGCCATAAACGCAATAACCGTAGCAGAAAGAAATCCAAGCACAGGTACGGATTGCAGAATATCGATGGCCGGAATCATGAATCTCTCTGCTGTCCGATTGTGCGCCGCAATGCGTCCATATACGAAGGTGAAAATCAGGGACGCTGCGAAAGCGATAAACATACGAAGTAAGGATCGTGCTGCATAGTAAGGTAACCATTTCGGATCAAGGCTCAAGGTTGGCTGACGATCGGGAGAAAAGGGTACCTGCATGCCCGAACCCACTTTGGCCGCGGCATAAAGGAGCGATAATAACAATAAAATGACGAGGGCATCCGCCCAGCTAAACTTGTTTTTTGAATTAACATTCTTGATAAGATTTTCTTTCATCTTGTGCAGCCCCAATCTATACAAAATAAAAAAACTCCCTGCTTGAAGCGCAGGGAGTCCAGCATTCCTTCATCCATGTGAAATTGGGGCCATCTAATGTTCAGTCTTAGTAACGAGTAAGGAGAGACTGAAAATAGACAGACCCTATCCACGAGGGTGGAACAGTGTGCTTCCTGCCTGATAAAAATATTGAATTCCTTAACATATGCATTCGACTACAACCGTCCATTTCCAATCTCCCCCCTTAGCACATAAATATGAAAGCCCCCTGGATGGGTACCAGGGGGCATACAGTCATAATAAAACAACCGTTCCCCCTAGTTCAGTTTTGGCACTATACAACGTAAAGAGTATCACTCTTAGCCACCTTATGAAGAGCCTTAATCCGNNTTGTATAGGAGCCTCACCTAACGAGGACATGATTTAATTCTTCTGAATAGTACGCCTGTAAATAGTGTTTGTCAATTATTTTTGTTACTGTGTGAATGTTTGGTTCTAGAACTAAAATGTAAAATGAACATATTGGTTGATGATCTATACTGTAGACTTCCGAAGCATCCAGAACGACAAGAGGGCATACAAGACCGTCAAAGGCATGGTCCACAAGGCAATTTCAAATGCAGTATGGCTAGCAAACCAGTTAAATAGATCTCCCCACCACTGATAATACGTCATTAACAATCCAGCGACGCTGTATAGAATAAACATGACTGCCGCGAAAATGAATAGGCCACTTCTACCAAATCTGCGGAAGATACTGGATATAACAAATCCCCAATAAAACATATGCAACATGATCACGAAATAGATCCACAGCTGTTCTAGGACAGTACCATCATTCAAGTATGGCATATGAAAATAATGTAGCTGCACACCCCATCCAGGTNNAAGTGAGAAGCCGGCACTTGTTAAAACGGCCATCAAAGAGGTGCCGAAGAAATAATCCGTTCTCCGTAGGCTTAAGCCCAAGGCAAAGGGGAAGGTCTGAACCAAAATGATGATACCTATGACAAACATGTAAATAAAGATAGAGACTAGGCCACCGGTATACATTGGTTCTTGCATGAAAATAGCTATGACAAGATTAACGAAAAAACTGGTCAATAATATGATCCAAGGCATAAACAACCAAAACCATTTATCCTTGTAGTGCATTTTCAATATCCCTGTCATATGGTTCATTGTGCTGCCACTTCCTTTCCTTGAGATCTTCTATTTGTAAGATGAACAATTAACTGTTGTAAAGATATGGGGGAGATCTCCAGACCAAGCATCTCAGCACGTGATAGATCTGTTGAGTTTAAGCCAATTATAGTGGCAGAAAGTAGTCCGCCAAAAGGCTCTCGAGAGATGACATCTTTACCGGAGGTGAAGTCTTCGACCTTCGCGGTAGCACCGATAACTTTAGCAGCACGTCCGCGAAGAGCTTCAGCATCCTCATTGATAATCAACTTACCGTTGTCGATAACAATAACATGCTCTAACAGCTGGCTTACCTCGTCAATTAAATGTGTAGATAAAACAACTGTTCGTGGATATTCTGAATAATCCTCAATTAATCGATCGTAAAACAGGCTTCTTGCCACAGCATCCAGACCTAAATAGGGTTCGTCAAAAATAGTCAGCGGAGCGCGACTAGCTAGGCCTACTACAATACCCACCGCCGACAGCATTCCTCTGGATAGCTTTTTTATTCTTCTTTTTAAGGGGAGATTGAAGTCCTTGATTAAAGAGTGGGCATACTCCCGATCAAAGTTAGGGAAAAATAACGCAGAAACCTCTAGAACGTCGATAATACGGTACGTATCTGGATACTTTTGGCTTTCCTTAATGAAGCAAATCTGATGGAGTACGCGGTTATTCTCGTAGGGATGTTCCCCAAACACCTTCAGATCACCACTTGTAGCAAATAACTGTGCTGTAATCATGTGCATGATCGTTGTTTTCCCCGCACCATTTCTGCCAAGCAGTCCATAGATTTTGTTCTGTTCCAAAGAAAAACTAATGTCTTGGATGACTGTTACCTTTCCATACGACTTGATCAGTCCCTTGATCTCAACGACTTCATTCACGACTGATTATCTCCCCTCTGAATCATCTTCGTTAATTGATCCAACGTAATTCCTAATTTCTCAGCTTCACGGATCATAGTTACAACATATTGCTCAAAAAATTGCTCTTTTCTCTTCTCCATCAATACTGCGCGCGCTCCAGAAGCTACAAACATGCCGATTCCTCGCTTTTTGTATAAAATTCCTTGGTCCACAAGCAAATTCACACCTTTCGCAGCCGTTGCCGGATTGATCTGGTAGAAAACCGCAAACTGATTCGTCGAAGGAACCTGTGTTTCCTCAAGCAATGTTTCTTCGATGATGTCATTTTCAATTCGTTCGGCGATCTGCATAAATATTGGCCGATTATCGTCCATCAAGTTTCCCATGTATTCACCGCCAAGTTCATTGGTTAGTTAGTTATGTAATTAACCATACATGCAATGAACTCGTTTGTCAATAATTTCTATGTGCATTTTTTGATTTGATTCTCTGAGCCCGAATGCCGCGTATTTAGACGTATCGACATACATAAAAGGCTATCCAGATTCGCTCCGAACAGCCTTTTATTTTATTTGAATGTCTGCTATGATTTTGTCCTATTAGAAAACAAGAGAAGGGTGAAACTATGAATGAATATGGTCCGGATTTATTTAAAGGTACAGCAGTTTACTATTCCGAATATCGTCCGCAGTACCCCTCATCCCTTATTCGGTTCTTAATTCATAAGTTTTCGCTTAACGGAGAAGGTCGTCTGCTTGATTTGGGATGTGGTACAGGTCAGCTGGCACTAAGATTTAGTGATTGGTTTGAAGAAATAATTGGTGTAGATACGGAAAGGGAAATGTTAGCTGAGGCTAATCGTCTGTCTAAGAACTACAGGGTAGATAACGTAGGGTGGATACAAGGCAGAGCAGAAGAGTTACTGAACGACTGGGGTTCCTTTCGTCTCACCATCTTGGCCAAAGCGTTTCATTGGATGGATAGAGCGTCCATTCTTGAAATTCTATATCATAGTTTGGACGATAATGGCGGTCTAGCGATTATTGATACTTTTAATGTTGAGCAAGAGCCATTATCTTGGCAGCTCAAAGTAAATGAAGTAGTGAAACGTTGGTTAGGTAACGAAAGAATAGCAGGGGACAGCACCTATACTCATCCTAAAGAAAGACATGAGGATGTTGTAGCGAGATCTAGTTTTGAAGATGTGGAAAGAATGGATTTACCCAGTTATTCAATCACATGGACCGTGGATTCGATTCTTGGGAATTTGTATTCCACATCCTATGCCTCTAAGCGATTATTTGGAGATCACTTAGAACGATTTGAAGCGGATATGAAATCTTCTTTATTAGAAATTGAGCCTTCGGGTAAATTTACTGAAGAGTTGTCAGTTTCCGTGATCACAGCTTTCAAGCATAAATGCCTTCGGCGTCCTTATAAGGACGATAAGCGTTTAAGCGAGAANNCTTATACTTTCTGATATTTTAAAAAAGAAGCAAGATCACAATAAGAATCTCGCATTGATCTCACCGCAACCAGCTGTGTTAGGGGGAAGTTTTAGAGAGAATGTATTCTTTTTCAGTATGGATTTCACTTGCTTAGGAGTTAGTGAGGGATTTCTCTGCAGCAATTGCGAAATAACACCAGAGACTATAGGTGTTGAGACGCTGGTACCGGACAGTACAAAGTAATCTTTCGCTATCCGCAAGGAAGAAAGTTCGCGATCTAGCTTGGAGCGTGGAGCACGAAGGGAAATGATCGTCTCGCCAGGAGCTACGAGGTCAGGTTTCTTCCGTCTTCCCGGTGCAGGTCCACGGCTGGAATAAGAGGTAATTCGGTCGTCCTTTTGTGTGAGCGTACGACGATCATCGACTGCACCGACAGTAATTGCTGAAGGACTAATGCCTGGTGACTCGATCGTACTTCGCTTAGGGCCGCTATTTCCTGCCGCAATCACAACGATGAGACCGGCCTTTACGGCTTTCTCCACGGCTTGGCACAAAGGGTCATCAGCACAAGGTGAATTTACCTTACCCCCTAATGACATCGAAAGGATACGTAGTTTTAATCGTTTCCGATTAGCAATACACCACTCGATACCTTTGATAATCGTAGAGTCATACCCGTCTCCATTTTTATCGAGTACTTTTACACCAACGATCCCTGCTTCTGGAGCAGGGCTTTTGTATTTTCCTTTGCTCATCCATCCGTTGCCTGCCGCATCCCCTGCGATATGAGTTCCATGGCCGTTATCGTCATAGGGCTGTTTTCTACAATTGACGAAATCTTTAAAAGCCACAATACGGTTAACAGGCCGAGTTAGGTCCGGATGTGAATAGACTCCGGTATCTAGTATAGCTATGTTGACCCCTTTTCCGGTGAGTCCTTGTTTCTTTTGGACGGCTGAAGAACCGATAGATGGTGTCGCTATATAAAGTGATGTTTTTTTGATTCCATCCACATAGATTTTATCGATCCCATGCCAACCGCACATTTGTTTCAGACATTTCATCGAAACTCGTGATGATACTGAATTTAGCATTGGAAGGTGATGTTTGATAGGGAAGTCGTGTAATTCTAAATGTTTTTGTAATGACTTCAGCTGTGCTGGGGTCATTTTTTGTTTGAATTTGATAATGATAGGAATTTTAGCGGATTTACCGCGAGGAATATGGGATTGTTGAATTCTTTTCCTCAACGCCCTATGGATTCTTGAACTATATTGCTCTAGCCACAATTGTCCGTTCATTTATTAATGGATCACCTCACAAGTGCATTATATGCACCTCTGATCCTGTGGGTACGAATCTATGAATCTAGGAATTTAACACATTTCTAGATTTGTGGGTAAAAGTGAGGTCAAGCATTACAAATCTTGCATTTACTAACGTATCCTAAAAAGAAAGTGGTGAAGTAAATGGCAATAATTAAGAAACCAGTTAACAAGAAAGCAGTTATGGCGACCAGAGCCCTTGCGGCTAAACGAGCAAAGGCAGCTGCAACAAGAAAGAAACGGAGAGTTAGACAGACACTGGACAGATTTATTGTTCTCGCAATTGGTACAAATGCAAGTGGTACACCTAAAGCAACTACGGGGTGGACGGCTTCATTAAGAACAGGAACTACAACGGTAACCACCGATTTTGACGAATTTGGTGTAGCTAGATTCCCTACTATCAGCACTTTAACAACAGTTTCTTATCTGCTCACATTAAGAGATGAGAATGGAGCTAATATAAGAAGCTTTACCGTCCCATCAGACCGTGAATTTTTTGTGGCTAGATTTTAGTTTGGACAAGTCAGCTTTATTTCTATAGTAAAGAGCACGTGTCGATCCTATATCGCCGCGTGCTGTTTTGATTTGTCTAACGCTAATCCTTTCACTGGATATTGATGCAAGGGGAATTCCTTATCCTACTATTACTACTGGGGAATAACGGTCTAGGACATCCCTTGTAGTGGCAGAGATAATCCGTATCGTGAGGGAGAGCGACTAGTGTTACCTTCCTCCTGCTGCCTCTACTATTGCCGTGAAAATGGCGAGATGTGTTATGTTTGTCCAAGGTTAAAGGAAGAAGAAAGAGAAGTGAAAAAAGCGAAGATTCTCGCAACTCTATAAGTAAATTAGGTTTCTTATGCATATCGACCACGTCCTTTGGATGTGGTTTTTTTGTGATTATAAGAAAGTGAAAGTTGCACACTATACATAAACCTTATTTTTTAACGAGAATGGTTGTTCTCTTTAAGGGACGACAAAGGGCTTTATGCTAGTTTGAAATTTAAATAAAATTCTTGACACTTCCCGCTGATAAACATTATCATTGGGATATTAAGTGAAAATGAAAATCATTATCACTACATGGATCGTATAATTATACATACACGGAGGGATAGATTTTGAAGAAATTATTAGTACTTCTGGTTGTTGCAGCACTTAGTGCGATGACTGCATGTTCGTCCACGAATACAGCGGATAATCAAACAAAGAATGAAGCAGTAACGAATACAGCTGCTANNAATGAAACGAAAGAAGCTAATGCAGCGAATACAACTGAAGCAAACGATAATGCGGATGCTGGTAAGGTGTACAGTCTGGAGAATGATGGTGTGGACGAAGCTTTGTTCAATGAAGCGTTGAGCCAATTCCCAGCCACAGTTCCACAGCGTATTGTAACTACATCTGTACCGTTAACAGAAATGCTCTACTTGCTCGGAATCACACCGGTTGGAGTACCTACCTCAACGAATCCAATCCCTGCTGAGTTTGAATCGATAGATAAAATTGGTTCGCCTATGGCACCGGATCTGGAAGTAGTAACTAAGCTTGAGCCAGACTTGCTGCTGGGAGCGGAATCGCTTCGAAGTAGCCTAGATAAGACACTGGAAGGAATGGATTTGCAAAAAGCATATCTACGCACAGAATCCTTCGAAGATTTAAAGCTTAGTCTTAAAGTATTAGGCACTTATTTTAATGAAAAAGATGAGATGAATGCGGCTTTGACCAAGATTTTGGATAAAGAAAATGAGCTAAGTAAATTAGCCGAAGGAAAAGAACTGCCGAGCGTGATGCTCGTTATTGGATCCTCAGATTCCTTCATGGTTATGAGTGAGAAATCTTATCTAGGTAGTTTGGTGAAGAAGCTTGGCGCAGATAACATTGCTACTTCTGTACTTAAAGTTACAGATACTTACTCCCCAATTAATATGGAGAACATTGTAGCCGCTGACCCAGACGTCATTCTCGTACTCGCTTCAGGTGATCATGGTGCGACAAAGGATAAATTTAAAAAAGAAATAGAGAAAAATGAAACATGGACAAAGCTTTCCGCTTATAAAAACGACAAAATCCAGATGTTAGATTATAGCGTGTTCGGTGTGACTTCGATTATTAATGCAGAGACAGCCCTAACTGAAATAGCAAAATACTTCTATGAATAATTAAAGGAGACAGCAAGTGATAAAAACATCTCGTAGCAGAATAGTTGTTATTGTAACGGTTATACTAGCGCTCGTTGCCGCGATTATTGCAATCGGACTAGGCTCTGTATTCATTCCGATATCAGACATACTCAGCACGATCTTTGGTTCATCGTCTAAGGCGGTGAATGCCACCATCATATGGGATATTCGATTGCCACGCGTATTACTGGCGATGATCATCGGAGCGAATATAGCGATCTCGGGCGCACTGCTGCAAGCTGTGATGGGTAATCCGCTTGCTGATCCTGGATTGACGGGTGTAACTAGTGGGGCGGCTGCATGTGTTCTTGTCATAATGCTTGCTGCACCACAGTATACTCAGTTCATTCCGATTGCTGCTTTTGTTGGTGGACTAATCGCTGCCGGCATTGTATATGCATTGGCGTGGAGACGAACCGGCATTTCGCCGGTTACCATTATTTTATCTGGTGTCGCTGTGAATGCGCTCTGCGGAGGAGTCATCGGCCTCTTAACAATCATGTACAGTGATAGACTTCCTGCAGCGGTTCAATGGCTTAACGGCAGTCTCGCAGCTAAAGGGAATAATGCCTTGATGATGGTCCTCCCATATGCTATTGCAGGTTGGATCTTATCGTTCTTCGCGATTCGTAAGGCAAATATTATTCGTCTGGGTGATCAGGTTGCTTCGAATCTGGGTGAAAATGTGAACCGAATTCGTATCCTACTCTCCTTACTGGCAGTATTTCTAGCGGCTATTTCTGTAGCAGCCATTGGAATGATCGGATTTGTCGGTCTAGTTGTACCGCATATGGCGAGATTGCTCGTTGGTTCAGATTATAAATATCTTTTGCCGATGAGTATGGCTCTTGGCGCATTGGTACTGTTGATTGCGGATACCGGTGGGCGTACCTTGTTCGCACCCTTAGATATCCCCGCGGGTATCCTTATGGCTGTGATTGGTGGACCTTATTTTCTATACCTGATGAGAAAGAAGGCGTTCTAACATGTTTACTGTCGATTCCATTTCGATTCGGTATGAGCAGAAAAGCGTGATTAACAACTTCTCTTTTTCCGTGAAAAAAGGTGAGATCGTCTCCATCATAGGACCGAACGGCTCCGGCAAATCCACACTGCTCAAAGCGGTATCACGGCTAATTCCTTATCATACGGGTGTGGTCACACTCGATTGTATGGATCTGAAGTCCATGAGCGCCAAACAAGTCGCACGAAAAATGTGCATGCTGAGCCAGAAGAATCAAGCGCCGAGTGATATGACCGTGATCAATCTGGTCTCTTATGGTAGGTATCCACACAAAAAGTGGTTTGAGAGATTGAACCAAGAGGATATGGACATTGTCCATTGGGCTCTTGAGAAGACACATTTGATGGAGTATAAGGACCGAGCTGTGGCTTCTTTGTCAGGTGGTGAATCACAGCGTGCTTGGATTGCAATGGCTTTAACGCAGCGTCCCCTCATCATGTTGCTTGATGAACCAACCACGTACTTGGACATTTCTCACCAGCATGAAGTGCTTGAGCTTGTTCGCGAGTTAAATCAAGACATGGGTATGACCGTAGTGATGGTGCTACATGATCTCAATCAAGCTTCTACTTATAGTGATAGTATTGTTGTAGTGCAGGCGGGTGAGAAGGCGATGTATGGTACACCCAATGAAGTCATGACAACCGAAATGATCCGGCATGTGTACCGAATGGATGCGGAAGTTCAATATGTACCTACAGAGAAGAAACCTCGTATTCATTTGTTGAGTACTGTTCGATAGATTCATAGTGTAATTACATAACATATTAATGGAGGGATTTTAAATGAAGAAGCCTGTAGATGTAGAAAAAAATAAAGAAAACTACTTGCAATTTATTAATAAACGTAAGAATCTGATTTTGAGTTTAATCGATGACGAAGGTAAGCCCTTTATTAGTTATGCACCTTTCGTAAAGAAAGACGGCAAGCTGTATATCTATATTAGTAAGATCGCAGAGCACTATGGCTATATGGAAAATAATGATTTTGTGGACGCCTTTCTAATTGCGGATGAGTCTGAAACAAACAATAAATTTGCAACTGAGCGTGTGCGCTGGAGTTGTACCTCAAGCAATATCGGGAATGATGGACATGAGGATATCTTTGAGTTGTTCAATGCTGATCACGGTGAGGCAATGCTGAATTTGTTACGCGGACTGGATTTTTCCCTGTTCGAACTGACCCCTCTGAAGGGCCGCTATGTCGTAGGTTTTGGATTGGCCTTCGATATTGATGTGGATGCGAATGTATTTAATCACGTTGTTATTGATAAGAAGAAAGATGAAGAAGCTGTACAAGGGAGCAAATAGCCGATGTCTATTACTTCAGTACTGCCAATCTGGCAAGCGGTTCAAGAGCGATTTCATAAAATGGTGAAGGCTTTACCGGAAGAAGACTTAAATCTAAAATTAGGGAATTCAACCATTAGTGGTTTGATTTCTCATAATGCTGAGGTGGAATTTATGATTGCAGAGTGGTTCTTTGGTAGACCTAAACCTCAAGCCAATGATGCAGCGTATACTACATTAAGTGAACTGGTGGATCTGTTGACCGCTTCCAATGAGAATCTAATGGCAGCGATGCAGGAGCTTCCAGAAGAAGCTTGGCAGGTGAGTGTAGAGTCGTCTTTTGGCACATCTACTCCGCTTGAAGCGGTAGGCAGACTTATGTATCACACAGGTATTCATGCCGGACAGATTTCTCTTATACAGAAAAATGCTGTTCGAAGTGAATAAATTTATTGAATTTGTGAGTTGACCTTCTTGAGAAATCAAGGAGGTTTTTTTATTCGAGTAAATAATGATAGTGGATCTCTAATTCGCAGTAATGGACCTATGCTGTAGATGATTCAGAAATGTTTGCTATGTACGCCTCCGTAACTTTAGAAGCAGTAGATATGATCGCCACTGGATGAGATGGTGATAGAACTTGGTCTGAAGGACGTTGAAGTCATCTTAGGTATCGGTGGTGGCAAGACGTTGGATACAGCAAAAGCAGTAAGCTACATGGCGGATCTGCCGGTAGTTATTGTACCGACTGTGGCCTCGACGGATGTACCTTGCAGCGCTTTATCAGTGTTGTATACGGATGAGGGTGACTTTGATTGCTATAGCAAGAGCTTGTCGACAATCAGGGGCGGTTACTTATTCAGGTGGGACTAGCACAATCGCAGCGTTCTCCTTAGCACGAGCTTGTCTGGACACCCTTCTCACTGAGGGTGAATCAGCACTCCAAGACGTTAACCAAGGGATCACCTCTTCTGCAGTGAAACATATCGTTGAAGCTAATATTTACTTGAGCAGCATTGGGTTTGAGAGTGGCGGGGNNATGCTATTCATAATGGACTGACGCTGCATGAGGGATGCAGGAATGTGCTACACGGTGAGAAGGTTGCTTTTGCTACGATCGTGCAGTTGGTCTTAGAGAAGGCTTCAGATGAAGAGATCGCTCAAATCATTGATTTCTACAAACGAATCGGCCTTCCCGTTACACTAAAGGAGCTTGGGATTACCAGTAGCGAGATCGATAAATTAATGGTGGTGGCAGAGGCTAGCTGCTCCCAGGATAGTCCAATGAAGAATTTGCCGTTTGAAGGTCAACCTATGGATGTGCTGGAAGCAATCCTTGTCACAGACAAGCGCGAGCAATAGCAACAGCTCGATTGTAAATTATTGCGAACCCTTCTCGTACATATTTAACCTTCGTGAACCAAACAATGAGAACAATTGTTTAAGACGAAGGAGGAGTTCCTCTTGATGAAGGACAGTCGAAAGGTTAAACGTTACTTACTAAATTGGATTGCTGTTGCTGCAGTAATGATTACCACAATTATTCCGGCGACGCCGGCTGTCTCTGCTGCCACGTCTAAAGACAACACTACAAATACGCAGCTTGAAGAGAGTGCACCAAAACGTGATAAGGTCGCTATCATTATTGACGATTTCGGCAATGGTATGAAGGGGACAGATGAAATGTTCTCATTACCAATAAAGCTTACTGTAGCCGTCATGCCTTTTTTGCCTACATCCGTGAAGGATGCCACGCGCGCGCATGAACGCGGAGATGATGTTCTGGTGCATTTGCCGATGGAGCCGCGCCAAGGTAATCCTAAATGGCTTGGACCAGGAGCCATATTGGCCAAGATGTCCGATGAAGAAGTGCGACAAATGGTTGAGGCAGCACTCGATAATGTTCCTTATGCGATCGGTATAAATAACCATATGGGTTCGAAAATTACCGGGGACGAGCGGATTATGGCGGTGATCTTATCTGTATGCAAAGAACGGGGATTGTTTTTTGTAGACAGCAAGACCAACTACCGTTCCGTTGCTGGCAATATGGCTTATCGAATGGGGTTGCCACGCGTAGAGAACCATATCTTTTTAGATGACACACATACAGCAAGTCATGTTCTGAAACAAATGGGTCTCGTCAAAGACTTGGCGAAGGATCAACGATTTTGTGTAACGATTGGTCATGTTGGTGTATTTGGGAAAGAGACCGCCGCAGGAATCCGCAGCGGTATTGAGCAGATGAAAGACAATGTTGAATTTATAGGGATTTCTGATCTGGTTAAAAACGAAATGAAATGGAGCTCCCACCCTACACTTCCATAAGATAAGCTACAATACCATCAGCGATGGCTTCAGCGATTTGTTGCTGCCCTTTAGGGGTGCACAGTTTTTCCCGGTCGGTCGGACTGCTTACAAAACCCGCCTCAACGATTACGGTTGTGGCGGTTATTTTGTTGAGTAAATAAAAAGGTTTGCCTGGTCTTGGATGAGCTTCGACATCGTAAAGATTGTTTAATTGATGCTGAATGGATCTAGCAAGGATGAAGCTACGACCCTCTTGGCGGTATAATACAAGCGGTCCATGTTTGGAAGGGGAGGGCGCCCAGTTAATATGGATGCTGACCACTACATTAGCAGGAAGCGTCTCGGCCAGCTCTTTGCGCTGCGCAAGATCCCGCAAATGGCGAGATTTGCTGCGCAACCAGCGGTTTTCGTCACTGGGTGCATAATCACCATTGCGATTCAAGATTACGTCAAATCCATCACTGCGTAGCAGCAGAAATAATCGGCGTGAGATATCTAACGTGATATCTTTTTCAAGAATATTACCGAAGGAAGTTCCACCGTCGATGCCTCCGTGTCCCGCGTCGATTAGGATCATACGGTGGCCGTGACCTAATATATGCTGCCGGTCATCCTTCATCACGGGCTTCTCTGGAGTTGCAGAGGCATAGGAGCTGCCCATAAACAACATTAGTAGTCCTAAGGTAGTTAGAGTGATACGAAAGCCACATAATGCAGCTACTGTTCTGGAAAAGGATTGTTGTCTCCAGTTGTTCAAGTGAAACGCCTCCTTGCATGTGAATAACGTGCCCTGGATTCTTTGTTAGATTGTGCTTTAATAGGTAAACCTATACGACAAATCAGAAGTCTGTTGTTTAGATCTAAGTGGAGTGGTGCACACTAAGAGCATGGAACGAACGCAAATAATCTGAATTCACTTACATTTTAGGAGGTGTTAAAATGGCTTCCGGTGGCGATGAGCTTGTAAAGTATATAACGGAGAAGGTAGTCGTTTATATTGAGGATCCGCGTGCCATTCATGCCCGCAGAGCGGCTACGAAGCAGCCGTGGTCACAGAAATGGTTCGGCATGCTTCCGCTTGGGTGGTCTATCTGGCGAAGCAAGTGGAGTCATGGCAAAAAAGAATAAATATTTAAATAGCAAATAACCTTCCAGTGCCTTTGTTCATGGGTGGCAGTGGAAGGTTATTTGCATTTGTTTTATTAACGATTATATCCGAGTGCTTTGGTAGTTCTGTCTGGCAGCTTATGCAGTGTTCCATTATTCTGTAGTGCAGTGAGTGGTAAGTATCGTTTTCCTTCAGGGCCAGACGCCGCGTATACGGTAAGTTTATTGTTCTCAGATTGACCATGAGAAGGCTGCCAACTCTGATAGCCAGTAATCATAAAAGGTGCCCCGACAAGGTCATTGCGGCCAGCTGCTTGATAAGCGATGCTATCCTTGGGTCTAATCAGAAGCGCGATATTGTCGCCGCTCACTGTGGTTAGTTTAGGAGCGGTCAGCCATAGGATATCTTCGTAAGGATCATCTGATCCTCCACTATTGAAGGCTGATAGCGGTAATACGTCAGGATTGAGATTAGTGATTACATCTGTTACTGGAGGCTGCTCTTTGAGGACTTCTTCCGCCTTGCTAAGTGTCCAAGGTAAAATTTGTGGCACGGAAGCATTGATGTAAACCGTCTTTTCGTCAATGGTTATTTTCCAGACCGGTAGAAGCGGTGCATATAAAGCAGTAAGTTTTATTTTACCTGAAAAAGATGAAGTAATGAGACCTTTCTGCACCAAAAACTGGCGCAGATCATTTAAACTGTATGGAAGTCCGTATGTGCCGGCTCCATATTCACTTAGCATATATCCGCCTGTATCGGTAGCAGAAATGATCATATATCCGATCCGCTGCTCGCCCTTCATTACATTGACAAGCCAGCTATGAGTACCTGGACCAAGGGGATAATATTCTATCCCTGCGTCCTTCCAGGCTGTAAATGGAGCTTCTGCAGCGAGCTTGTTCAGTGTAGCCTTAGCGAATTCTTGGACCGTGGTGGGAGTTGGTAAGGCACTCATCTTCAGCTGAGGTATCGCATCCTGAGTGACCGACTGGATTACACTTACTCTGGTTGCGGCAAGCACCGAAGGGGCACTGGAACTCGTTACAAACAGTCCGAAACATAGAAACAGGAGGAGGCATCCTTGACTCGCAAGACGTAACATCCGCCTTAAACTTATTTTCATGGCGTCGTTCACCTTTCTTTGTTATGAAATATCAGAAAGTATAAGCTTCTTTCTATTGTAGTGGACAAGCTATAAAAAGGCTGTTGCTTGCTGTCGCGCCTGAAGGCGGAAGTTCTCTTGTTTTTTTGCCTGCTTTTAGCGAGTAGGGTCGCATTCTATAGGCTCCGCAGATGAAACAGTCCATAGGTTATCGCAGAAACTGCAATTTGCGGCTCATATTGCCAAATGGTCTCCTGTCGACGACGGTTGTACTGCTCCTGAGTGCCTAGACGTTTTTCTTCATCAGGCTCTTTCAGCAATTCTCCGTAATAAATATCAATGATAGCCAGCTCGATTCTAAGACGCTCGCGTGCCTGTTCTGCCCAAGTGTAATCAAGTTCGGCTAGCTGAGAGGTAAGATGTGCTTCCAATAAATCTGTAGCGGCTGTCACTGTCAGTTCATAAGGTTGAATATGCACGTTTTCTGGTAAACGGGGGATCATCTCCCGCGAGGATATCTTAGCGTTAAAATCATCAATGATGTTCCCTTTTGTCAGAGATATTCCAAGATAATGCAGTTCTTCCCGTTTCAAATCGCAGCTCATCTCCACTTTATAGCAGACACCGAGCCAAGGTTCATAGGCTGCAGAGAAGAGTGTATTCCGCTGCCTGCTACCGGGATCTTCAAATAAGTAAAGGCATTTCCCTTCATCTTGGGCTGCACTCCAAATTTGCTGCAGGCGCTTGCTTCCATAGATGATATCTTCACGTCTTATCATGCCGGGCCCAATTCGTGGCAGAGCTGGAACAATACCAAAGTAGCGGGCAAGGATGCTGTCTTCTGGATTTGAAGAGGGGACATGAACCACATTAGATTCAGGTGATGCTGAATTCAATAGATCCGAGCTCACCTCAACATCGGCAGTCGAGTCCATCGCTGGGTTTCCTGTAATTGGTGGGTTCATTGCTCCGATGCTGCGATTTATCGTTGGCGGAACTTCTATAGCTGCCTGGCTGTCGTATTTTTCCGGATCAAAAACAAAGGTGAAAGAGAGCGTCTCCGGATCAACGCCAGTACGCTCCACGAATCCCCAATAATAAGGACGATCTGTAAGCATTCTGTCAGCTCTTGGCGATAGCTTTACAGTTACGTGAATGGGCGATACTTCAATAATGGAGCATTCTGTCGCCTCCAGATAGTCCATTACATGTTTACGTACTTCCTGTGAGGTGAGGGTCATGTCGCAGTNNCACTTAGGGATTCACCAATATGATCTAGCTCATTTCGCAGCTCTTCGTCGGAGCGGGATTCGAGCATGATTTTGTATAAACTTTTCTCCAGAGATTCTTTCTTCTCAAAACGCTCCAGAATCACATCCAGCCCGCCAATGACCATTTCGAACATATTGATCTTCTCGTGTAGCAGATGCAGGATATGTTCTTCAATGGTGCCCTGTGTGGACAAATTATAGATAATCACATCATTTTCCTGACCTAACCGATGCACCCGCCCAATCCGCTGCTCTACTCTCATGGGATTCCAAGGCAGATCGAAGTTGATCATATGGTGACAGAACTGCAGGTTAATGCCCTCACCACCCGCCTCAGTTNNGACTTGAGCACGACCGCGGAAGAGATCCATCATCCAGTCTTTTTTACCACGATTCATCCCGCCGGAATAAGAAACACACATTAGCCCATGTTCGCGGAAGTACTGAAGCAAATATTCTTGCGTCGCGCGGTACTCCGTAAAGACAATGACCTTTTCATTCATTTCTTGAATGAGAGATAGTGTTGTTTCAGCTTTGGTGTTGGTCTTAACCGTACGAAGAGTCTGCAATAGCTCCATCATTCGATCGCGTTTCGGAGAATCCGCGGGCAGCTTCTTGATCAGATTAACTAAAGTGATGAAGACGGCATCCCGGCTGCTGCACACCTCGCGCTGAAGCGTTACCAAGGAGAGCATACTACTGAGATTGCCGCCCGATTCTTGATACTGGTCTTTGACAAAAGAAGTGACAGCGTCATATAATACTCTCTCTTCCTGTGAAAGAACTAGCGGAATATTACGCACTTTTCGTTTCGTAAAGTTAACAGGTCCTTCACCACGCCGATTGCGGATCATCACCTTCGAAAGCTCGTCCCTTAGCTGACCTTCATTCTTGGGTTGCCGTTTATCAACGACGAAATTCGTGGCGAAATCGCCCTGATTTCCTAGTTGCCCCGGCTTCAGTAAAGTGATCAAATTAAATAGCTCGCCCAGATCATTCTGAACGGGAGTAGCGGTTAGGAGCAGGCAATATTTCTTGCGTAACTGCTGTACAAATAGATAATTAGTCGATTTCTTATTCTTCAACTTGTGGGCTTCATCAATAATCAACATGTCATATTCATTTTCCAGCAGCATTTCTTTATGTGGATCACGTTTCGCGGTGTCCATAGATGCGACGACAATCGCATTTCCCCAGGAGTATGCTTTTTTCTGTGCAATAGCTGATATGCCAAACTTGGCATTCAGCTCGCGGACCCACTGCAATACGAGGGAAGCGGGTACCAGAATAAGAACTTTAGAGACGAGACCGCGAACAAGATATTCCTTGAGTACAAGTCCTGCTTCAATCGTCTTTCCTAGTCCAACCTCGTCTGCAAGAATCGCGCGGCCTGACATCTCAAATAGAACCTTATGCGCGGTATCGAGCTGATGAGGAAGTGGGGATAATCCGGATAAATGCTTCATGCATTGCAGCTCATCGAAGCTTGTTACTAGACCCGTTTGTTCTCCTTGCACGGCAAGCCTGGACAGACGGAAATCTCCCCACGGACCGCCTTTTTCCAGTTTGAGTTCTAGATCCTGCAGCCAATTCCGGTCAAAAGAAAGAGGAACAGGCAGTAT
>DJUJ01000146.1:25034-28110 GCA_002438345.1 Paenibacillus sp. UBA6285
CGTCATGGTACAGCCTCCTCAGGCGCTAATTCATATCATCATTCGTAGAAGTAGTATGCTCTTAAACAAGAGAATTCATAACCTTCTATTTTTCTCGATAGCCTTTAAAAAAGAGAGTAAAAGCGAGAAAACGCGGCAAGGTTTGCGATATTTCGGCTGCTTGACTCTATTTTCGAAAAAGACCTTCGATACAATATGTGGTATAGTTTAAAAGCTGACGCACACAATATATTGTGACAAAAGCTTGAATTTGTGGGTTTATAGGGCGCTCAGCTGGTATTTGTTATTGACAAGATGAACTTCCTACATACACCGTAAGGCGGAAGATAAGTGTAAGGAAGTTTTTGTTGTGGGTCACAAAACGTAAGCCCACACCTTGGAATGGAACTGATATTTACTACAATGCGGGAGGTTTTTTTATTGAGTAATGTGGAACGTAAGCAACGCCTTGAAGGGCTAAGTGAAAAAATATTTTTGGATCGTTATGCTTGGAAGGATGCCGACAGCAACAATGCTAAAGTGGGCGATGTTGTACTCGTTCTAACAAAGGATGATCCGAAGTTTCCAACGAAGGAAGTCGGAGAGATCGTAGAACGTAGCAGCCGAATCGTAACCGTTAAGACGCGCAGCGGCGAACTTGTGAAATCTGATGTTGAAAAGCTGACGCTTAATATAGAAAAAACACCAGAGGAAATGTGGGATCGTCTGTCTACAGCTATGGCTTCTGTTGAGAAGACACCTGAACTTCAAGAAGAATGGGCAGGTAAATTCCGTTCGATTCTGGATGATTGGAAGCTCGTGCCGGGTGGACGTATTGCGGCTGGTGCAGGCGCTAGTGAAGAACTAACACTATTCAACTGTTATGTAATTCCTTCTCCAAAAGATAGCCGTGGCGGTATTATGCAGACATTGGCTGAAATGACAGAAATTATGGCTCGTGGTGGCGGTGTAGGGATTAACCTATCATCACTACGTCCACGCCGTGCGATTGTGAGAGGTGTGAATGGTTCATCCAGTGGTTCTGTATCTTGGGGCGGTCTGTTTAGCTATACCACTGGACTAATTGAACAAGGCGGTAGCCGCCGTGGTGCGCTTATGCTCATGATTAATGACTGGCATCCGGATGTTGAGGACTTCATTACCGTGAAGCAAACGATGGGTCAAGTCACTAATGCTAACCTTTCGGTATGTGTGAGCAATAGCTTTATGAAGGCTGTAAAAGAAAATCTAGATTGGGATCTCGTATTCCCGGATACGACAGATCCTGACTATAACGATATGTGGGATGGCGATCTCGACAAGTGGAAGGCTGCGGGCAAAAACGTTATTCATTATCGCACCGTTAAAGCGCGTGATGTGTGGCGCACCATTATCGAGTCGGCTTGGAAATCTGCGGAGCCGGGCGTTGTGTTCATGGAATACTACAATCAGATGTCCAACAGTTGGTATTTCAATCCGATCATTTGTACGAATCCATGTGGGGAGCAAGGGCTGCCAGGCTGGGGAGTCTGCAATTTGTCCGCTGTGAACCTGTCCAAGTTCTACGATGAGAAGAATCATGATGTAGACTGGGAAGATCTCGCGACTACGACGCGTTATTCCGTTCGTTTCTTGGACAATGTCATTGATAAGACACCTTATCATTTCCCGGAAAATGAAGCGAATCAGAAAAATGAACGCCGTGTGGGTCTAGGAACGATGGGACTAGCGGAGCTTATGATCAAATTGAACATCCGTTACGGTAGCCCAGAATCTTTGGAGTTTCTGGACAAGCTTTACGGCTTTATGGCTCGTGAAGCGTACCTTGCATCGGCAGAGATTGCTGGTGAGAAGGGATCCTTCCTAGCTTTTGATACTGAGAAATACTTAATGAGCGGCTTTATGGAAAATATGGTCGAAGCGTATCCAGAGGTTGGCGAAGCGATTCGCAAACATGGCATGCGTAACGTTACAGTTATTACTCAAGCACCAACGGGTAGCACAGGTACAATGGTAGGCACTTCGACAGGTATTGAACCTTATTTTGCCTTCAAATATTACCGTCAAAGTCGTCTTGGCTACGATGAGCAGTTCGTTCCAATCGCTCAAGAATGGCTTGAAGCTCATCCAGGTGAAGAGCTTCCAGAATACTTTGTGACCTCGATGGATTTGTCGGCTAAGGATCATATCCGTGCGCAAGCAGCGATTCAACGCTGGGTAGATAGCTCAATTTCCAAGACAGCAAACTGTCCGTCTGACTTCACAGTAGAAGAGACGGCTGAGCTATATGAAATGGCCTTCGATCTAGGTTGTAAAGGCGTTACGATCTACCGTGATGGTAGCCGTGACGTGCAAGTTCTGCAAACCTCGAAGAAGGAAGATGAGAAACCTACTACAGCAGAAGAGGTAGCACCAGCAGTTGAAGCTGTAACAACTCCTGAAGCAAGTGCAAGTGTTGTAGCAGCAAGTCAAGCGCCACAAGTGACTACAAAAGAGCTTGATAAACAATACAAGAAACGTCCGCAGGTTCTGCGCGGCGCAACTTACAAGATCAACACACCTTTCGGCATGGCATATATTACGATCAATGATCTTGATGGCACACCGGCAGAAATCTTCCTGAATGTTGGTAAAGCAGGCTCTGACGTCTTTGCGATGGCAGAAGCACTGGGTCGTGTCTGCTCCTTGTTCCTCCGTTATGGAGATCATGGTGAGAAGGTAGAACTGTTGATCAAACATCTGAAAGGGATTGGCGGTTCAGGTGCTATTGGCTTCGGTGCGAACCGCGTGGAATCCATTGCTGATGCTGTTGCTAAGGCATTAGAAACTCATGTGCTGAACAACGCTCAGGATGATCATGTGCCTGCACCTATTGCAGCGACTTTGGAGCTGGAGGATTTCAATGAAGCGTTGAACGCAGAGTTGAAAGCAAGTGTTCCGTCAGCTACTGATGATAGCCATGGAGGACATGGTTCACATAACCACTCTACCGCTTCACGTGATCTTTGCCCTTCTTGCGGTGGTGCTTCGCTGATTAATATTGAGGGTTGTAAGACTTGTGGCAATTGTGGGTATAGTCGTTGCGGGTAAATTAATG
>DJUJ01000144.1:0-8726 GCA_002438345.1 Paenibacillus sp. UBA6285
AAGAACTTTTTCAGTGGCCTCCTACAATGATGGGAGTTTTTCTAATGTCTAAAAGAAGTCCAGCATCTTTAAAAGTAAAATTACATGTCGTACGGCTGTGCCTTGAGCACAAGTCAAATCCAAACTATGAGGCAAAACAGCTAGGTCTTAGTTCGCACACGGTTAGAGAATGGATTAGGAAATATAAGGCAGATGGTTTGGACGGGTTGAAGGAATCGAAAACATGGAATACATACTCAAAGGAATTGAAAATAGCTGCTGTTAACGAGGTGTTGTCTGGTCACTCCTCCGTTGAAGAGGCGATAAACAAGCATCATATTTCAAGCAGAAGTGTCTTGAAGAAATGGATTTCCAAGTATACTAATGAGATAGAATTAAAGCCTACACATAATGGAAACTTCGCAAAAAAGTTGGCGGAGATCAAGCGACGAAATACACGCTAACCATCGTTCGACAAGTAAACTTGTATCAAGCGATTCAAGAACTGAACAAAGAAAAAGGTCACGCAATTACGAAGTTGTGTGCGTTAGCTGGGGTTGCTCGATCTGCCTATTACAAGTGGTTAAAATGGAAACCCTCTAGCATGGAACTTGAAATCCGTGCCTTAGCCAAAGAAGTGAAGCTTCGTTATGACAAGCGAAAAGGGATACTTGGCTATCGTTAAATGCGCACGCAATTAAATCGAAAGCTCAAAAAGAAGTACAACAAAAAGCGCTATTACCGAATCATGTGCGCTCTTGGGCTCAGGGCGGTCATTCGCAGAAAACGGGCAAGTTATGTGAAAGCTGTGTAGTTGAAAATGTAATGAACCGTAACTTTGATGCCAATTCTCCTACTTCAAAATGGTGTACAGATGTGACAGAACTGAAGTATGGGAATGGGCGCAAAGCCTATTTGAGCGCCATTATTGATGTATATGATAATTCCATTGTCTCATGGGTATTAAGCCCTTCCAACAACAATAAACTCGTGATGGATACGCTGAAAAGAGCTTACGCGAAGAATCCTGGTGTATTCCCTCTTCTACAAAGCGACAGGCTTCCAGTACACGTCTCATGAGTATAACCGACTTCATATGAAATATGGATTTAAGAAAAGCATGTCTCGTGTAAGCCGATGTTTGGACAACCAACCTATTGAGCGATTTTGGGTTACCTACAAGTCAGAAAGCTATTATCTTACAAAGTATGACACCTATGAAGATGTCCTCACAGAGGTTAGCAAATATATTCACTACTACAATAATTACCGCTACACAGAATGTTTGGATGGATTGTCTTCTAACGAATACCGACGAGCTGCATAACGAAGATACCTCAGCTCTGGTAATACGAACTGAGGTATCTAAACTAACTATTTTTGTTTTTTAGACTGTCTACTTGACAGGGAGCACTTCATTCATCAGTGTCTTTTTTGTTGATACTTTTCAATCAGAGGGTTGTGATTTAAAGCAACTTAATCAGCTCTTCTAGCTCATCAACCAATACTTTTGCAAGTTCAAAATCAGTATCTTTTAAAGCCAATTCTATTTTCATTTCAACTGATTTTTTCTTTTGTTCAGTTTCTAAATAGTCTCTATCAAAATGACTAGCATAAATCATCTTTCTAAATTTTCGCATACTCATTTTTCTAATCGTCTTATCGTCAATGATTAAAACATAATCCATACCATTTACCACAGAATAGAAATCATGAGAAATCATGAGAATTGCACCTTTATAGTCTTCAATGGCTTTCTCCAGTGCTATTTGTGTATAGGTGTCTAAATGGCTTGTCGGTTCATCAAGAAGCATTACGTTTGCTTTACTGGCAGAAACTTTAGCCAATTGAAGCATGTTTTTTTCTCCACCAGATAAAGATTCTATCTTTTGATTAACGATTTCTCCTTCAAAGCCATAGTTTGAAATATACGATCTTATCTCTTCATAAGTTTTAAACCCGGCATCGATGAATTCTTCTAGTATTGTATTAGAATCCTTTAGCACTTCGCCTTGAAGCTGAGATAAATAAGCCACTTTAACATCAGCATTTATTTCAATTGAATCATGATTATTTTTAAAGATTTCTCGGAGTAAAGTCGTTTTCCCTGTACCGTTTGAACCGATAAGGGCTACTTTATCCGTAGATTTCATCTCAAAGTTAACATTTTCTAAAAGCAACTCATCAAAGGCAACACTATAATTATTGACATTTAAAACAACGGTGTCTTCAATTTCATTATCAATACCGAAACTGATATTCGGTTGCTTAATATCTACGAATGGCGCTTTAATTCTACGCGCTTCCAATCTTTCTTGAAATTTAACTCTAGCTTTTAGAGCTTTCCCTCTAGATGCTTCTGAATTATAAGTTGCGATAGCTCTAAGATTATTGATGATGTTCTCGTTTCTCTCAATTTCTTCATTCTCAGCGACTGTGAGTTCTTGTAACTCAATTTTTGTTTGAAGCAATGAGAAGTTGTAATCAATATATCGCCCATCAAACTCTTGGATCTCCATGTTTTCAAGGTGTATAATTTTGTTGAAGCAATGATTCAATAGATATCGGTTGTGTGTAACAACTAGCAGTATTCCTTTGTGAGAATTAATAAGATTTTTAAGCGCATTTAGGTTTTCAAAGTCTAAAAATACATCTGGTTCGTCCATAATCATTAAGTCTGGACTACTAAGCATTTCCTTCATCACTTGAATAAGTTTGAATTCCCCGCCACTCAGGTCGGATACCCTAAGATCTTTTAGCTTCATGAGGTTTGCCAGATTTAGTTTCTTATTAATGTTGCTTTCAAAATCATCCCCACCCATTGAATCAAAGGCGTCTAAAGCTAATTGATACTTTTCTAGTAACGAATCAATATCCGATGATGTTTCCATTTCAGTGCAAATAGCTGTTATTTCATTTTGTATCTTAATAAATTCTTCTCCTATATATTCAAAAACGGTTGTTTCTTTAGTTTTGTTTGGTTGTGAGAACTGACTTACATACCCAATTCTGCAAGTTGAGTCTATCTCTAACATGCCATCAAACAAATATCTTTCTGGATCCATCAGTATATCGATCAGTGTACTTTTCCCACTGCCGCTTGTTCCTATAAAAGCGCAGTGTTGTGCCTCTTCAAGCGTAAATGAAATGTTTTTATATAGTTCTTTTTGCGGAAATGAGAAGGATAAGTTATCAACTTTTATCATATTATTACCTTTCTTTATAACTAAATTTGTGACTATTATTAGATGTATTGAAGAGCATAGCTTTTGAGTTTACCGTTGACAGACTAACACTTTTTACAACCAACATCAATCATTTCACATTAAAATTGTTCGTGAAATCGAAAAATACAATTTAGAACAATATGATCACGCCTACCCAGATGGCATCTTATAGCTCGATTACAGCTGGACAGAAGTAAAAGAAACAGTTGCTTGAACAACTCATAAGGCACATATTTTGTCCTCACTCAAAGTGCAAAGTAAGAAAGGTGAAATTACTAGAAAATCGAGAAATGGGTAGCCTCTAGTTATATCTAGTCTTTCAATAGCAATACTATAGAATTAAATAGAATTTTAGGAGGACGTTATATGAGTCGGGTATTGATAT
This sequence comes from Paenibacillus sp. UBA6285, assembly GCA_002438345.1. Taxonomy (GTDB): domain Bacteria; phylum Bacillota; class Bacilli; order Paenibacillales; family Paenibacillaceae; genus Paenibacillus_AQ. Next base: position 3,592 of record DJUJ01000144.1, read on the forward strand.
TGTTGTATAGGTGGAAAAGGAACCGTGACCAAGCTGAAAATAAGCAAGCTATCGAATAGGTTGCGAATACTTATAGAATATCGCCTAGGTAAGTCTCTGAATTAAATTTCGGACACTGGGAACTGGATACCGTTGTATCCAGCCGAGGAAAGAGCCGAGCCTGTGCTGAAACATTCATCGAACGCAAGACACGGATGTATCTAGCCCAAAAATGCCAGACCGTACAGCTCATTCGATGGAGATCGCTTTCGGTGTGATCGCTGGTCAGTACCCTCAATCAACCTTTCTCATGGAAACGGCAGATCAAGGGAAAGAATTCGCCTGCTATGGTGCCCTAGAAACCTTTCATGGACTGGATGTCTACTTTGCTGATCCTTATTCCTCCTGGCAACGAGGATCTAATGAAAATCTGCTCATGAATCTTTCATGGATCATGTGTCGCACTTAGCTTGACAATCCGTCATATAAAAAAGAAAAAAAGGTGCAATGCTTTTTCGCATCACACCTTATTAACTAATATACAATTTCTTAGTGTTATTATCCCACGTTACCTTATGCCCAATTCCCTCAGTACACAACCGGAACGAAGTTCTCATTATCTTTCATAAATCCATTATGTACACTGTTATCCTTGGTAAGAACATCTTTTACTTTTTCCACTTGATCATCATCCTTTATAGTCTCTTTAATTGGCGTAGTTACCACTGCTTTTCTCAATCTCTCCAATTCTGCTTTGACATCTGGAATAAATCTCTTATTGGCCGCAGCAACTGTATTCCCATCTCCCCAAAAGTTAGTTCCCGGACATGACTTGCTTGGAGAGAGTTTACTTATACTCTTACCAGTTTTAAAATCAACAATTTCAACACCTTCTGATGAATACCAGTGATGATAAACAACGTGTTCAGTATCAACAGATAAATCAAACTTATTAGCTAAACAAGCATATAGATGAATTACAGATTGTTTCGGTGTTTCCAAAATGGTATCTCCACCAATATCAAAGTTACCCACGATCTCAGTGCAAATAGCCCCTGTATTAGCCCCTTTTAATCCCTGCTGGAGTGATGTTTAAACTTCTATCTAGCGAGACACCAACTTGACCTGTTTCAAGAACAGAAAAATGCTGTCCAGTTCCAGACCAGCCATTGGTTAAATGTGATGTACGCATACCTTCAAAATACTTGAATGGCTCTTAATTTTTGCTAGTAGTATAGTTTGGACTCCTAGTATGATGTACCTGTAGTGTAGTAATCTTGCGAGTCACGTCTTGTTTATCTAACCAATCTTTAAATTCACTTCTTTCTAGTAATAGAAAAGTTTCCTTGTTGTTTCATAATGATTTTCCTTTCTAAAAATACACTTAATCTACTAATGCTTGTGGATCAATTGTGGATTACCACTGGACAGCCTGTGGATCATTTGTGGAGTACTTTTGAAGAATCCGCTCCCCGCGCGGGTTTTCAAAAAAACTGTTTACAAACACAACATCTTGGGTTATTTTTATCTAACGACAACAATATATGGTAACGAAGGTGGTGGTATCCACTGAAGAAAACAAGTACAAGCAAGGTCTCATCGTCAAAGATGTCGAGTAAGGCATCATCAGTTTTACGTAGCAGTTCTTCTAGTAAAACAGCTAAGTCACTTGCTGGTTCTGTCTTAGCTCAATCACGTGCAGGTCGAAAGTGATTACTACGAAATATAGATAGGGAGGTGATATCATGGCAAAGACCGTAAAGATTCGTATCGGGGGTTCTAAAGCACAGCTTAAGAGCGACCTAAAAAAGTTCGAGAAAGAGGTGACACGGAATCTCGAAAAACAAATCCAACGCGAGGTAAATAAACTTAAGTAGTACAAGCCTTCATAACCTTCATTGTCTCCTCCTCCAGATGGCACGGGTAGCATTTGGGGGAGCCTTTCTAGACATCAAAAAAGCCACTTCGCAGGGAAGTGACTTGAATGTTACGCTATTGACTTTTCAAAATATAAATCATACCATTATTCAATAAAACGTTATGTAATTGTTAGTTCATTAACCTTGAAGAACATGTTAATAAACGGCTTATTATTGCTTAAGTATTGAAATTCGTACTTGTTATAGAAGCCCACTGCATTAGGCAAAGACTCGACGCTGAGAAATATGCAACCTGATAGTCTAGCTATTTCAGTTACTATTTCTAATACAGAAAGAAGTAAATATTCACCAAAACCATTTTTTCTATAGCGGGAGTCGACTCCGAGATAATGGAGCTTTACGGCGGGATAAAATTTATAGGAAGGAACATATACTTTATGTTTTATTCGCTTGGATTTTCCTATTTGCATCATATCGTTATACAAAGTGAAGTACCCGACTAAATTCCCTTCTTCATTGAAGTATAGTCGGGTACTCGCTAGGTTAAGTAGATGAAGGTTTAAGGCTTCTTCTGTGAGAAATTTCCTAACTGTTACTTCATCATCACACTGAAACTGTTCAAGAAGACTTTGGTCGCCTTCCTGAATGTATCTAGATGTAAGCATGAAAATCCTACTTTCTCTTTTTCTTAAAATCCTCCATCATTTGGCGCATTTTGTCCATGCCAACACTTTCCGTTTTTTTCATCTGTGACGCATAATTTTCAAATTTCTGTGCTTCCCGATCATCTTTAAAAGTGGCCTTTGTCGGTCGAATTGGTTTGATTTGGGCTACACTCATTTTATCTTCCTCCTTGTTCTCAGTCATCGTACACACCTCCGTAAGTAATTAGTACTTAGTAAAAAGTGTATACCTGATTGAAAAACTTAATACCTCTAACAATTTGTTATCGCTGGGTATTTTATCTATATCTCTTATAATATATCATGTAGAAAATACAATGAAAACATCTGTGGATAAAACTGTGGATGGATCTGTGGATAACTAGAAAGTATCCACAGATTAATATGATTAATGCATGTTTTTTCTTTTATTTGGTAAAAAAGGTTATGCGCGAGAATAATTCACTAGAGACGATTATAAGTTTTTATAAAAAATATCTTAGAAGAAGCACTTATTTGTTATTGTTATTATTACTCTTCCTTCCCCTCACCCTTAGCCTGTAGCTATATCTTTCTTTACCTGTTTTGGCAATGGAAGTTGAAGTCGCCCGTAATTATCAACCAAAATAAAAAACTCATTGCCAATATAGAAAAACGTACCGCCCACCATGAATCCCAAGCCACCAGTAAGCCCCAACAACATATCAACACGATAGAGTACATCTATTACACTAAACATGAGAAACTTCTTGAATATACCCCAGAAAGTCTCAGCAGTTATTAGGACATGCAATCCATCGCTTAATCCCCTGTTCATAAGTTGCTACAACCGGCATTCCGTTTACTAATGAATACTTTTCAGCAACTAAATCAAATAAAAAAACCTTGCCCATTGCTGCGGGAACAGCGGACAAAGCTTCTATTTCTTCTTTGATTAATCCATCTTCAGGAAATATTTGGAGCACCTACTTTATCAAGTAAATAATATATCTGTCCGCTTGCTGTTGGCATAACAATAACATCGTCGCCAACATGTAAATTAACTCGTATATTCGTGAAGAATTTACCAAATTATCAGCATCAAATATAATATCTGTCCCAAGAGAAAGCTTNNTTGATATTGGGCATAATATTGATTACCTTTGAAACAGCAATTTCTTCTGGTGTTTTATTGTCTCTGTCTTTAAATAATTTTGCAAACTGCAATCCCCAATCTTCCAATTATCTCACCTTCCAAATTGTACAGTTACTTTATGTATTCCATTACTCTCACTATGAAGTGCTGTCTTGATTAAGTATCTTCCTATGATGCCTGTAATTGACTCATTAATTTCAATCAAGCGTCCCGCTTTAATAGCTTAACTGATAAACCACTCACTTATGCACATACCGGTATCTAATAAGCTTTTCGTTATAACGGAGTTGCGATAATCGTGGAAGCGTGAGATTCCGAATTGTCCTAAAACACGTTTTATATCATCTGTAGACAATGTTTTTTTAGTTTTGCGGATTATCTTTGAATTTTCAATCTTCTCACATGGGTTCTTGACTATATCATGATCTATACAGTGAAGCCAGTTAAAGAATACTTTAATATTACGTACATAATTAGCCACCGTAACCGTAGAAACTTGCTTTTTATTGTCTGTACGATTCTGAGGAAAATTACTCATAGTGGAGTTCACTTCACTAACCACCGAATATTTACCACGTTCTTGGATGTATTTAATGTAATTTCTTATTTGACCTGATTAAACCTTCTGAACATCTTCAATCTGAAATTGGTCTTGTAGGTACACGCCAAAAAATTTCAAGGTCTGTTCGTAGCTTCTCATAGTTTTTTTAGCTAAGTTACGAGAAGAGCAATAAAGCATAAAATTATCAATCTGAAATTCAAAATCAGTCATAAAAAAATCATTCCTCCATTGGATTATTTCGCACCCAATAAAGGAATGAATTTATACGTTACCCAAGAAAGTATTTATTGGTCTAAAACAGCCCAAAAAGATATTTATAGGCAAAATTGTTTTAGAGAGATTATCGTAAAAATCCCATAATCCCTTACCACTCACTACCCCTAACCCTTTCAACTAACCTTATGCTCAATCCGCAGCTTATCAGCTACCATGGCAATAAATTCCGAGTTAGTAGGCTTAGATTTGGAGATATTAATGGTGTAGCCGAATAGATGGCTGATGGAATCAATGTTGCCACGGGTCCAAGCCACTTCAATCGCATGACGAATCGCGCGTTCTACGCGTGAAGGGGTGGTCTTGAATTTCTCTGCAATGGCTGGATAGAGCGTTTTCGTAATCGCACCAAGGATCTCGATATTGTTATATACCATGGTGATCGCTTCGCGCAGATACTGATAGCCTTTGATATGTGCTGGAACACCGATTTCATGGATAATCGAAGTAATGTTAGCATCAAGGTTCTTGCCCTTCGTAAGCGGCACTACATTCGATCTGGACGTCGACGAATAGTTGTACATGTTGGAGGATGAGCTCATGCTGCCTTGGACGCCAACAAGCTGACGTACACGATTTGCCAGGACCTCCATATCGAACGGTTTCAAAATATAATAGGATGCACCAAGCTGTACAGCTCTTTG
>DJUJ01000144.1:8760-18106 GCA_002438345.1 Paenibacillus sp. UBA6285
TCCGTTACGGTCATATCTTCTTGTTCAGAAATGTATTCGGAAAGCAAATTCGTAAATTCCCTGTTATCATCGGCCAACAACACTTCAATATTCTGCACTGGCTACTTCCTCCTTAATTATATCTGCTATTCGAAAATAACATTTTTTTCTTGTCTTATAACATTTTCGACATGGACATTGAATTCCCTTCTGTCGAAAATTATTTTTCTTTATTTTTTTTCTGGCATGGATTATAATTAAATATTTTATTTCAAAGTTCGATGATCTTCGTAATCCTTCGACAAAAAAATCTTAAGGCTAAACCGCCTTAAGATTTATTGGATACCTATTCTCCTGTAGGGTTACACCAGAGTCCTTAAGCATCCATTCGATAAAGCAACCGTAACCGGACTTAGGATCATTTACAAATACATGAGTGACTGCACCGATGAGCCGTCCATTCTGAACAATGGGGCTACCGCTCATCCCTTGAACGATACCGCCTGTCTTATCGATAAGCCGCGGATCTGTAATACGAATTACCATTCCCTTAGTCGCGGGCGTCTGCTGATGTGCCACATGAATGATCTCAACATTAAATCGCTCAACCTGCTGCCCATCTACAACCGTAAGAATCTCAGCAGGACCTTCCTTGACTTGATTGCTCATCGCCACAGGAATGGGTTCTTTATAAAGACTATGCTCGGGATTGCGGCTCATTTTGCCGAAGATGCCAAAGTCTGTGTTGCTCTCAACATTTCCAAGCACTTGGCTTTCTTTCAAAAAATGTGCTCGTTTCTCACCCGGATCGCCATCCTGGCTTTTAGATATCGAAGTTACACTGGACTGAACAATATGACCGCTGCCGACAACAATAGGTGTTCCTGTATTCATGTCCGTAATCACATGTCCCAAAGCTCCATATACACCTTGTTTTGGGGCATAAAAAGTTAACGTGCCGACACCCGCTGCAGAATCTCGAATGTACAGGCCTAATCTCCATACTTTGTCATTAATATCATACGCGGGTTTTAGCTTGGCTGTATGCTCTTTCCCAGCGCGTTTAAAGACAATGGTCAGAGGATTATTCGCTTTTCCGGCACGATCCACAAGCTTGGCCACCTTAGATAATTCGTCCAACTTCTCTCCATCAATGGAGATCATCAAATCACCTGGCACCAAACCGCTGATTTCTCCTGGGGAAACCTTAGATTTCTCGGATACTTCAATCAGATGATGTCCTACAACCAGAACACCTGCTGATTTCACTTTCACTCCGATCGTTTGACCTCCCGGGATCACCTTTAGTTCCGGTTTCATTCCTTGCGCAGTCACCTTCGCAGGTTCACCGTTCAGTGGTGCGGCAAAACTTTGGTGGGTTCCCGTTATGCCCGATAAACTAAGAAAGAAGGCAAATAAAAGGCCTGGCATTAACTTCCTGAGGTTAGGCTTCAATGGCTGTCACGCTCCCTTTTGCTTCTTTCGCTTGACGAAAAAGGTGGTCGCCAATTGCGTACCTATAAGATAACCTTGCCCCCAGGCTTTTATTACTGTCAATCATTGTTCCGCTTAGCTTGTTGCAGCCTTGCTGGCCTCAGCCAGATTAAGCATTTCCTGCGAGTGGTGCAATGTTTTTTCGGTAATTTCCACCCCACCCAGCATTCGGGCCAGCTCCATTACACGTCCATCATTCGAGAGCGATTCCACTTCAGTCATCGTTCTTCCATCCTCAACCTTTTTGCGGATTAAGTACTGATGGTCAGCCATACAAGCCACCTGAGGTAAGTGCGTAATGGAAAACACCTGACACGTAGAGGACAGCTTATACAGCTTAACTGCAATGGATTGAGCAGCTCGACCGCTCACACCGGTATCCACCTCATCAAAGATCAGAACTGGAATCGCATCATGGCGCGCAAAAATACTCTTCATTGCCAACATAATACGCGACAACTCACCACCCGAGGCAATTTTGCCAAGAGGTCTCAGCGGTTCGCCAGGGTTAGGGGAAATCATGAATTCCGCGCTGTCTATCCCTTGTCTTGTAAGGCGAATACGCCGATCATTGTATTCGACTCCACGTGGGTCCTCCAGCGTGTCCAATTTAACCTGCAGCGAGGTTCTTTCCATTTGAAGGTCTTTAAGCTCACCCTCCACTTGAGTAGCTAAATCAGCTGCACAAAGCTTCCGTGCTTCACTTAGTTCATTAGCTGCCTCCATCAGTACAGACAGTAGGGCATCGCGTTTAGTGGTGAGTTTCTCCAGATATTCGTCTTTATTCTCAAGCAAATCAGTCTCACGATGAATTTGTTCATAATAAGCCAGAATCTGTTCAACGCTCTCACCATATTTACGGCGAAGTCCGGTAATCAAATCGAGGCGATTCTCGATTTCTTCGAGTCGCTGTGGGTTGAACTCGATCTCTTCTCGGTAATCCCGAAGCTGAAATGCAGCATCCTCCAGCTGATAATAGGAGGACTGTAACTGCTCAAGCACGGATCTAAGACCCTTTTCATCGTAACGAACAGCGTCTTCAAGTCTGGAAATTACATTCCCTATGGATTCCAAGCCTTGTCTATCGTAGAGGAGCTCATAAGCACCTGATACAGAATCCATCATTTTCTCACTGTGGGATAGTTTGACCCGTTCCTCAGCAAGTAATTCATCTTCTCCCAGTTTTAATCCGGCAGATGAAATTTCTTCTAGCTGAAAACGGTATAAATCAAGCATTTGATAAGCCTTCTGGCTGGATTCCTGCAGCTCTCGCAGTTCTTTCTCCACCTTCGCAAATGCTGAATACTTTTCCTGATAAACCGCCTTAAGCGGCCCGATAATAAGTTCTCCATATGTATCCAGCAGTCCCAGATGCCGTTCTGCCTTTAATAAGTTTTGGTGCTCATGCTGTCCATGAATATTAACTAATTGCTCGCCGATTTCACGAAGCATAGTAAGATTGACCATCTGTCCGTTTACACGCGATGTGCTTTTACCTTGAGAGGTAATCTCGCGGCGTATGATAAGATGCTCTTCACGCTGGGCCTGGATGCCAAGACGCTCCAAAGTATCCCAGACGGGATGACTGCTGGGAAGACTGAAGAGCGCTTCCATCTCTGCTTTTTCACAACCGTAACGAATAGAATCCGCGGAGCCGCGGCCACCTGCAATCAGTCCAAGCGCATCAATAATAATGGATTTACCTGCCCCAGTCTCCCCTGTAAGCACATGGAAGCCGGGATAAAAATGCACATCTACCGCCTCAACGACGGCTAGATTGCGGATAGACAAGGTTTCTAACACTAATAGAGCACCTCCGAGAAGATGATAGGGATTTGATAGAGTGAAATCAATACTTTCTTATATTTTATGAAATGTAACCCATGATTTGTGAAATTACGGCCTTACTGTCCTCAGGCTGGCGGCAAATAATAAGAATGGTATCATCACCAGAGAGGGTCCCCATGATTTGTGGCCAGTCAATATTATCAATTAAGGCTGCGACTGAATTAGCCGTACCCGGTAAGCATTTCATCACCACAAGATTAGCCGAGGAATCGATCTGCACAAAATTATCCACCAGAACGCGCTTCAGTTTCTGTATTGGATTGTACCGCTGATCGGTTGGAAGCGAATATTTGTATCTTCCATCATCCATAGGAACCTTGATGAGCAGTAGCTCTTTAATGTCTCGAGAAACGGTAGCTTGAGTAACCTGGAAACCAGATTCACGCAAGGCTTCAACTAGCTCATCCTGTGTCTCGATATCCTTTTGCGTAATAATCTCACGTATCTTAATATGTCGTTGACCCTTCATTGTTGCCTCCTAAAAGTTTTGTAAGCGATGCTCCCCGAATTGCTTCGGCAAAACTACTTCGGAAGCATACACCTAATTAAATATGGACTCAGTTTGATTCTCCGTCATCTCTGCCAAGCTTAATCACTTGAATGGATCCCGCCGCAACATTAACATACAAAACTCCGCTACATTCCGGATAAATCAGCAAGTACGGAAGCAAGGTATCTCGTAAGCCACTGCCTGTGAAATCCAAAGGTTTGCGTGGTCTGGAAAGGATGACCAAATATATCGATCCTTCCTCCTTAGTCGCCACATAATCTATAAATAACCGGCTATACATCTGCGCTCCGTTTACGTTGAAGGACAATGGGATCTTGAGCTTCCCTCCAACGACCTCATACCCTTCATCCTCTAGTATGTCTATAGATGGGTGAGGAATAATCACTTTATTAAACGGGATCTGATCCTTCATGAAAGAACGCGGAGAACTTTGCAGCCATATATATATCCGATAAATTATAAAAATCGATAATGCTACTCCTATAAACGCCATAACGACCTTGTCAGAGCTACCCGCCACTATCAATCACCTCGGTGATTTATTCGCGTGAAGCCATGCTAAATCCTTCTTCTGAGCGGTCTTTTTAGGAGCTTTCCGCATAATTGATCTTATTGACTTGACCATATGGAAAAAGAAACTCACCGGCGCGATGAGTTTCCATGAATTGAATTTACATTAAAAGTACCCGTAGCTTGCTTAATCACTTCATCCGCTAGGGATGGGAAATCCTCCACTAGGATAACTGATGAAACAGCATCTGACGGCTGTAATACTTCTTCATCTTCTGCCACTTCTGGCATTAGTCTCCAGTGAGCAAGAAACTCAATATTGCCTTCCCCACCTGTAATCGGTGAAAAGGTTAATCCCTTCAGCTGGTAGCCCAGCTCTGCAGCCATAGTCAGTACATTAATCAATACCTCTTTATGGACGGCAGAGTCACGAATCACACCTGATTTACCAACCTTCTCCCGTCCTGCCTCAAACTGTGGCTTGATCAGCGCAGCAATATCCGCCGGGCGCTTAAGCAAGGCTTTGAGCGGTGGAAGAATTATTTTTAGGGATATAAAAGAAACATCAATACTCGCGAAGTCTGGAATCGGCCCCACCAAATCCGGAGGTGTCATATATCGGAAATTCGTTCGTTCCATGACACTAACGCGTTCATCATTACGCAGCGACCAATCCAGCTGATTATAGCCAACATCAATCGCGTACACATGGCTTACCCCATTCTGAAGCGCACAATCCGTGAAGCCTCCAGTAGAAGCACCGATGTCCAGCATGGTTCGTCCCGTAAGATCAATATTAAATTGGCGAAGAGCCTTTTCCAGCTTTAGGCCCCCACGACTGACATAAGGATGCACAGAACCTTTAACCTTAAGGGTAGCCTCCCGTGACACCTTCATACCAGCCTTTTCAATGCGTTCCTCATCCGCGAGCACCAGCCCTGCCATAATGGCTGCTTTAGCCTTCTCACGGCTTTCATAAAAACCTTGCTCAACAAGCAGTACATCTATCCGTTCTTTACGGTGTTCCATGGTCATCTCCCGATCGTTCAAAGGGTTACTAATTTCCGGTCTCCACTTAGGAAGACGAAGTTGTTTTGTAATTATAAGCACTTAAAGCCATCATGGACTTGATACGTGCACATAGCGCTTCTACAGTAAGGCCTGTTTCTTGGCGTTGTTCCCTAATGGAGCCGTGCTCCACAAAGATGTCGGGTACACCCATCAGATGTACACGAGCGTCATAAATTTCATGCTCCGAGTAAAATTCCAACACTGCACTGCCGAGACTTCCCGCCTGACTTGCTTCTTCAATGACTACCATGCTGGTTCCAGCATGAGCCAAATCAAGCAGCATGGAGTTGTCAAGTGGCTTCAGGAAACGCGCATTCACGACGCCCACCTGAATTCCTTCCCGCTTCAACAAATCAGCGGCTTCTTCAGCCACTTGAACCATAGGTCCACAGGCCACAACAGCATAACCTTCCCCGGTACGCAGCCGTTCCCAAGATCCGATTGGAATGGTATGCAGCTCTGGATCCATTGCCACACCTGTACCGTTAATACGCGGATAGCGGTAAGCAATCGGACCGTCATTATATTCAAGCGCCGTCTTCATCATATGACGCAGCTCATTTTCGTCTTTTGGCATCATCATCACCATATTTGGAATATGGCGCATAAAAGCAACATCGTACACACCCTGATGAGTCTCACCATCGGCACCCACAAACCCAGCGCGATCAATGGCGAACATAACATTCGCATTATGACGGCAAATATCATGGACGATCTGATCATAAGCACGCTGCATGAAGGTAGAATACACCGCATATACCGGCTTCATACCTTCCATAGCCAAAGCTGCACACAACGTAGCCGCATGCTGCTCCGCAATCCCGACATCAATCATACGATCCGGAAATTCCTTAGCAAAAGGAAATAAGCCCGAGCCTCCTGGCATCGCAGGCGTAACTGCAATCAGACGCGAATCTTCCCGACCCAGTTCGATCAGCGTCTCGCCGAACACTTCCGTGTACATTGGAGGACCCACAGCTTTAAGCGCCTGACCCGACTCAATTTTGTAAGGGGAAATGGCATGCGATTTATAGAAATCGGTCTCAGCCGGTTTGTAGCCCTTGCCTTTGGTCGTTAGTACATGCACCAGCACAGGCCCCGCCACATTATCCGCTTGATGGAAGGTATCAATCATCTTCTCCAGATCATGACCATCTACTGGTCCAAGATAAGTAAAGCCGAGCTCATCAAAAAGAACACCCGGTACCATCATATATTTAAGACTGTCCTTCACCCACTCAACCGTTTTGGCCAAGCGGCCCCCGATGGCTGGAATTTTTTTAAGCAGCCCTTCAACCTCGTCTTTGGCACGTAGATAATGACGGTCTGAACGAATTTTGCTTAAATAATTGTGCATTGCCCCTACATTAGGAGCAATCGACATTTCATTATCGTTCAAAATAACCATCAGCTTACGCTTCTCATGACCAATATGGTTAAGTGCTTCAAACGCCATCCCGCCAGTAAGAGCACCGTCACCAATCACGGCAATAACCTTATTGTCTTCACCCTTGAGATCGCGGGCCATGGCCATCCCCATCGCTGCGGACAAGGAGGTGCTACTATGTCCGGCTTCCCAGACATCATGTTCGCTTTCAGAGCGCTTGACGAAGCCGCACAAGCCCTGATATTTACGCAGGGTATCGAAGCGGTCTTGGCGACCGGTCAGTATCTTGTGGACATAGGACTGGTGCCCAACGTCGTAAATCATTTTATCCCGAGGGCTGTTATAGCAATAATGCAAAGCCAAAGTGAGCTCCACGACCCCCAGATTGGATCCAAGGTGTCCACCAGTTGCTGTAAGCTTCTCAATTAGAAATCGACGGATTTCCTCCGCTAGGGTAGTTAATTCATCGATTGACAGTGATTTCAGTTGCTCAGGATCATTTATTTGTGGAAGCAGCACGTATAGTTCCCCGCTTTCCTTGATGTTGTAAATTTTATAAAACCCATTATAACACAAACGAAACGGCTGTCGAAATACAGCCGTTTCGAAAGTTCATAATTAGTGATCACGTGCCATTAAATAATCTGCAATTTCCAGCAGGCGCTGGTTGTCGTGAAAGCCGCCGTTCAGCACAGCATTACGCGCTTTTTCTGTAAGTTGCTTCACTTCTTCACGCGATGCTTCGAGGCCAATAAAATAAGGATAGGTTACTTTATGCTGCTTGACATCACTGCCTGTTTTTTTACCAAGTTTACCTTCGTCTCCAACCAGATCTAGAATATCATCCTGGATCTGAAAAGCGAGTCCAATGGCTGTTCCAAATTCATGTAAAGCTTCAAGTTGCTGCTCGTTAGCACCTGCAATACGGCCGCCAGCTAAAAGCGAAAAGATAATCAAATCCCCTGTCTTATGCAGATGAATGTACTTCAGCTGTGCATGATCGGTTAGACCCTGCTCGCCTTCCATATCTGCAATCTGACCGCCGACCATGCCGCGTGGACCTGCCATTTCCGCCAGATCCTCTACGATGGATAGTGCACTTTCTGCTGGAACTCCAAATTTACGCGAGGCTTGTACCACACTGTAAAATGCATGGGTCAGAAGCGCATCACCCGCTAGGATCGCTGTCGCTTCCCCAAAGACTTTATGATTTGTCAGCTTTCCTCGCCGATAATCATCATTATCCATTGCAGGTAAATCATCATGAATTAACGAGTAGGTATGTACCATCTCAACTGCAGCAGCGACAGGTAAGGCAGCCTCTCGACTTCCTCCCAGTGCCTCACATGCGATAATCACCAGCAGTGGCCGGAGGCGTTTGCCGCCAGCCATAAGTGAATACTTCATCGCTTGCTGCAAATTCTCTGGAACCTTCCATTGCGTGGGGAGAATTGCCTCTAGTTCATGTGAGACTAGATCGCCTAAGATCGCGATGTAATCCTCCAGCGGCTGCCGAAGTGTTTCTCCTTCAGAGTTTCTCTCAAGATCATGCTCAAAGCGAGTCATCGGCGTCCCCTTCCAGACGTGCACCAAACGGCTTCTTACGCAGTTCTCCGTCCTCTAGGGTAATCATTTCGATCTTACGCTCTACCTGCTCAAGCTTGCTGCCGCAAAGCTGAGATAACTTCATGCCTTGCTGAAATAAATCGATGGCCTTCTCAAGGGGAACGTCGCCGTGTTCAAGCTCACGTACGATTTCCTCCAGCCGGTCCATGGCGCCTTCAAAATCAAGTTCCGCTTCCTTCGTCATCGTCTTTGCCATCCTCCTTCATTCCCCATACCTGGCAGTTCAGCTGTCCGTCATTCATCTTTATCACTACAAGATCGCCAAGCTGCACTTCGGTCAGCGATTTGATTAAATGTTCTTCTGCCTCGTCATAGACTAAGCTGTAGCCTCTCGACATCACTTTAAGAGGGCTTAGCGCATCCAGATGACGAATCTCTGCTACATAGCGAGATCGCTTCTCCTGCAGGCGAGCCAGCATGGCGCCCATCAGCTCACGGCGCATACTGTCCGTGCGCTGACGCGCAGCGGCAACACTGCCGTGCGGATGGAACCGCTGCAGACTATGATGCAGCACAGCTTTGCGCTCGCGGGAACGGCTGAGCCGTGCATCCGCAGAGCGCTGGAGCCGCTCACGCAGCTGGTCCAGCCGCTGCGTGTGTTGCATCAGCGAGCGGCGCGGGCCTGCCAGCGCCAGCGAGCGTTCCAGCCCCGCGTGACGCTCGCGTCCGCGCTGGGCGCGTCTTTGCAGCGCCTGGCGCAGCCGCTGCTGCTGTTGGCGAAGCTGCGCAGCAAGCTCGCCGGCGTGTGGCACGGCCAGCTCAGCGGCCGCTGTGGGCGTAGCCGCGCGGAGGTCGGCGGCGAAATCGGCAATCGTGAAGTCGGTCTCGTGGCCAACGGCCGAGATGACCGGAATCCTCGATGCCGATATCGCTCGCGCGACTTCCTCCTCATTGAACGCCCACAGCTCCTCGAGCGC
>DJUJ01000144.1:18133-24455 GCA_002438345.1 Paenibacillus sp. UBA6285
CTCACCCATGCGGTTCAGCGCTCCAATCGCCTTCACGATCGAAGGCGCGGCGCCTTTACCTTGTACCAGTACGGGATAGATTACAATAGCCACCTGCGGAAACCGCCGCTGGAGTGTAATCACGATATCCCTCACAGCTGCACCAGTCGGTGAGGTAATCACTCCGATGCACTGCGGAAAGCGAGGCAAGGAGCGTTTACGCGCTTCTGCAAAAAGCCCCTCTTGCTCAAGCTTGCTCTTCAGCTGCTCATAGGCTAAATACAGACTACCAATTCCATCAGGTTGCATATGTGTGGCATAGAACTGGTACTGCCCGTCCCGTTCATATACGGTCACATTACCTCTAGCGATAACCCGAGCACCTTCCTTCGGAATAAAGGGTAGGCGCTGGTTATGAGAAGCGAACATAATCGCCTTGATACGGCTGCTCTCATCCTTTAGCGTGAAATACATATGACCGCTACCGTGATGCGTAAAGTTGGAAATCTCTCCGCGAATCCATACATCCGAAAGTAAAGTATCCGAGTCTAGCTTCATGCGGATGTAACGGTTGAGTTCTTTTATCGAATAAACCTGCCGCTCTGCCGCCATGAATCCTACCCCTATTCCAAGCCGTGACGGCGTTTAGCCGCAATCAGNNAATGTATCCGGCAACTTCTTTTGCACTATCATAATCAACGTCACCCGCGAGCTTACCGTTATCCAAACGGTTCATACCCACATCAATGACAACAGCACCTGGTTTCACATACGAAGCGTCAATGAAATTCGCGCGTCCGATCGCAACGACCAGAATATCCGCTTGACGGCTAATCTCTTGCATATTAGCTGTACGCGAGTGACACATCGTTACAGTAGCATTCTCACGTTGCAGTAACAAAGATACTGGCTTGCCTACAATATTGCTGCGGCCAATGACCACGGCATGTTTACCTGCCATCCCTGTTCCTGTACGTTTGATCAGTTCAATTACACCTGCAGGTGTACAAGGAAGCAGACTGTCAGCACCAATCACTAGGTTACCTACATTTACAGGGTGGAAGCCGTCAACGTCTTTCTCCACGGAGATTGCATCAATGACAGCTTTTTCCTCAATATGCTTAGGCAACGGTAGTTGAACCAGAATCCCGTCAATATCATCGCGTCCATTAAGCTGCGCTACGAGAGCCAGCAATTCTTCCTGAGTAGTAGACTCATCCAGTTTATGCACTTCAGAATGGAAACCAAGGCTGATACAGGATTTCTCCTTGTTGCGAACATAAACTTGTGATCCTGGATCTTCACCTACTAGAATTACTGCCAGACCGGGCTTCACGCCGCGTTTCGCCAGTTCAGCAACCTCGTGGGCAATACTAATACGAATTTCCTCAGATACTTGTTTACCACTGATGATTGCTGCTGTCATGATAGTCTCTCCCCTTTTATATACTTTGTATAAAAAAATTAAGAATGGTCAGCTTTAAGTGTATCTATCTCTTGGATCATCTTGCCAAGAACTCCGTTTACAAACTTACCAGAATCATCCGTTCCAAAATGCTTGGCCAAATCTATGGCCTCATTCACTGCCACTTTCGCCGGAACATCATTTGCGAACACCATTTCGTACGCCGCAAGACGTAAAATCTGACGATCCACACGTGACAAACGGCTCATTTGCCAGCCCTTCAAGTAATGTTCAAGCATATCGTCAATCGCGACTTTGTGTTCCCATACACCATTTACATGCTCCACCACATAGTGCTTGAGCTGAATTTCGTCCGTGATTACACGTTCGGTTTCATTCTCTTCTGAAGCTTCCTCAAGTAGCATTTCTACGGCTTCCGCGCTTTCTACATCGTTCATTTCCATCTGATACAAGCTTTGGACAATAATCTCTCTCGCTATACGTCTTTTCATGTGTTCCTCCTAAAATCTTATATCGCATTAACATGTTCACTTAAACTTTTACAACGTCGGGCAACTATAAATTTATCTTCACACCTATTGTGTGATAATCATTCGGACTTTAATTGCATCGCCTACAATTATTTTAAGCCCAAATCCTTTGAATTCTATCCCTAATCTCTAGAGGATTATCGTCCTTTAAAGATAACTTTTTAATAAAAAAACCGCAAAGCCTTTCCTCCAGGGGCAATGGACAACACAAACTTACGGCTTCCTGCTCCGGGAAAAAGACTATCGCGGTTCACTTGAAGGGACGCCAGCGTCCGGACAGACGCGTAATCAGCTCCTGCCACTGAAACAGGGGAGCCTCTGCGTTATCCTTTCTTTTGCCGAACGTATATCCGATGAACACTACCAGTGCAAAGAACAACATATCCCAAAAACCGCAAATTAAATATATCAAACCTAGAACAATGCCGAAAGTCACTCCGGCGATTCTACCCCCGTGACTTTCCCATACTTCTTTCCAAGACATAAGGGAAATCCACCTCTATTCCACTCGACTTTTGAAGCTTGGAGACTGCGTGAGGTTAGCAATATATACAGACACATCAGCAACCGGAATACCGGTTGTCTCCTGCACAAAATCATGCACCTGACGTTGCACTTCTGTGGTTAGTAGCGGCAATGAATGTTCACCATCCACTACTGCGCGAATTGTAATTTCAAGGCCAGCCTGAGAAACGCGAATACGCGACTTGAGATCTCTGATTCCCTTTACTTTACCGGCAGCCTTCAGACTCAGATTCTCAATGGTCTCCACTGAAATCTGGATATCCCCATACTCTGTACGCTGATCAACAGAAGGTAAAGAAGCGCGATCACGACGCAGAGAGATGTAAAAAAATCGGATGCTCAGAAGGAACAAGACAACTGCCACTATAATTGCAGTAATATAAGCTGCTGGTCCATTCTCAATCTCCAAAGTTTTAGGAATAGCACCGCTCAAGAGGAGGATGGCAATAACAGATAGTATTCCGATACTTAAGCTGTAGACAAACAGCAAAAGTCTGTCCAAAATTTTTGCCACGAGTCTCATAACCTCCTTAAATTAGAGTAAACCCTCGACTTTGCTGTCGGGGGTTTATGGAAGAACGACGACTGTTATTTCACGCGAAGAACCGTTTCAGCTTCCTCGTTCTTGTCTACAGTGTTGTTGTTCTTGAATTGTACATCATGAATATGCACATTCACTTCCACAACAGTTAGACCAGTCATAGTCTCGATAGAACGCTTAACATTACGCTGAATTTCAGCAGCCACTTCAGGAAGACGATTACCATATTCAATGATTACAGAAACATCCACCGCAGCTTCGCGTTGTCCAACCTCTACTTTAACTCCTTTGGACAAGTTCTTACGTCCGAGAAGCTCAACAATACCTCCGGCGAAACCGCCGCTCATGCCAGCTACACCTTTAACCTCAACGGTCGCCAAACCTGCAATAACCTCGATCACTTCAGGAGCAATCTGGATCTCACCGATTTCTGTCCGTTCGTATTCTGTCGGCAATGTACTCATTTTAGACTTCACACCTTTCAACAAAGATTCTCATAATTTCAAGCGTAAAGCACGTCTCTTATTAAACATACTATATCATTTGACGAACTTTATGACAAACAAAGCGAAGTCGTCCTAAATTTCATACTCTTCCAGAAACTTGATGTCAAAATTACCATCCAAAAATACAGGATGCTCCAACAGTTTCTGATGGAATGGGATCGTAGTATGTATTCCCTCCACCGCAAATTCGGCCAAAGCGCGCTTCATCTTCGCAACCGCTTCCTGACGTGTAGGAGCCCATACAATCAGCTTTGCAATCATAGAATCATAGAAAGGGGAAATCGTATAACCAGGGTANNACCGAGACCTCCAGGTGGCAAATAAAAGCCAATCTTGCCTGGTGAAGGCATAAAATTACGCTCTGGATCTTCCGCATTGATACGGCATTCAATCGACCAGCCATTAATCACGATATCTTCCTGTGTAAATGACAAAGGATTTCCTTCTGCAACCGAAATCATTTCCTTGATCAAATCCACACCCGTAACCATTTCTGTTACCGGATGCTCTACCTGAATACGAGTATTCATCTCCATGAAGTAGAAATGTCCATCCGGTCCAAGCAGGAATTCAAGCGTTCCCGCTCCCGAATAATTTACGGCAAGAGCTGCTCGAACTGCAGCATTACCCATCGCTTCACGAATATCCGGTGTGAGTACAGCACAAGGCGCCTCTTCAATCAGCTTCTGGCGACGACGCTGCACGGAACAGTCGCGTTCACCTAAATGCACTACATTGCCATGCTTATCTGCAATNNTGCTTCATGCCTGTGAGGTACTTTTCCAGGTATACACCAGCGTTACCGAACGCCTTCTGTGCTTCCTGTTGTGCAGCAGTGATCTGCTTCACCAATGACTCCTCGTCCTCAGCAATCCGAATGCCCTTGCCCCCGCCACCTGCAGTAGCTTTAACAATAATCGGGTATCCGATATCGCGGCCCAGCATGACGGCTTCGTCTACATCGCCCACAAGGCCATCTGAGCCCGGGATGATCGGAACTCCAGCCAGCTTCATGGTTTCCTTCGCCACAGCCTTATCACCCATACGGTTGATTGCATCTGGAGATGGCCCTATGAAGATAATATTGCAAGATTCACAAATCTCTGCAAAATCTGCATTTTCAGCTAAAAATCCATAGCCAGGATGGATGGCATCACATTCTGTTAAGGTGGCTACACTCATAATATTTGTAAAGTTCAGATAGCTGTCCTTGGACGGCATCGGACCGATGCAGTAAGCTTCATCAGCCAACCGGACATGCAGTGAATCCCGGTCGGGTTCCGAATAGACCGCGACGGTGGAAATGCCTAGTTCTCGGCAGGCCCTAATAATGCGGACCGCGATTTCGCCGCGGTTGGCAATCAACACTTTTTGAATGTTCATGCGTTTCCTCCCAAAGTTTTGCGAAGCTTCCGCTCCTTAAGTAATCTGCGGTATTTATTCCGGTTTAACCAGGAATAGCGGTTGACCGTATTCTACAAGCTGACCATTCTCAGCCAGTACAGACACGATTTCACCTTTAATCTCCGCTTCCAGCTCATTCATCAGTTTCATCGCTTCGATAATACATACCGTTGTTTTCTCACCAACACGGTCTCCAACATTAACGAACGATGGCATTTCCGGAGAAGCGGCACTATAAAAAGTTCCCACCATTGGAGATACAATTTTTTGAAGTTTGCCTTCTGCGGCGGCTTGTGGCTGCTGCGCTGGAGGAACCTCGCTGATTACTGGAAAGGACACTTGCTGCACGCTCTGCGGCTGCGGGGCAGGCGTAAAGGGATAGGCATTATAAGGAGTCGCCTGTACTGCTGTTCCATCAGCTTCAGGGCGATCCGGTTTGCGAATTGCAAGCTTCATTCCTTCGCTTTCGATCTCCAACTCATGTACAGAGGAGGTCTGGTCCAGCAATTTAATTAATTCCTTAATTTCGCTCAACTTGAACATACATCAGTTCACTCCTTCAGCTTTCTCTCGAAGCCACTTCTTAAGCGGACAAGATAACTTTATGTATTATATCACAAACGCTAGAAATGGAAAGAGCCCGGGGGAACCCGAGCTCTTTCGTCATTTTCCCTATAATTTCACGTCTAATTATTTCTCAGAAACGTATTGAACACTAACTTTATCCTGAGACACACTCAGTTCTTTCATCACGAGATCAACAATGCTAACCGCTTGTTTCACATCCAGGATGTCGCTGAGCACGACCACTTTATAGCTGTCACCAGCTTCTTCCTTCACGATGGCTTCACCATATTTTTGTTGAAGCTGTTCTTCGATACCCGTAATTTTGGATTCTTTTTCTTCCAGGTTAAGGAGCTGTTCTTGAGCGACCGCGTTATCAGCAGGTGTCTTTTCCATATCATTGATCAAGGTGAGCAAGTCTCGTTGGCTCTTTAGATTCTTTTGCTCGCGTTCATACAGGTAGTTAGTAAACATGCTGCTCGCCGATACGCTTTGTGAAGCTACTTCATCCAAGATTTCTTTGTCATTCTTAGCAGGGGTTTTGGTTGTTGTATTAGTCGCTGTATCTTTAGCTGCTGTATCTTTAGTTGCTGTATCTTTAGCCGCCTTATCGGAAGTTTTACTGTTGTCTTTCGCAGCGGTGTCAGTCGTAGCTTTCTCTGAGTTGCCACTGTTTGCTGTACCTTTTCCGCTATCATCCTTAACTGCTGTAGTTGCACTGTCATCAGTAGTTGCGGTAGCTGCACTATCGTCAGTAGCAGTGGTGCCGCTATCTTTATCTACGACTCCTCCATCAGCAACAACTTCACCTTGATTGACTACTTCATTTACAACGATCCCTTTGTCG
>DJUJ01000144.1:24488-24925 GCA_002438345.1 Paenibacillus sp. UBA6285
GTGGTAATGCTGCGTTTGCTGTGTCTTTTTTCAAGGAATCCACCTGCATTGTCCCTGCTGTATCTTTTGGAATCGAAGCACCTGAGTCTTCCGTGAATAAATAGTATGCCGAGAGGACAACCATCAAACTAAGCATAGAAACCAACCATATTGTTTGTCTTTTTCCGTTCATTTCATATTCCTCCTAAAATTTAATCTAATGGCTGCTTCGGAAGCATTCACTTATAGAATTGCTGATGCTACTCTTGCTTGCGCGGCACTACCGAGATGCGCTGAATGGGGACATTCAAGCCTTTTTCGATAGCCTGCTCAATGAGTCCTCGAACAACTTTGTTTTCTGCCCCTTTGGCAACAACTAGTACACCGCGTACCTGAGGTTTGATCCGCTTCGTTACAATTGGCGTCTCGTCTCCCGATTGCGAGTAGGTTACGATTTC
>DJUJ01000177.1 GCA_002438345.1 Paenibacillus sp. UBA6285
AGATATTTGCTGTTGGATGAAGTAGGTGTTCCAGTTGTTCTTGTGATGAAGTATTTAAAGCACCTGGATCAGACAGGTAAAAGCAACAATACACTGAAGACTTATTACTATGCATTAAAACAGTATTTCACTTATCTTGAAGAGCGGAAGTGAGATTACAAAGAAGTAGGAGTTAAGGATCTTACTGACTTTGTAGGGTGGTTGCGTAATCCGTTTGAAAGCGGAAAAGTTACTCCATTACAACAGATTGAAGCGAAAAGAACGGAAAAATCAGTGAATCTAATAATCACAGTGGTAACAAACCTATATGAAAATTCATCCTTTGTGTTGCANNTAACGGGCAGCCAGGATAGTTCCAATATGTGGTATATTTGATTTAATTACATTCTTTAAGTGGAGGTGCTTATGAATCCTGCTTTTGACACCTATATCCAATCGCTTGCCGGTCGGGACGTGACCATCATCGGCGCCGGCGTCAGCAACTCACCGCTGATCCGCATGCTGTGCTCAGCAGGGACGCACGTCACCGTTCGCGACCGCAATTCGGCCCTGCCCCGGGAGGAGTGGGACCATCTAGGCGTCGGGTTGCGCCTAGGGGAGAATTACCTGGATCGCGTTGGGGGCGATATTGTGTTCCGCACTCCGGGCATGCGCCCAGACCATCCGGCGCTGAACTCGGCCCGAGCTGGCGGCAGCCGTGTGACCAGTGAGATGGAGGAGTTCTTTGCGTTGTGTCCTTGTCCCATTTTCGGCGTGACCGGTTCGGACGGTAAGACCACCACCACGTCGTTAATTGCAGACATGCTGGCAAACGGGGGGCGTACGGTTCATCTGGGCGGTAATATTGGCACGCCACTGCTGACGCGCGCGGGCGAGATGTCGCCGCTGGACGCGTGCGCGGTCGAGCTATCCAGCTTCCAGCTGATGGACATGACGCGCTCTCCCCATGTGGCGGTCATTACCAACCTCTCGCCCAATCACCTCGACTGGCACCGCGACATGAATGAATATACCGCCGTCAAGCGCCGCCTGCTGGATTTTCAGAGTGCTGACGACCTTGCCGTCCTTAACGGCGACAACCCGGCGACCGCCACACTGCGCGGGCGGGGGCGGACCAAGTATTTCGGCGGACACACAGTCCGCGATGGAGTGATCGATGGTCTGGTACCTATCAGTGACATTCGATTGCCGGGGTGGTATAACGTGGAAAACGTTATGGCTGCCATGACCGCCGTGAGGGGGACCGTGCCGGACGAGGCAATCCTGGAGACGGTACGCACCTTTGCCGGCGTGGAGCACCGAAACCAGTGGGTGGCAACTGTGAGGGGCGTGCATTACTACAACAATTCAATCGGCTCTAGCCCCGCCCGTACCGTCGCCACGCTGCACGCGCACGTGGGCCGAGTGCTGCTGATCGCCGGCGGGAGAGATAAGAAGTTACCGTTTGACGAGATGGCCAGGCTACTGCCTGATCATGTCAAGGTGTTGCTGTTGATCGGCGAAGCGGCCAGTCAAATCGAGGCTGCAGCGCGCAGAGTGCCGAGTTGCCCGCCTATTTTCCGTTGCGAAGACCTGGCCGAGGCAGTGGCGCAGGTGCACAAGCTGGCCGCACCGGGCGACACGGTGCTGCTGAGCCCTGCCTGCACTGCGTTTGACCAATACCGCAACTTTGAAGAGCGCGGGCGCCACTTTGTAGATCTAGTCGGGACGCTGCGTCGGTCGGAGAGAAAGGTTTGAATAAGACATGGGCGTTTTTCGGGAAACCCTGATTGTCCACATGTGTGATTAACGGGGAACGATAGTTAAACATAAAGGGTTCCACATATTAGTCATGTACAATATGTAGAACTCTTTATTTTATCTGACTTTTTTATATTTAGCTCTTGATAAACTGAGAAAATAAAGTATTAGACTGACGAAGTTCATTAAGCTATACCAGCTAATAGCTTGTCAAGATTACCAGTAAAGTGAAGCTAAATCATGTGTTATAGTTAAAATAGGCAAGCCAAATAACCCTCCAAATCAAACAGTGTTTTGGAAGGTTCAACCAATTAGAGTAATTAAGCTAGACGAAATACTTTTTTGCTTTTTAGGATGGCATGGAGCCAATGAACTAGCTTATTTGCACATGCGACGAATGCCACTTTATGTGGCTTACCCTCAGTTCTTTTACGTTCGTAAAATTCTTTGAGCCGAGTGTTGCGAGAACGAATAAGTCCCCACTGAACAGCCATCACCAGCGCGTAACGTAGCTGTCTGAAACCACGTTTCGTGATTCGGTTTCGAGTCGCTGTAAACTTACCAGAAGCAAAGACACTCGGGTCAATGCCTGCAAAGGCGACTAGCTTTTTAGGATGATCAAATCGGACGACTTCTCCAACTTCAGATAAAATTGTTGCCGCAATTTTATGTCCAATACCGGGAATCGACTGAATTAATTCTTGAACGCGTTGGTTAATCCAGTCCTCTGAACGTCCTCGTTTCGAGAATAGCAGTTCTTTCATTTTAGCTTTGATTTTAGCTTTGATTGTATCTTCGTCTGTCTGCAAAACCGAATGTGAGGTTGGGAATTCACTTAAAAACCGTAGTGAAATGCCTGAATACATAGCTCCAAAGACACCTTTGTAAGCAGGGAAAACCTGATCTAAAACAGCTTGGAATTGTAGTTTAGTCTGTACGCACATCTTTGAAAGAGATTCATACTGCCTTGTTAAATAGCGTAGATTGAGGAGTTGTACAGCCCTTTTCCTAAATGGTTCAAACTCTTCCTTGTAGTACAACTCACTCAGAAGGTAAGCGTCAGCAGCATCCGTCTTAACTTTACGAAGTTGAGACTTCCTAAGCCGATTTGAGATGAGCGGATTAATGATAATGTAAATATAGTGATGTTCCTCTAGAAACTGAACAACGGGGCTTTGGTAATGTCCGGTTGCTTCTAGAATAAGTGAAGGACGTTGTTTGGATACAGATTCAACGTCCTTTAAAGCTTGATGGAGATTAGCTAAGCCATCACGAGTGTGCTCGAAGTGGAATGTCCCTTTGAATGGCTTTCCGCGCTCTAAAAAGGCTTTTCCATGGCTTTCTTCTTTAGAAATATCTAGACCGATAACTGGATTCATTTCATCTCTCCCTGTAAGTTTAGATTTACCGGCACCCCCTTAGGTTTTTCTTGTCGCTCCATAGCATCGCTTGTTATACGGGATCATATGTCCCAACCAGCCTCAATCATAGTCAGACAAGTAGGGGTGAACATTATAGCTCTCGAGATCAAGTCCCACGGGCAGTTACGTTCGACCAGGCTACCTTAATCCTCTATGCAAATGAAAAAGGATCAACCAGAAAGAACTGGTTGATCTCATAATACGAACGGGCAGTTTAGTGTGAGCATCACAATAATCCATGTTTGAGTTATAAAATTCCATTCTTATCAGTGCCTTTTAGGATTAGACTAGGGATCAATACACTGCATCAGTTGATGGATAATTGATTTATGTGGTAATCGGCCAGCTGTTTTAAGTAATGGCCAGTTTTATTATGATTACGAAGATGGAGATGTTTAAATGGATTACATACAACATTTAAGGTCAATGGTAGGAAACGAGAAGGTCATTATGGTTGTGGCAGGTGCATTTGTTTTTGATGCATATAATCGAGTACTGATGCAGAAACGATCTGATAATGGTCAATGGGGTTTTCCAGGGGGATTCATGAATTTAGGAGAAAGCGTTCAAGATACAGCTAGGAGAGAGGTTTACGAAGAGACGGGGCTTAAATTAAAAGATCTTGAGTTATTTGGGATATATTCTGGTCCACAGTATGACAAAAAAATTTCTAATGGTGATGAAGTATCACTTGTTCTAATATCGTTTATTTGTAAACAGTATTGTGGTGAGTTAGTTGAAAGTAACGAGGAGTCCATACAGAATAAATTTTATCCACTTGAAGAATTACCAGACAATATATTCACTGAACATAATATGCTTATCAATGACTTATTATCGAAAAAACGACTACCGATTATAGGATGAAAATAATTTAAGATCAGCTGGTGTTTTTCTTGAAGTAACGGTTTACTAACACAGCAGCCACCGCAAACGGGGGAACGGAGAGCGTCAAAGAATAAATACATGTAAGAGAATATAAACCCGTATTTCAAATGTTAGGTAAGTAATTCAAAAGATTGTCTTGGTGGGCTTATAGTGTTATTAAAAGGGGAATTAACGTGCCAAAAAGTATTTCTGAGGAACAAGCACGTGAGCTAGGGATTGAAGTAGTGCATCAACTGATGGACAACGGGGAAAGACGGTTCAGATTGGTGAGTTCAGATGGAAGCTCTTATATACGAACTGAAGCATCGAGTGAGGGTAGCTGGCAGAATAGTCACTTCCATAAAGAACTTACTGAATTTTATTTAGTTCAGAGTGGATGGTTGGTTTATGCGGAGCTTTCATCTGACGATGAACTGATTATTAGGTATATGAAACAAGGAGATAGTATTCTAGTACTCCCCTTAATTCATCACAACTTGTACATGTCTCCATATACTGTCACTCACGTAATCAAATATGGAAATAATGGAGAGCAGCCCGACTGGTTTTCTTCACCTGAATTGGACAAACAAACGAAAAACATACCCGAATCGGATTTAATTCGTATGATAGGAACAACATTTTAAGTAAGTAGGATTATTTAGTAATGGCGCTATTATTGGAACCTTGAAATGGAACAAACGAATGCGTTATCACGCTAACGGAGAACGACAATGCAACAAAAGGTAAAATTATGTTTAAAATCCTACCTCCCTTAGAAGGAGTGGGATTTTGTTTAAATTGATATGTAAACCTTGTGGTCAAAATAAACTTTGTGCTTGGATATATTACGAACCGTACCACAAGTTACAACCAGGTGATTACGCTAACGAGGAACGTTAGTTTAATGATAACAGCGGCAGTCTAAGACTTTATTTATCAAGTCTTGATCCGCCGCTGCTTCGTTTAATGGATCAGTCTAAAACTTATTTTTCCAAAGCTGACGATTTCTCAATTTTAAAATCGCGTTAAATCAACGAATCCAGTCTAAAACTTTATTTTCTTCTAACAGCAGGAACAGCGTCGCTTCCTTGCTGGTTTCGTCCACCGGCGCGGCTCACAGCGCCTCAAGCAGTCGGCGGTTCGCACAATTCATATGTACGAACAAGTTTTGAATCGTTTGCATGACTTTTCGACCTTCATCGTCCCTTGATCTTTTACCTCTTCTTTTTGATGCGCGATAGCTAACGCCCTTGCGTGCGGAGCCTGCGGGCGAACTGGCATGAAAGGTTGATTGGCAACCTTTTCTCAACTAAAGGGAGATTAGTTTTATATATAGGAGATATGGCTACGTGAAGCATCGCTATCCTTGATAGAAAATCTGGAAAGAGTTAAATGTTAATACATGAATGCGGTGAAGACAATCCACTTAAAGATGTTTCAGAAAACCTTATGAAGTTAATGAAATCTCATGCAAACTCAATCATTGAATTTATGGAGAATGAGTGATTTATTCTGTTTAAGATTCGTTAGGTGCGGTAAAATTTAACTTGAAGAACGCCTATTAATTTATATTTTGGATGAGGAGGAAAATTGTATAGCTATCTATTTTAATATTTCAATGCCTGTTATGGATTTTCTTACTGAGAGCCATAATGCAATGCTGAGTCATGGAGTTAAACTATATGCCGAAATATTTACTAACGCACAGGGTGAACGTCAATATTCATCTTTTGAAAGTAAAAAAATCGATTTGTTCGCCAGTTATTTTAATGATACTGCATATAACTCTTTTTTCTTTTCCTGCTACTCCATACAAGATATAACACAAATCAAAGAATTTGGATATTTTCATGATACACCAAGCTCCTATTCTATTGAAGTTAAAGGCGGCAGAGAAACCGATAAAAGTCGAGAACTTATACAAATGCGTATGATATCAAAGAATCCTAATAAACAGATACAATCTTTTTATCGAACATTTCAAAGGGACTTAAAGAAAATTTCAGGATTGCAAAAGAATACCCAAAAGAATTATTTTTACTTGCCAACGGAAAAAATTATAATTCCTGCTAATCCACATTCACAGAGCACAAGAGATAATTGGGAAGACTTTAATCTTTCAAAAATTGAGAGTGTTGAATAACTATGAAAATAATCAAAAAGTCCGGATGCGATAGCGGGGGCTTGAACGGTAGCTAATTCGAATTAATTGGCAGGGAGGGCGACTATCCTATGAATGATACATTAATGAAGAGATTAAATACTTTCCTTCATCGGGAGGATAATAGCACAATAGTAGGCAGTCCGGCGAGCCAAGAGGAAATTGCTAATGCAGAGCAGCGTCTGAAAGTAAACTTTCATGAGGATTATGTGCATTTTATCCGGACGTTTGGGGGGGCATATGCAGGTCTTGCGGTATATGCATTCTCAAATGGCTCCAGTCTCGGAAACGAAACGGTTGTCGATTTGACTCTAGGGGCCCGAGAGCAATTCAAGGAGCCTCCCTTTGCAGAGGTTTTACAAACCAGCTATGTCATCTCTATGAATGGTTCCGGCGATCCGATTATAATCAATAAAGCAGGAAACGTTTTCATTTGTTACCACGATAGCGGGGAGATCGATTTATTAGCGGATTCATTCGAGGCACTGATCGAGGATAATTTTTATGAAGTGTGAATGTTGTTATTACTATGATTCCAATGTCACTTACAGCGACCCAGAGCTTGTAATGCGTAGTACAGAATTACGTTATATTAAAATAGGATATAGAAGGAAGATTTATTATGAATAATAATATTGCGGAACATTGGAATCTTGAAAA
>DJUJ01000131.1:0-3876 GCA_002438345.1 Paenibacillus sp. UBA6285
CGTTTCAAGTCCTGCTGCTGAAGCACTAGCAGGATTGGTGCCGTGTGAGGAATCCGGCACGATAACCTTCGTGCGGGTCTCACTGCGGCTTTCATGGTAGGCGCGAATCATCATGAGACCGGTCCATTCACCGTGAGCACCTGCGGCAGGCTGTAAAGATACAGCATCCATGCCGGTTAGTGCGGATAAGTCATTTTGCAGGGTATACATTAATTCTAGTGCACCTTGAATGCTTTCTTCTGGCTGGGNNGGATCATCATTAATGCTGTCCATTCTCCATGTGCGCCTGCTGCTGGCTGTAATGTTACTTCATCCATACCTGTAATTTCCTGAAGGGATGTTTGAAGATCATATAATAATTCCATTGCACCTTGTACTGTTGACTCATCCTGTAATGGGTGAACATTGGCAAAACCAGCGTAGCGTGCAACCGTTTCATTGATTTTCGGATTGTATTTCATCGTACATGAACCGAGTGGATAGAAGCCGTTATCTACACCAAAGTTGCGGCGTGACAAGGAAGTGTAGTGGCGAATGACGTCCACTTCGGATACTTCCGGAAGCACGACGGGTTCGCTACGGAGTAAACCTGATGGAATCAGAGATTCTAAGGTTTCTTCCTGCGGCACATCGCATAGTGGCAAGGAATAGGCCGAACGGCCGGGACGACTTAATTCAAAAATTAGGCTTTGTTCCGGTTTCATAAACAGCCCTCCAGTGCGCTAGCGAATTGGTCGATTTCGTTTTTGCTTCTTTTTTCCGTAACGGCTACCAGCATATGACCAGCGAGTTCTGGATATCCCCGGCCCAGATCATAACCGCCAAGGTATCCTTCCTTCAACAACTTAGAATTAATTGAGCTTACGCTGCTTCCTTCAGGAAACTTCACTACAAACTCATTAAAGAATGGGGAAGAGAAGGTAAGTTCAGCACCGGTTAGTTCGCTGAGCTTCTTAGCGGCGTAATGGCTTTTGCGAATGTTCAGTTCACCGACTTCACGCATGCCTTCCTTACCCATTACGGACAAGTAGACGGATGTGCAGAGGGCGAGTAGTGCTTGGTTGGAGCAAATGTTCGACGTCGCTTTTTCACGACGGATATGCTGTTCACGGGCTTGAAGTGTCAGAACGAAGCCGCGTTTCCCATTGCGGTCCACGGTTTGGCCAACGATTCGGCCTGGCATGCGACGCATCAGGTGTTCAGCTACGGCGAAGAATCCACATGTTGGACCACCGAGGGAAGCAGGAATACCGAGTGGTTGAGCGTCACCGACTACGATGTCGGCTCCAAGCTTGCCCGGAGTTTCGAGTACACCAAGGGCGATCGGGTTCGCACTGACAACGAGCAATCCTTTAACAGCATGGATCAACGGTTCAACGGAGCGAAGATCTTCGATGCTGCCAAAGAAGTTAGGCGATTGCATCAGTACTGCGGCAGTATCAGCATCAATGGCTTCAGCAAGCTTAGCCTGATCGGTAACACCGTCTTTATAGTCAATCTCCACCACATCAAGACCCCAAGCATTCGCTGAGGTGCGTAGCACTTGGCGTGCTTCAGGATGAACGGTGCGGGAGACAATTAATTTTTTGCGTTTGGTAGCACCAGCTGCGAGGACCGCTGCTTCGGATAAAGCTGTAGCGCCATCATACATACTGGCATTGGCTACTTTCATACCGGTTAGTTCGCAAATATAGGATTGGAATTCGAAGATCGCTTGCAGTTCACCTTGGCTGATCTCCGGTTGATATGGAGTGTAAGCAGTGTAGAATTCAGAACGGGAAATGACATGGTTGATCACCACAGGGATGTGATGGTCGTATAATCCGGCGCCGAGGAAGCTGGCATGAGAATCAAAGTCGGCATTTCGGTCAGCCAGGCCTTTCATGTGGCGTAGCAGGGCGTATTCATCGAGTGGTTCAGACATCGGCATAGTGCCTTGGTATCGGACTGCTTCAGGAATATCGGAGAAAAGCTCTTCTATGGACTGAATCCCGACGGCTTCCATCATCTCTACGCGGTCCTGTGCTGTCATAGGCAGATAACGGTGCTTCATTAAGGTTTCACTCCTTGGCTTTTTTTATAAAAAGGGGCCTTAATCACGACAGCCTTAAGCTGCTTGCCGCGTATCTCTACGAAAACCTCTGTGCCTATTTCACTGTAAGTTGTATCAAGCAATGCCAATCCCAGGTTACGCTTTAGCGTTGGAGATTGTGTTCCTGTTGTGACCTCTCCGATTTTAACGCCGCCTACATAGACTGGGTAATGGGAGCGCGGAATGCCTCGATCAATCATTTCTAGGCCGACAAGGCGGCGGGGAAGACCGGCTTCTTTTTGTTGTATCAGCGCATCACGTCCGATAAAATCTGCTTTGTCCAGCTTCACGAAGAACTGAACTCCTGCTTCTAGGGGAGTGATGTCAGCTGACAGCTCCTGACCGTACAGTGGCAATTTTGCTTCAAAACGCAGTGTATCACGTGCGCCAAGTCCAGCAGGCGTTAATCCGTGTGGAGAACCAGCTGCGAGTAGACCGTTCCATAACGATTCTGCCCCATCCAGCGGAGCGTAAATTTCAAAGCCATCTTCGCCGGTATAACCCGTACGGGAGATCAGTACTTCTACACCGCAGACGGTAGCGCGCTCGATGAAATGGAAAGGCTTAAGTGCATCGATAGGAGCATCGGTGACTTCGGCAAGAATGGTCTCCGCCAGCGGACCTTGCAAGGCGAGCAAAAGCGTCTCGTCAGAGACATTAGTGAGCGTGACTTCACCGAATTCAGAGGTCAGATGCTCTTGCAGCCACTGGAAGTCTTTGTCGATGTTGGAGGCATTTACGACGAGCATATAACGTCCTTCGCTTAGTCGATATACGAGTAAATCGTCGACGACACCGCCGTTTGGATAACAGAGCAGCGTATATTGTGCTGCACCGTCCGTGAGGCGGGTGACATCGTTAGTCGTCATCTTTTGCAAAAAGGGTTCTGCACCGCTCCCGATCACCATGAATTCACCCATATGCGATACATCGAACAGTCCAGCCTGCTGGCGAACGGCTTCATGCTCTTTCACGATACCTGTAAACTGTACTGGCAGCTCCCAGCCGCCGAAATCAATGCACCTGGACTCCGTATAAGCGGAATAGAGATCATAAAAAGGCGTTCTTTTCAAAGTATCCATGTCGTCACTCCCCTTGTCTGATTACATACAAAAAAGGACAGGCGGAAGCAATCATGCATAAATGCATAAATTGCTTTCCGCTCTGTCCTTTGTACCTGAGAGTTACCCTGCCGTAACTAACCTGCAAGTTTCCCCGTTGGTGACCTGACGCAATCAGCCTTGCGTCTGATGCTCTCCAGAGATGCGTCCGGCAAAGGTCCTTTTGCCTGAGAGATTCACCCCTGTTAGGGCTTACTCCTTCGGCGCCGTCTTCAAGTGAGACAGTCTCTCCCTATGCCATCATTCGCAACTGTATTTGTTTCTTATGTCTCCATTAAACGGGTATAAGGAGACGCTGTCAACAAGAAAAAGTCAAAAAAACGACAAATTTATTTTTCCTCTTAGTAACATTGACATTGTGAACCGAGATCACTTAGGCTATAACTAAATTTAGAACTCCAATTTGGAAATGAGGCGACTTGAATGAGTGAAGTTTTAGATAACCTTCTTTACAGCGAAGAACATGAGTGGGCACAGCAAGTGGAAGGACGTGTAGTACGTGTTGGGATTACGGATCATGCTCAGCATTTGTTAGGCGATATCGTATTTGTGGAATTTCCAGAAGTAGGCTCAGCCATTTCAGCTGGCGACAGCGTTGGTAGTATCGAATCCGTTAAGACGGTATCGGAATTGTATTCACCCGTCTCTGGGAAGGTTACCAAG
>DJUJ01000131.1:3934-25053 GCA_002438345.1 Paenibacillus sp. UBA6285
CCGTATGGTGAGGGATGGATTTTTGAAATTGAAGTTGACGGAGAGTATACTGATGCTGTAAAAGGTCTGCTAGATGCAGCCGGTTATAGTGCGTTGGTAGGAGAATAATTGGGGATGCCCTCGAAATAATAATTCATCTCGTGTGATATTTGTAGCAGCAAGTTTCTGTTTTTGGAGACTTGCTGTTTGGTTTTTTTGTGTAGATAACGGTGGGGATTTTTGCGTTAAATCTAATCTAATGCTTATGAAATTAGGGAAAACCTCCCTCATCTTAGACGATCATAGCTCGAAATCAAGGGTTTTAGGGAAAACCTCCCTATANNGCGACTAGATACGATAATAGGCAGATAATCAGGGAGTATTTCTGTAATTACTAGCAGAGGGCCTATTTTGGGAATGTTGCTAAGCCTATGCTGAATAGCAGTTAGTGAAATGTGACTTTAACGCGAAATTATCAATAGTTGATTCACTCCCGAATAGGAACTAGCTAACGGACTTAGCTCTGAGCACAACTATATTTATTCGCCCTCTTGAAGCTGCCGAAGCACAATGATCTCTACACGGCGGTTCTTCTGCTGACCTGCTGCCGATGTATTATCCGCGGTGGGCTGGGTATCAGCATAACCTGCATATTGAAAATTGTCGGGGTTCAATCCTTCACGATCTAAGAAAAAGCGCAGCACAGACAGAGCCCGAGCACCAGACAGCTCCCAATTGTCGTTATAGTGAGAAGCCGAAGATACTGGGGTATTGTCGGTGTGTCCTTCAATGCTAATCTTTGCGCCAATATCGCTGAATAAGCCAGACAACTGCTGAAGAGCAGGAAGGGCTGGTGATTTCAGGTCTGCCTTACCTATATCGAAGAGAAAACGGTCACTGAGTGTGATTTCTATCCCCTGCGGTTTGTCGGCAACAAAAATTTGTTCTTCGAGATTATTTTCCTCCACATAGTGGGTGATCACACCCATTAATTCAGAAAGTTTCGCCTCTTGTTCCCGAAAAGCCAGCTCACGTGCCGAAGGTGTCTCATTAACGGTTTTATCGTCAGCGTTTTGGTTTTGTTCCACTGTTGTATTTAAGTTTGTATCTGTATTTTCTGGTTTGATCACAGGGGTTTTTCCAGCATCTAAAATGCCGTCCCCACCCTCAAGGACAGTGCTGCCAGACTTAAAGGTCTCGGATAACGAGCCCGTCACAATATTATATTTGTCAGTGTCCAGGCTGCTCATCGCATACAATATAACGAAAAATATAAGTAAAAGTGTAATTAGATCAGCATAAGTAATCATCCAGCGGTCGCGGTTTTCCCGAGTCTCTACACGCCGCTTGCGCCGGTCTCTTTGTCTCATAGAAGACCTCTAGTTTCTGCGCGGTCATTCGTGTCCGTGTCTGAGATGAAGGAGTTCAGTTTTTTACGCACCAACAGGGGATGATCCCCGTTCTGCAGAGAAAGAATGCCGACTAGCAGCATTTCCATACTATGTAGCTGGCTTTGACTGCGGGATTTGATTTTGGAAGCGATGGGTAAAAATATTAAATTGGCGATGGCGACACCATACAGTGTTGCGGTAAATGCAACTGCGATAGAGGTACCTAGATTTGACGGATCTGTAAGATTACCTAGCACATGAATGAGACCCATCACCGTACCGATAATTCCCATCGTTGGGGCATAACCACCTGCGGCTTCAAAAATCTTAGCATAACTCTCATGCTTCAATTCCTTAGCGTCCATTTCTAATTCTAAAATCTGCCGAACTTGCTCAGGATCTGTGCCGTCGACAATAAGAAGTAGACCTTCACGTGTAAAAGGATCTGGATGTACTTCTGCTTGTTTTTCTAACATTAAAACGCCACCGCGCCGGGCCAATATTGCCATGGAGATGAGTTCTTCTGCCTTCTCTACATCACGATCAGGGTTGCTGCCGAAGGCCATGCGTAGTGCTGTTGGGATGGAGCGCAACTTAGATGCTGGGAAGCTGATCATAACGGCGGCAAATGTACCCCCGAATACAATTAAAGCTGCGTTAAGCTGCAGCAGTCCTGACAGGCTTCCGCCTTCCCAGAGATAGCCGCCGATTAACGCAGCCAGTCCAGCCACAAGGCCGATTATTGAGGTAATATCCATGCTTCAAGCTCCTAACATTTCTATGTATTATGGTTTGCATCGATCTAGTCAACACTGTATAATGAACGGGNNGGAACACATATTCTTATCTTCCATATTTTTCACTATCGTATGGAGAGAGAACATTCAGACAACAATTATAATATATTAATCTAGTTTAGACGATAGAGGGGAGACCGGCAAATGAGTGATATTGTCGTCAGTACGAAGACTTTTGAATTGGAGTCCGAGTATACACCCCAGGGCGATCAGCCTCATGCCATTGAGGAATTATTACAAGGCATCCGGCAGGGCAAGAAGCACCAGACGCTGCTGGGCGCGACGGGTACGGGTAAGACGTTTACCGTTGCACAAGTCATTTCCAAATTAAACCGCCCGACGCTAGTTATTGCGCACAACAAGACTTTGGCTGCTCAACTAGCAAGTGAGTTTAAGGAGTTTTTTCCGCATAATTCGGTAGACTATTTCGTCAGCTACTACGACTATTACCAACCAGAGGCGTATATTCCCTCCTCCGATACTTATATCGAGAAAGATTCCAGCATTAACGAAGAGATTGATAAACTGCGCCACTCCGCGACCAGCTCCTTGTTCGAACGTCGTGACGTTATTATTGTGGCGAGTGTATCTTGTATTTACGGCCTCGGTTCGCCGATGGAATACGGAAGCTTGCTATTGTCATTGCGGGTTGGGATGGAGAAGCCGCGTAATGAGATGTTGAGTAGACTAGTGGATATCCAGTACCAGCGTAATGATATTAATTTCGTACGCGGAACCTTCCGTGTTCGTGGTGATGTGGTTGAGATTTTCCCAGCC
The DNA here is from genome assembly GCA_002438345.1 of Paenibacillus sp. UBA6285. Taxonomy (GTDB): domain Bacteria; phylum Bacillota; class Bacilli; order Paenibacillales; family Paenibacillaceae; genus Paenibacillus_AQ. Next base: position 6,879 of record DJUJ01000131.1, read on the forward strand.
TCTCAGGGAGAACATGCCATTCGGGTAGAATTGTTCGGCGATGAAATTGAGCGAATCACTGAGATTGATGTACTGACGGGTGAACTGATCGGGGAACGCGATCATGTCGCTATTTTTCCGGCGTCTCACTTTGTTACCAAGGAAGAAACGATGCGAGTGGCAATCGTCAACATTGAAAAAGAGCTGGAAGATCGCTTAACTGTGCTTCGTGACGCAGGAAAACTTCTGGAAGCTCAGCGTTTGGAACAGCTGACACGTTATGATATTGAGATGATGAAGGAAGTGGGCTTCTGTTCGGGGATCGAGAACTATTCCGGACCGCTCACCTTCCGTGAGCCAGGAGCAACTCCTTATACATTAATGGATTATTTTCCGGATGATATGCTGATTATTATTGATGAGTCTCACGTAACTCTTCCACAGATTCGGGCGATGTATAACGGTGACCGCGCGCGTAAGACGGTGTTGGTAGAGCATGGTTTCCGTCTACCGTCTGCGTTAGATAACCGTCCGCTACAGTTCGAAGAATTCGAAGAAAAAGTGAAGCAGATCGTATATGTTTCAGCGACTCCGGGGCCTTATGAAATGGAGCACTGCGACACCATGGTGCAGCAGATTATCCGGCCAACAGGTCTATTGGATCCTATCATTGAGGTTCGTCCTACAGAAGGACAGATCGATGATCTGATTAGCGAAATTCGTGACCGGGTTGAACGAGATGAACGTGTACTCGTTACAACATTAACGAAGAAGATGTCGGAGGACCTGACGGATTACTTTAAGGAAATTGGGATTAAGGTTCGTTATATGCACTCCGATATCAAGACTCTTGAACGGATGGCGATCATACGGCTACTTCGTCTCGGAACGTTCCATGTTCTAGTGGGGATTAACCTATTAAGAGAAGGTCTCGACTTACCGGAAGTATCGTTAGTGGCTATTCTCGATGCCGATAAAGAGGGCTTCCTTCGTTCCGAACGTTCGTTAATTCAGACGATTGGTCGTGCGGCCCGTAACTCTGAGGGGCGTGTAATCATGTATGGTGATCGGATCACCGATTCGATGGAAAAGGCGATGAGCGAAACATCGCGCCGTCGCGCCGTTCAGATCGCCCATAATGAGAAACACGGCATTACCCCAACCACCATTAATAAAAAGGTGCGTGACATCATCGAGGCAACGAAGGTTGCCGAGTCCAAAGCCGATTACCTCACGGGTGTTGGTGGTAAGATGAATAAGAAAGAGAAACAAAGTCTGATGCAGCGTCTGGAAGCCGAGATGAAGGACGCCGCCAAGAACCTGCAATTCGAACGCGCGGCAGAGCTGCGTGATGCTTTGCTGGAGCTTCGGGCTGAGTAATAAACCTTAAATGCATCACCGATATTTAAAATATGTAATTGAACGGTGCTGTCCCAGGCCGTTCTTTTTGAATCAATAGATGGTCGAATATACACGTAGATGTTGTGCTTTCTTGTCAGTAGTGCGTATCCCGGAGGGACAGCATCAGGCAACGTATACAATAGTTGCGTACCTGATCTAACGTCCAAGCGGTCCCGTAGGGATAAGCGCTCCGAACGCCGTAGTCACTAAGTCCCGTCCCACCAACCTCCTTCGCCAAAAAATGCGGGTGTCCAGAGGGTGCAACCCTTGGGGCCCTCCCTTGGAAGGGAGGGTTTGGGAGGGATCGAAAAAAGGTTTTAATAAAAGCTTTTAAAAATGTTTCAATTGTTCTACGGAGGAGAGTTAAAGTTGGAAATTCTATTTAGCGATTTTTTTCAGCGGGCGCTGGCAGGCGGTCTATTGATTGGCATTACAGCGCCGCTTATAGGCGTGTTTCTTGTGCTCAGACGTTTATCCATGATTGGGGATACGCTGGCTCATGTTACAATAGCCGGTGTAGCACTTGGTTTTTTAATAGGTGTCTATCCGCTGGGAGCAGGTCTTATATTTGCAGTGGTGGCTTCCTTCGCGATTGAGAAGCTTCGCAAGGCTTATAAGAGTTATGCAGAGCTCTCGATTGCCATAATTATGTCGGGCGGGGTGGCCTTAGCCTCACTCTTTTTCACCTTAGGAAAAGGTTATAATGCAGACGTTATGAGTTATTTGTTCGGTAGCATTTATACACTAGATAATATCGATTTAATCGTAGTAGGGATAGTAACGATAGCTGTTGTAGTAGTAGTTACGATGTTCTTTAAGGAGTTCTTTTTGCTTAGCTTTGAAGAGGATGCTGCGAGTGTCAGCGGACTGCCTGTGAAGCTGCTTAACATGCTGATTACCATTCTGACGGCGCTTGTAATTAGCACAGCGATCAAAATTGTCGGATCCTTGCTAGTATCTGCTCTACTAACCATTCCGGTGGCAATTAGCTTATTGCTGTCTCGAAGCTTTAAATCCTCGGTCATCCTATCGGTCATTATTTCGGAAATTGCTGTTGTAGGCGGACTAGTAGTAGCAGGAGTTTGGAATCTGGCCCCTGGTGCTACCATTGTGCTTTTACTCATATCGTTTTTAGTGTTGACCTTGATCGGCAAAAAGGGTTTGCCAGCATAAACAGCGAATAAAATATACGGTATCAAATATTTCCTTGAAGTGACTCGAATGCTGGAAGGAGAGCCGCTACTTTGTCTAATATCAATGCAGGAATAGCCTTAGCAGCAGGGGTAGCATCGTTTATATCACCTTGCTGTTTACCGCTCTATCCCTCTTATTTATCGTATATTACCGGATTATCCGTTCAACAATTGAAATCAGGCAGCAATACCAAAGAGGTCCGTATACGCACGATAACCCATACATTGGCATTTATTTTAGGATTTTCAGCGGTTTTTTACACACTGGGGTTTGGTGCAGGACTATTCGGACAATTCTTTAATGGGCAGCGTGATCTGATTCGGCAATTATCGGCGATTCTGATTATTGTGATGGGATTATTTCTGCTTGGGATCTTTCAGCCGCAGTTTTTACTTCGTGAACGCAAGCTTGATTTAAAATGGAAGCCGGCGGGTTATGTGGGATCGTTTATATTTGGGATCGGTTTTTCTGCTGGGTGGTCTCCATGCATAGGTCCGATTCTAACCGCGATTATTGCACTTTCCGCAAGTGAGCCTGGCACGTGGTTCACATTGATTACGGCCTATAGCATCGGATTCGCATTGCCCTTCTTTGTCTTAGCATTCTTCCTTGGTGGAGCCAAACGTATCCTTAAGTATTCAAATGTGCTGATGAAGATTGGTGGCGTTCTCATGGTATTCATGGGGGTGCTGCTCTTTACGGATCAAATGTTTCGGATCACAGTGTGGCTGCAGGGAATAACACCTGATTGGCTCATTTTTTGAAATATAAGAATTTATATGCTGCGCAACTATAAATGTCCTTATATTTCTACGAGAAACGGTTGTCGTTTCTTCTTGATATAGCGAGTAAACAAGAGCAAAAGAAAGAGAGAATGACGAGTTTACACAATATGAAATGAAAAGCACTGCATTCCACATTATTTTGCCCAGATCCATCCTTTACAAGGAAACCTTACACGGGGTATGATTCATCACATAACCGATAATTACATAAGAAATCCGCTTAATTTCCGTTAAGGAAAGCGGGGGAACCAACAACTGGGAATCGATATGACAGTCGGTACTAGTTATGGGGTGAATCCTGTTACAGGTGCATAGTAATGCATCCATGCAGGTAGGGCAACTCTCACTGCCCGAATCCGACAGCTAACCTCGTAAGCGTATGGAGAGAGGATGAATGGCGTATTTGAAGATGAATAGCCACAGAGAATCCCTCTGTGGTTTTTTGCTGCGTTCAAAAGCAGATATAGTTGTAGAACCTATTTATGAAAGAGGTGTTAACTTTGCCTATTGCTAAACTGAATGGAACTTCGCTCTATTATGAAATTAATGGTACAGGGACTCCGGTTGTGTTTATCCATGGACATGGATTAACACATACTATGTTCAAGCCGCAGCTGGAGTATTTTTCTGATAAATATAAAGTGATTCTGTGCGATTTACGGGGGAATGGCAAGTCAGGTGAACTGCTGCAGGCCCCAAACGAGATTATTGAAACTCAATGTCTAGATCTGATTATGCTATTGAATGATTTGGGCATCCGCGAAGCGGTTTTTGTCGGGATCGCCTATGGTGGTCTGGTTGTTCAACATATTGCGAAACAATATCCTGAGCGGGTAAAAGCAATTGTTATCGTGGATAGTTTCTGTAGAAGTCAAGCGTCGACCATTATAGGTAAAATCCAGCTTATGGCTGCTTATTGTAGTTGGTTAATGTATTACGCTCCAAGTGAGCTGGTGTTACCTTCGATTCGTATGATGTACCGAGAACGCTGGAACCTTGCTTATAACGAGATTAGAAGAGGACTTCTGGAGAAACGTCCAAGGGAATTGTATCGGCAAAGGCTGGCTACGAGCCATGTGGATTACACTAGATGCTTAAAGTCTTTTAAGCGTCCTGCGTTATGTATTGTCGGTGACTTTAGTGAATTTGGAGTAAACTGTATGAAGGATATGGTGTCTCAGTTACCACAAGCTCAGTTAGCGATTATTCCTAACGCATTAGATCCTAGTAATCTGTGTCAGCCGGAGAAATTTAATGATATTCTTCAGCGGTTTTTGGAGAAACAGCAGGGCAATCAGCAGATTAGTTGATCTATTGGAGGATTGACGACGGGCGTTTATACGGGAAAAGAGGGCGTACCCATAGCCGGGGAGAATGAACTGGCTGCGGGACGCCCTTTTGTATAGAAATATAGGGAAATTCTCCCTAAAGTAATAAAGGTTATGTCTTCTAGAGCATGATATAGGGAAAATCCCCCTATAATTAGGATGTATTTAGTCATGAACGGGTATTTCTCATAATTTATAGGGAGGATTTACCTAAAGACCCCATTTTCGAGCGATTATTGATGAATTATAGGGAGGTTTTCCTTAAAGTACTGGATATCAAACTAAAGGCTGGCTCAAAGGTATTGAATTCTACGAATGAGCCAGCCTTAGCCTTTGATACTACTATCAAGGTTCCAATTATAGCATAATGAAATCAAATCAGTAGCTTTGTATTTTGTACAATGCTGTCAACTGATGTAAGATTAAAGATATTCGACATTTCTATTAAAGGAGCTGAGTCATGATGTCTCAAGCCGAAACCATAAAATTGACTTCATTATCTTCAAAAGGGGGCTGCGGTTGCAAAACCGGTCCTGCCGATCTCATGCAGGTTATTCGCAGTCTGCCACCAACCGTTCCTAACCCGGATCTACTTGTAGGTCTGGATACCAGTGATGACGCAGGGGTATACCGTTTAAGTGATGATCTAGCGTTGGTGCAAACTGTTGATTTTTTCACGCCGATCGTGGACGACCCTTATTCATTTGGTCAAATTGCAGCAGCCAATGCATTAAGTGATATTTATGCTATGGGCGGAAAGCCGCTTACGGTGCTTAATATTGTGGCTTTTCCTATCTCTGTTCTGGACAAAAGCATTCTCGGTGACATTTTGCGCGGTGCAGCGGATAAAGTGCAGGAAGCAGGAGCGACGCTTGTAGGTGGACATTCCATCGATGATAAGGAGCCTAAATTTGGATTGGCCGTTACGGGCCTTGTGCATCCGGACAAAGTAAGAACCAATGCGGGTGCGCAGGTGGGGGACAAGCTGATTTTGACAAAACCTATCGGTGTGGGCATCTTAACGACTTCTATTAAAAAGGATCAGCTATCCCCTGAAGAAACCACACGTCTTACGACAGTAATGTCTACACTGAATAAAAAAGCGGCTGAGATTATGGAGCCTTATGATGTACATGCTTGTACAGATGTTACTGGATTTGGGCTGCTGGGACATGCTTCGGAAATGGCAAAGGGGAGCAACCACGGACTGATAATTCGTCAAGCATCCGTACCTATGCTTCCGAGAGTTAGAGAACTCGCGGAACAAGGATTTGTTCCAGGCGGCACTAAGAATAACTTTGCCCATTTAGAAGGCAGCATTCTGTATCCGGAAGAAATGGACCAATTGAGCCGTTATATTCTGTGTGACGCTGTTACTTCTGGAGGACTGCTGATCTCTATTGCTCCTGAACAAAGTGAAGACTTGTTAAAAGAGTTAGTAGATGCGGGTGTAGAGGCAGCATTGATTGGAGAGGTAACGGAAGACCATCCGGGTCAGATTGCAGTTATAGCAGCGCAATAACGATTGAGTCCAGCTTAGAGGCAACCTAAGAAGTTAGCTACCAGAGGAGAGAGTGCATTGTTTCAGGATATTACACTGGAAGAACTAAGAGTGTTAAAGAACAAGAAGCAGATCACGGTTATCGACGTTCGTTCTCCTTCTGAATATAAAGATTCGACACTGCCGGATAGTCTGAATATTCCTTTTTTTGATGATGAAGAACGGGCTGAAGTAGGTACCTTGTATAAACAGACAAGTGTTCAGGCTGCTAAAGAACGCGGTTTGGAGATTGCTGCGGCGAAGCTACCTTCCTTTGTTAAAGAATTCACTGCGATTCAAGGAGACAAGGCTGTGTTTTGCTGGAGGGGAGGTATGCGTAGCCGTACAACAGCGACGGTACTCTCTTTAATGGATATTCACGCTTACCGACTGATTGGCGGCTATAAAGCTTACCGTAAATGGGTACTCGACGAACTGGAAACGTATGATTTCAAACCGAAGTCTTTTGTGATTCATGGAAATACCGGTACAGGCAAAACAAACCTGCTGCACCGCCTGAAGGCACAGGGTTATCCTGTTCTAGATTTGGAAGGGATGGCTGGTCATCGCGGTTCTATCTTTGGTGAGATCGGACTTCATGCAAACAATCAGAAAACGTTCGATAGCCTTCTTTTGGAGGAGTTAATTAAGATCGAGGATGCTCCTTATGTACTTTTTGAAGCGGAGAGTAAAAAGATTGGTAAGGTAGTGATGCCCCCATTCATGGCCGAGCAAAAAGAGACCGGAACGCAGATTTGGATTGAACTACCTTTGCAAGCCAGAGTGCAGCAAATCCTTGAGGACTACCGACCGGAAGAATACAAGGAGCAGTGCATCTCAGCGTTTCGACGTATCAAATCCCGAATTCATATCCCCATTGCGGCAGAAATCGAGCGGTGCTTGCAAGCCGATTTGTTCGGGGAGGCTGTGGCGCTGTTGTTAGAATACTACTATGATCCTAAATATGACTATTCGTCCAATCAGTATGATGAAATCGAGAAGGTTACCTTTAAGGTGAATAATCTGGATGAAGCTGAGGCTGCGGTGCGCTCTTTTTTAGCCAGTCGTAATGCAGGGGTTTAAAGGGGGCTTAGCGTAACAAATGATCTATTTAGACTATAACGCTACAACGCCTGTAGATAAGGAAGTAGCAGAGGCGATGATTCCATATCTTTATGGTCATTACGGGAATCCTTCAAGCAGTCATTCTTTGGGGCAAGAAGCTAAACTCGGAATCGAGCGAGCAAGAACACAGGTGGCAGATTTCCTCAATTGTGCGCCGGGTGAGGTGCTTTTTACAAGCGGGGGTAGCGAATCGAATAACACTGTCATAAAGGGAGTTGCCCAAACTTATAGACATAAAGGAAATCACATTATCCTGTCTGCTGTGGAGCATCCGGCGGTGATTAAACCCTGTCAGTATCTGGAGCAGATGGGCTATACGATTACTTATGTACCTGTTGACTTGTATGGAATGGTGCATGTAGACGATGTGAAAAAGCAGCTCACAGACCAAACCATACTGGTCTCCATTATGCACTCTAATAACNNGGAAATAGCCGAGGTTTGCCACGAACGGGGTGTTCTTGTTCACACCGATGCTTCACAGTCCGCTGGAAAAGTAGTGCTCGATGTGGCTGATTTAGGAGTGGATTTTCTAACGCTGGCAGGCCATAAATTATATGCGCCGAAAGGTATTGGAGCACTTTATATCCGAGATGGCATTCACATCGAACCTTTGATTCACGGAGCGGGGCACGAGCAGGGGAGACGAGCGGGAACCGAAAACACACCCTACATTATTGGCTTAGGAAAAGCTTGTGAGCTAGCTGCGGATTCCACTTCCAGAGAACGTGTGAAGCAAGTTACAGATTATTTCTATGAAAGACTACAGGAGACTTTTGGCGACAAGATTCACCTGAACGGCCACATGCATAAGCGATTGCCTAACACTCTTAACGTTAGTTTTCTTGGAGCAGTGGGTCATGAGATCATTGATTCACTGGAAGATGTGGCGGCCTCTACAGGATCGGCATGTCATTCTGGTGAAACGCTGATTTTGCCTGTTTTAAGGGCTATGAATGTCTCTGCGAGTATTGGGCAGGGAGCGGTTCGATTTAGTGTGGGACGGTATACGACTATAGCTGAGATCGATGAGGTAATAGGTAAGTTAAAGAATAGCGGTATATAAGTCCGAATGATCAGAAAGTTGAATCTTCATTAGTTTTCAAACAAAGCATCTGCCACTCCTTTGATGGAATGGCAGATGCTTTTGTTTGTATTAGTGATTTATTCAATAGTATAGTCAGCACTTGCATAACATTGTGTATTCTAGGGGATTACGAGAAGCGCTGGCGGAATTCCCGCGGAGTGGTTCCCTCAATGCGNNCCTGGTTGAAGCCGACCTCCTCGGCGATACGGGCGATCGTATAACTGGTCTGCATCAGCAACAGTTTACTCTGCTGAATCCGGTAGTGCAGCAGGTAATCCATTGGTGCACAGCCGTACTCCTTCTTCATGCAGCGAGCGATATATACAGGGTGAAAGTTCAGGTTCTCCCCTAGCTGCTGTGCTGTGATGTGCTCACGGAAATGGCTGCGCAAATAAGAGGCAGCTTGCTCTGCACATATTTTGGAAGGAGAGGGACGTTCATGGCTCAGGGAGGCGGTTAACTGCTGAAGAACCTCTTGGAATAGCAACTGCTGCTGAAATGGAGTATCGCTCAAATGGGAATTAGGAACTAGTTGATTGAGCTGCGAGAGCAGTTCTTCCATCTTGGACGGTTGTAGCAGAGTGGTATATTGGGGCAGGCGTAAGGTAAAAGTGCGTATATTAAATTCGTCAGAATGAAGAGGGTGCTCCACTCTACCGTTTTCTGTCTCTGGTGCTGCAGTCGTAGCCTCGGAGATATTCCAATCGCCTACTGTCTGAAAATGCAGCCAATAATAAGAGGTGGGTTCCTTGCAGCTGTCCGTACTGAAATGATGGCTATCTGGACGAAGGAGCAGTGCCTGACCTGCCCGTACCTGAAAGGTGAGACCTCCTTCACTCATATATAAGCAACCCTGCTTGACTACAAGCAAGTCGAATACCCTGATATTGTGGCGGCTCATGTGGTAATGACCAGGTGAGAAGGTGTGCAATCCACTTACGATATAGCGNNATGTTCATGGGGGTACCTCCTTTTATGAGGTTGGAATAATGAAATTATAGGTTTGAAATCTGTACCACCACTAAAAGTATATCATCTATAATTTATTCTGACCTAAAGAAAAAAAATATGCTGTTTCTCAGGTCCAGTCTGTATGTTTGGTTTAAGAGGAGGGTTTGTTTAGTGAAAAAAGAAAGACAGGGCTTTGGACTATGGATATTGGCTTGGCCTATATTTATAGAGGTGTTTCTTCAGACCCTGCTAGGTACGGTGGATACGTTGATGGTCAGCCGTATTTCTGACGATGCAGTCGCCGTAGTCGGCATTTCCAATCAATTGTTCGGTGCGTTGACCACACTCTTTACCACCTTTGCGGGCGGGGCGGGTATCCTCATCGCGCAGAGAATGGGTTCAAAGCGTTTCGGTGAAGCACGTACGATTGCAATTATGGGCGTATCGGTTAGTCTCATACTTGGTATTGTCGTGAGTATCATACTGTTCTTCTATGCGGGTCCAATAGCGGGGATTCTAAATATATCGCCTGAGCTAATATCACTGTCCAATGTCTATATCTCGTATGTCGGTGGCGGTCTGTTTTTGGTTGGGATGATTGCTTCCCTAGGCACAGCGATCCGTAATACAGGGAATACTAGAGGACCGATGTACACAGGGATCATTATAAATGTCATCCATATTATTCTGAACTATACCTTTATATTCGGGATGTTCGGCCTGCCACAGCTAGGACTTGCAGGAATTGCGATCTCAAATATTATCAGTAGACTGGTCGGAGTGATCATGCTGTATAACATGTTTAGACGTTCCTTCGAGATTAAGATTAGACTTAGAGATTTCCGTATATTCAACGGCAAGCTGTTCAAGGAAATTCTGAAGATTGCTTGGCCACTTGGAATTAATTCTTCCTGCTGGGTGTTCTCTCAGCTGATTGTCTATTCCTTTCTAGCCGCACTGGGAGCCGAAGCGTTAGCAGCACGGACTTATCTCAATACCCTAGAGTCTTTTTGCTTCACGTTAGGTTATGCAATCGCTCTAGCCGGACAGATACAGATCGCGCATTTGTTCGGGGCAGGCAAACTGAAAGAGGCTTATCGTAGTGCATACCGCACGCTGTATATCGGTTTGACCATTGTATCAGCGAACATGTTACTGCTATTTCTATTCGGCAGGAAGCTGCTAGGTTATTTCACTTCCGACCCTCGGATAATTGCTATCGGGATTTCCCTGTTGGCTCTAAATCTCCTGCTGCAGCCTTGCAAAATGCTGAATATGGCCATGGGTAATTCGCTGAACGCCATCGGGGATACCCGATATACGATGTATACATCTATCATATCTATGTCCATCATTGGTGTGGGCTGTTCCTATTGGTTTGGAATCAGCTTAGGTTGGGGGCTTGCCGGGATCTACTGCTGTATGATAGCTGATGAATTTGTGAGGGGCATGCTAGTTCTTATGCGTTGGAGGGGGAGAAAAGTTCTCCGTCAGGCGGATATTTTAAAAAGCGAAGAGAATGCCTCTATTCACAGAGGTGGTAAAAGAAGAGCCTCTCTAACCATATAAGGGGCTGAATAGAATACAGGCAACGATTTTGTTCTTGTTTTTTTGGAGAAAGAGGCTACCTCATGAGTAGAATTTATTACTTTTGAGATAACCTCTTTTTTTATTCATACTAAATTTGATTCAAAGGTATAAATGAGTTAGCCTTTATAACATGGGGAGCTGTTTTATAAATACATACTACTGAAGGGTTTGAGGGAAATGCTGTTGAAATGGAGAGGTTTGTCGATCCTAGCACTGCTCTTAATGATTATACTTATATCGGGATGCTCGAATGGTACGGTTCACGTCACGGTGAATAAAAATCAAAGCGTAGATCTGGCAATGAATGTGAAATTGGATTCCCGTACAGAAGCATTGATCAGCGATAAAATGGAGAAAAGCCTGACAGACAAACTGAAGGATGAAGGGATTCAGCTAGAAAAAAGACAAGAAGGAAAGTCTACAGTTTATCAAATCCAGAAAAATTACACTTCATTTGGGGATATAAGTTCAACCTCTATGGGGCTGGATATTGTGAATCTACAGCTGAATACTAAAGAGAATTGGTTGTATACCAGATATGACGTTGAGGCGCAGCCTAAATTTAATAGCTACATGGATACCATCATGGATAATATGGGGACGCTGAGTCTATCGAAGCCGATTATCCAGGCGGTTTTGAAGAACTTGGCATTTGATTTTAAACTAACGTTGCCTATAGATCTATTTGGTGAAAATAATGCAACTGTTGAGGAAGGCAGAACACTTACCTGGAATGTTACGCTGGGGGATACAGAGCCGATCAAAATGCAGGTTTATGTGCCGAATGTATGGAATATTGTGATCGTGTTAATCATCCTAGTGGTGGTTATAATTACTACGATAATACTTTTCATCAGAAAAAGAAAACACCGCAATGTAAAACGTACTTAAGTGTGTTCGAAAGTGGATTGAGAGTGCCGGGAAGCAATGATGCTTTACCGGCTTTCTTTACTTTATAGCAAGCGTAGAGTTATAATTAGTACCAAGTACTAATATCAGATACTAAAAGAAGAGGTGATTTGAATGGCAGGTGCAAAAATTACAGCTATCGGAACTTATGTCCCGGCAAGAAGACTTACTACTACTGATCTAGAGCAGATGGTGGATACTAATAATGAGTGGATTGTTCAGCGGACTGGAATTCGTGAACGCAGAATTAGTCGACAGGATGAATACACGAGTGATTTATGTATAGCCGCAGTGCAGGAGTCNNAGAAACGTTATGGAAAAATCGTTCAGGATGTGGATATGGTCCTAGTAGCTACTAGTACACCTGATTTTTCATTTCCCTCTGTAGCTTCTTTGATTCAAAATCGCTTAAATATTCCGCAGACAGCTGGAGCTATGGATTTGAGTGCAGCGTGCGCGGGTTTTGTATATGCACTTCATACGGCTCATAGCTATGTTGCATCAGGGATGCACCGTAAGGTTCTGGTTATTGGTGCGGATACGATCTCCAAGATTACAGATTACACCGATCGTAGTACATGTATCCTTTTTGGGGATGGAGCCGGAGCAGTGCTTGTGGAGATTGATGAGCAATCGACGGGATTTTTGGGCTTTCATCTAGCTAGTGATGGCGGTGGGGCGCATCATGTGTATCGCACAGGTCTAGCCCACACTGTAAACAATATTGAATTAGTAGATACTCAAATGCTGGTACAGAATGGTCGCGAGGTATTTCGCTGGGCAGTCAGAACGGTTCCTCAAGGTGTACAGCAGCTGCTTGAAAAAGCGAAAGTGAGTCTGGAGCAAGTAGACTGGTTTATTCCGCACAGCGCGAATATGCGGATGATTGAGCCGATTTGCGAACGAATGAACTATCCGATGGAGCAAGTGCTGCACAGTCTTGTGAATTTTGGGAACACTTCTGCTGCTACAATTCCCTTAGCCCTTGATTTGGGGATTCGCGAGGGCAAAGTACAGAATGGGCAAAAGATTCTGATGTATGGCTTTGGTGCTGGCTTGACACAGGCGGGTCAACTTGTAGAGCTGAACTTAGATGAGCAGGTTGGGAATCCTACTCCTTATTAAAAAAATATCCAAAATCAGAAAAATATGTCTTGAAATGCTAAAGGGGATGGGACATAATATCATCGAAAGCGATTTCGATTAGGCCATTCTGCTTCAGCAACGTTTCCCGATGCCAAAGTAGATGGTTTTAATGACTGGTTTGTGAAAGCGATTTATCAAAATGGTTCAAGCTCCATGACAGCAACTTACGGCCATGGTTCGCCATTTATTTACTACACTTATGGAGGCGGAAATCCCGTCCTGAAGTTTTACACTCCACCAACTATATGGTCCGGAACCGCGACTAGCCCGGTACTAGGAATTACAATGGAAGGTGCACATTATGCACTGTTCGGTCCGACAGGTAGCACCTGGTCCGGAATCGGGACGACTGCTTTGACGAACAATCTGAATGGAAAAAACTATTTTTCGATAGCGGTGCTCCCCGATAATACGGTGGCAACGCTAAATAAATTCAAGCAGTACGCATACTCCCACGTTACCGACTCTAAGATCAATTACTCCTATAACGCTGCGAGCAGCGAGGTATCCACTACCTTTACTTACACCACAACAGCCAAGGAAGGCAGCCAAAACGGCACTATTTACGCCCTCTATCCACACCAATGGAAGAATACGACACAAACTTTACTACCCTACACTTATAACTCCGTACGTGGCACGATGAAGACTGGGGAAGGAACTTCTTTTACTACTAATATGAAGTTTACAGGTGTATTGCCCTCTCTTCCTGATAAAGGAAGCTACAACAAAACAACGCTAGGTAGTTATGTGAATGAAGAGGAAGCCTTAACTTACACCGGTGGCACTGACACCTATATCTTAGGCAAAAGATTGGGCAAGTTAGCGGTCCTGGCACCCATAGCAGATCAGGTAGGAGATACCACTGCAGCGAACCAGTTCCGGGGTGAAATCAAGAGCCGATTACAAGATTGGCTAAAGGCGAGCAATAGCAGCGGAAATCTGAAAAGTGAGAATCTTTTTTATTACAACAATAATTGGGGCACCTTGATTGGCTATCCGGCCAGTTTCGGAAGTGCGGATGAGCTGAATGATCATCATTTCCATTACGGTTATTTCATCAAAGCAGCCGCAGAGGTGGCACGTACCGATAAGACTTGGGCGGCCAACAATGCGCCAATGGTGAACCTGCTGATCCGCGACATCGCAAATTGGGATCGCAGTGATACGATGTTCCCATTTCTGCGTAACTTTGATCCGTATGCAGGACATTCCTGGGCTTCGGGTCATGCCAAATTTGATGATGGTAACAATAACGAGTCTTCATCTGAAGCGATGAATGCTTGGACAGGATTGATTTTATGGGGGGAAGCTACAGATAATACAACCATTCGTGACCTCGGCATCTATCTTTACACTACAGAAATGAATGCAATTAACGATTATTGGTTTGACGTTCAGGACAATACTCATCCGGTTTCTTACACACCTTCAGTTGTAACGATGATTTGGGGCGGCAAAGGTGCTAACGGAACATGGTTCACCGCTAATCCAGAGCAGGTGCACGGTATTAACTGGTTGCCGATTACAGGTGGATCACTATATCTGACTCATTATCCAAGCTATACTAACAAAAATTACAATGCCATGCTTGCGGAGAATGGCGGCAGTAACTGGGATATGTGGAGAGATCTGATCTGGATGTACAGGGCAATATCAAATCCAGCGGATGCTAAGGCTCAGTTCAGTTCAGGAATCGGCTCGATGGTTACCGGAGCCCCTGAAGGATCAGGGGGAACAGAGGGGGGCAACTCCAAAGCGAATACGTATCACTGGATTTACAATCTGGATGCGATGGGGAATGCGGATGGGGCGATAACAGCTAACTCCCCAACAGCAGCGGTGTTTAACAAAGGTGGAGTGAAGACCTACGTTGCATACAACTATACCAATGCTGAGAAGACAGTTACTTTCTCTGACGGTACAAGTGTTACAGTTCCAGCCAACAGCTTCAACACTGGGAACGGTGGCGGAGGTGATACGTCGCCTCCTACAGCTCCAGCGAATCTTGCTTCTACCAGCAAGACATCTAGTAGCGTATCTCTGTCCTGGTCAGCTTCCACCGATAATGTGGGTGTGACAGGTTATACCATCTATTACAGCGGGGGTTCTCTTCCTGTGAATGGAACCACAGCGACGGTAAGTGGTTTATCACCAAATACAGCTTACACCTTTACAGTAAAAGCCAAAGACGCGGCGGGTAATGAGTCTAGTGCTAGTAATGCCGTAACTGTGACAACAGACAGCAGTGGCGGAGGTGGCGGGGTGATCACTACGCCAGATTATAGTGTGCTGGTTACGAAGACGGGGACGACTGCTGCCAAAATTTCTTTTACCCCAACTACTTCCGCGCTCTATGTGGATGTTCACTATACAATTAATAACGGCCAGCAGCTTAACTTGCGCATGACGTTGAATGGAGCAGCCTGGGAATACACGGTTAATGGAATTAGCTCCGGTCAGAGCTTGAAGTATTGGTTCACCTACGAGAAATCCGGTCCGCAGTACGATTCACCTCAATATACATTTACGATGGAATAAAAATTAGAAACGAAGCAGCGCCATCAGCTGAGTAATCAACTGACGGCGCTACTTGTGTTGCTCTATGTAATCATTTGTATTGTTCTTTAAGCGTTCAATAGACTTCCGCAGGATTCGCGTACAACAAGTACGGGCTCTACCACGAATGAACCGCCACCTGACTGATTGTGAATCAAATCATAGAGCATACGGGCAGCGAGGATACCAAGACGTTCTTTGTTCTGGCGGATGGTCGACAGTTTTGGACTGGTATATTTGCAGGCTTCAATGTCGTCACACCCGATAATGGCAATATCTTCAGGAACACGGAGACCGTGTTCTTTCAAAGCCCGGATCGCTCCAAGAGCCAGCATATCAGAAGCCGCAAAAAGGGCTTTTGGTAAATTTTCGGTCTGAATTAATTGCTGCATGGCTGCATAGCCGCTAGGCTCAAAGAAATCATCGCCATGAACAAACCACTGACGGTTTAAAGTGAGGCCGAAGCTTTCAATGGCTTTGACATATCCTGATTCCCGCAGGTTGGAGATATCCGAATCAGCGGTACTTCCAATGAATCCAAGCTCTCTATAGCCGAGTAGATAAAAATGCTCCACAACCTTGGATGAAACCTGAAAGTTATCCGACATCACAAAACCGGATTTTTTTCCCTTTAGCTCGAGATCTACCCCAATACAAGGAATGCTGCTCATATCCAGATCGCGGATGGTAGGCTCCATCTTTTGTCCAGAAATAATGACGCATCCATCCACATTAAAATGAACAGATCGGGCGAAGTAATCACCGCTGCTGATAAATTTCTCGTTGGAAAAGAAAATGAGATCGTAGCCCAGAACTCCCATCTGCTTCTTAAAGGAATTTAGCACTTCTACGAAAAAGGGATGCGTAAATTCGACATTAAGCTCGCCAGCGAAAATAACCCCGATCAGATTCGACTTCTTAGTTGCGAGTGTCTTGGCGGAGTTGGAAGGTGAATATCCGGTTTGTTCGATGATCTCCAAAACCCTTTGCTTGGTCTTTTCGGAAACATCGCTGTAATTGTTCATAATTTTCGAAACGGTTGAGACAGAAACGCCTGCCATTTCGGCAATCATTTTGATATTCATATGTAATATAAGCCACCCTCCGCTTAATAGTTGGAATATGGGGAAAAGACTGTAGTAGAGCGGTTATTTGTGAGTTTTTTTGAATAGAGTGAAGAAAAAAATCAGTTATTTCAAGTCTATTCTTATTGCCGAAACAAGTCAAACAGATATTTTAACGATGAGAAATACTCCAAAATATCAAATGTAAAAAAATTCAAAATTATATCTTTACAAAAATAGAAATTTAAGTAACAATAGCTTTGTCGAAACCGATTTCGATTTTTAACTTGAATTACGAATATTACGAAACTCGAGGAGTGATGTTTAGGATGAAGAGGAATTTCACAGCAGCATTAGCTGCTATGCTCCTTGTCACCGGGTTGCTATCACCGGTTGGGAGCATGAATGCTTCAGCGGCAGAGGCATTAAAGGCAAACTCACCTGATTCAGCGGCAAAGAAAGTGGGAAATGCAACACTCGATGTGTTGAAAGCGTTTACGGATGTATCTCCAAGCCATTGGGCTACAGGTCCATTACAACGTTGGAGCGCAAATGGGATTATTAGTGGATATGACGATGGATCGTTTCGACCGGGGAAGGAAGTCACGAAGGCAGAGTTCGCGGTTATTATGAATCGTATATTTAATTATCAGGAGCAATCGGATAAGCTTCCAGCTGATGTCCTGGCTACAGACTGGTATAAAAGTGATATTGCCAAAGGGATTGCAGCTGGATATTTAAACAGTGATAAGAATAACAATATTTATCCTTCACGTGCGCTTTCGCGTGCTGAGGCGGCGCTATCCTTGGAGAAAGTGTTTCGTTTCAATACGGACAAAAGTAGCACAGCAGCATTCACTGATCTGAACAGAGTCAGCGATGAAACTACGAAAGCGATAGCAGCCCTATCGAGTGCTGGCTTTATTAAAGGTTATCCTGGAGGTTTGTTTAAGCCTGAGGGCGGAATTACACGTGCAGAGCTAGCTCAGCTTGCTGATCGAATGGTTTCGGGAATCATCCTAAAATCTGGAGAGACTTCGCTTGGAACAGTAAAGGGCAATGTAGTCATTAATCATGCCGATGTGGTTCTTAAAGATACTGTTATCCAAGGCAATCTTTATTTAACGGAGGGGATTGCCGAAGGGAATGCGAAGCTTGAAGGTGTAAAGGTAACAGGGACTACGTTTGTACGAGGTGGCGGTGAGCAGAGTATTGGCTTACACAATACTTCTCTTGGGCCGCTTCAAGTAGCCAAACCTAACGGCAAGGTTCGAATTTATGCCAGCGGTTCAACAGCTGTGGGTACTGTGCAGCTGCAATCTGGGGCTATCTTGGAAGAGAGTAGCGATCTTACGGGGGCAGGCTTTGGGGATGTTGTGATGAACGCGGTTCCCCATAATATCTCACTTCGAGGGGTATTTGCAGCGGTTAGCTCAGCAGACTCAGCAGTCAGCGGTTCTTTGTTAAGAATCTTTGGAACTGTCGGCAGTCTTACTGTGGGCAGCCCGACCCAATAT
>DJUJ01000131.1:25079-25320 GCA_002438345.1 Paenibacillus sp. UBA6285
CCGGTTGCCGCGCTAATCCTAACTGCGAGTGCTGGAGGAACAGCGATTCAAGGCAGCGGAAGCGTAACCTCTATTGATAACAAGGCCGACGGAGTCACGATTGGCGGCGCACCAGTGAAAAAAGGAAACACTGGTAAAACGACACTGCCAGCAGCAACTTCAGCTCCTAGCAGTTCAGGTAATACTGGTCCAGTATCGACGCCAAGCTCTACACCTGAAGCAACACCAACACCAACACCAA
>DJUJ01000090.1:0-4517 GCA_002438345.1 Paenibacillus sp. UBA6285
CATAATATGGTAATTATTTTATCCATTTTTCTCATGTCAGCTTTTTTGCAAGGCTAGTGCATAAATGCCTCAGAATTAGCCAGAACGAGCTTCAAATGGAGAAAGAAGGGCATTTATGCCTTAGAGTCCGCCGAAATGAGCTACAAAGTGAGCTTGTGAAGATGGATCACGCTGATAGCGGCGGAGAGAATGGAATGATTGCGTACAAGCGGTAGCGTTCGGCTTTGTCTCCGTATTTAAACCGCGCCTGCGGTACAAATCAAGAAATTTAGAGACAACAGCGATGGGATCAACGTCACGTTCGCGGAGTGACCGCCCAGCACAACCCACTATCATCTATCGTACTCCCATGCTCACTCAGCACCTCCATCATACCTAATCGCGCCCGATCCGCCTTGACGTCTGATCGCCTCGACGCCTACTTCGCCCCTCCGCCATCACCGCCCTGCCGCCAGCTTGCCCCGTCACCAGCCCCACCACCCCCTCTCACCACATCCTCAAAGATCAAAAAGCACATAAACCAACGTTCTCCCATATTCTATAGGCAAATGCCTTTGTTAAAGGGGAGCGACTGGATGTTAAGGATTAGGTTGAATGAGCTGGGGAAAGGGAATGACAATGGCTTGATACAAGCGGATGTATGGAGATGGGACGGCATTGGCTGGAACGAATATATAACTCAGCAAGATGAAGATTTCATACGCACAGAAGAGGAACTATTCGTTACTATCCCAGCAGAGGCGGGATTATATCGTGTAGACTACTCCAATAAACCATATGAAACGCCGTATGTATTGCCGGAGTGGGTTGAGGATGAATTAAGGACTACTGGGCTACATCCGGCGCCTTTTAATCTTAGAGAGGGCACACTTTGGGGATATATTAATGACGAAGGCCGTGCTCAGATTGAACCTAGATACGAATATGCAGAGAATTTTCAGAAGAATGGGTTAGCAATTGTACAGCGAAAAAACAGTAGCGGACTGATTGACAGCTCTGGACGGGAGCGGGTGAAGCCAATTTACTCGTTTATTGCCCCTTTTTCGGAAGGACGCGCAGTAGTATCTGATACGAAGGGGTACACATTTATCGATGAAAAAGGTAAAGAAGTGACTCCAGCCCGTTATGATTATCTGAACTCATTGCATGAGGGACGCGCATTATTTTCGAAACAAAATACGACCGGCGGCGTGTCACTTTACGGATATGTAGATGCGCAAGGCAAAGAGGTACTGCCTGCAATTTATGAGGACGCCAATGATTTCATGAACGGTGTAGCTTTGGTCAAGATAAAGGAAGGAGAGTATGCGCTCATTGACCCTGAAGGGAACATTCTGCATACGTACAATCATCCATTCGTAGGAAATCCGGGTGATGGGCTGCTCTCCTATCAAGAGACTGCGAACGGTAAATACGGCTATTTAAACACGGATGGGACGGTAGCTATCCAGCCGCAATTCACTTCTGCTTTACCTTTTTCGGAGGGGCGTGCGGTGGTGAATACTGCTGAGAATTATGGTAACGCTTATGGGCTGATTGATAAAAAAGGAAGAATGATCATTCCCGCAAAATATTATGAAGTACTTCAGCTTGGTGAAGGCAGAGTAGCCATAGGAACACCAGTGTACCCTAATCAGCCTTATCGTGGCTCACGCTACATTATCGCTGATGCAGAGACAGGAGCAATTCTGAGCAACCATACCCTGCTTGGTGTGAATAATTATCAGGACGGACTGGCGTCTGTGTATGATGCTAAGGAGACCTATTTTATAGATCGTACTGGAAAAAGAGCCGCTCAGCCTCCAGTCATTCAAGGGACTGGAACACTTACCCTGAGCGGCCGCCTAATTAGAGCAGATATAGATCAACGTACAGCTTATTATGATCGTCAAGGGAAGCAAATATGGAGACAAAATGGAGTCATCCCATTGAGACCTCCGTATTCTGTAGTGGAGAAGAAATATAAACCTAACAGGGATTACCTGGTCTACTACCCGGTTGTTGAGGGGATTGCCAGTGCTGAGGTTTCGAGAGAGGTAAATGATAAACTTCGCAAGCTGTCACTCGCTGAAGATGCAGGTAGTGGCGGACCTTCGCAGGATTTCAGTTATAATGGTGATTTTTCAGTGTCCTTCTTCCGTAAAAATCTTTTAGTACTGGAGTTAACGGGTTACCGTTATCCTTTTGGAGCAGCCCACGGCATGCCTACCAAAATCTATACACATACTAATTTACGTAATGGAAGGTTTTATAAGCTGGGTGATTTGTTCAAGCCAGGCAGTAGATATGTGGAGAAGCTAAGTAAAATCGTGGGTAAGCAGATTGAGAACGACCCCCAATATTCATATGTATTTCCAGATTCGTATAAAGGAATTACCTCGGAGCAGCCTTTCTTTGTTGATAATGAAGCGTTATATCTTTATTTTGCACCTTATGAGATTGCTCCTTATTCTGCGGGTTTTCCTACTTTCCGTATTCCTTACGCAGAAATTATGGGGCTTATCTCTACTGAGGGAGAATTTTGGCAGTCGTTTCACTAGTTACCTGATATCCATAAGCATAAAGAAGTTGCTGTTCTCTCGAGAATGGCGACTTTTTTTATGATTTTTATCGAAAATATCGAATGCATTAAAGATTAGAGAACTTACAATCAAGCCTATTAAATGTTAAAAATTAGAAGAGCACAGCTGATAGATTTATGCTACAATGACTGAGGAACAAATTACAACTTTGTAACATTTGTAGCTNNGGCAGAATGAAGAACAAGAGATTAAGAGCAATTATGGGTGGTAGTGTAGCGGCTGTTATGGCACTTAGTATTTCTCTTCCACTCGAAGCGAATGCAGCCTCAACAGAAGTAACAGTAGTTAAATCAGGTACTAGCTATGAGCAAGTTTTACAATATTTAAAACAAGCTAACCTACAGGGATTCCCTTGTTCGAATAGCACTATCGTGGTATCAAAGCCTCAAACAGGAACGGTTCCCAATAAAGATACTTCCACCGGAACTCCGGTAACAAAGCCTGTAACAAAGCCTGTAACAAAACCAGTAACTAAGCCTACTGATACTACAACAAATACAGGTGCTGTGACCAATAAAGGAACTTATGTTCAACAGATCGTAACGCTGGTAAATAAAGAACGTGCAGCAGCTGGTCTGAAGCCCGTTTCTGGATTGGACAGCCTTCATAAAGTAGCTGCTACAAAAGCTACAGATATGCGTTCTAATAACTATTTTTCACACACTTCACCTACGTATGGTTCACCATTTGATATGATGAAATCCTTTGGTATCACCTATAAAGCTGCAGGCGAGAACATCGCTATGGGTCAAAAAACGCCAGAGGAAGTAATGAAAGCATGGATGAATAGTCCTGGTCACCGCGCTAATATTTTGAATGCTAACTTCAATTATATCGGTGTAGGTTATGACAATAACTATTGGGTTCAGGAATTTATTGGTAAATAAGAAAAGTAACTGTTACTGAAATCAAACGTTCTCCGATGAAAATCGGGGAACGTTTTTTTGTGACGGAACATTAATCGCTAAATTTTTTCAGGAATTTTTGTATCCGAATCTGGGTCAAAAAAGCGGAGCAGCTGGATTTATTTCTATTTTAGACATTTGCAAAACCGGTATGGAAGATTTATGTTTATGTACATAGTTAAGATCTTTGTAAAATGTGGAACAATACATAATAGAACGGCACACGGAGGGATGGCTTTGAATGATTCGAAGTGGACATGGCGCACTGTCAGCCTGATTTCCATAGTAACAACAGTAATTCTAATTGTAGGTTTAGTTTATACNNTGTTGGAGAAGCGTCAGTGAGTAACTTACCTCAGCAAACAGCCGCTCCAGTGACGGAAACTGCTAAAGTGCTCAAAGTAGTTGCTCTCGGAGATTCGCTCGCCAAGGGGACTGGAGATAACACAGGAGAAGGATTTGTTAAGCGTACGGTTAGTGGTTTATCCGCTAAAGGTGTCGAAGTTGATCTATTAGGTAATATGGGGATCAATGGTTTAACTACTGCAGGACTGCAAAGTAAGCTAGATGAAGATGGTGTGGATTACGCACTGCACTTGGCGAATGTCATTCTACTCTCAATCGGAGGGAATGATTTATTCAAGGACTCGAATATTTTGCAGAATAGCGGTGCGCTTCAGAGTGAATCAACAACCGATCAAGAGCTGACTCCGGAGTCTTTGCTAGCAGCACTTCCAGAAGCAGCAGGCAGATTGGGCAATATTCTGGAAAAGATCACGGAGATCAATCCGAACGCTCAAATTTATTATATGGGGCTATATAACCCTTTTGGAGATATTCCAGATCTACTCGTACCAGGTAATCAGGCGGTTGCGAAGTGGAATAATGCGGCAATGGATATTATTAACAAGCACAGCAATATGACTTTGGTTCCTACCTTTGACTTGTTTAACAGGCATTTGGACGAATACCTATCTACTGATCATTTTCATCCGAATGGCGATGGATATCAGCGAATCGGAGAACGATT
>DJUJ01000090.1:4587-8384 GCA_002438345.1 Paenibacillus sp. UBA6285
AAGTACTAGCCGAGGAAATGACAGTAACAAGGAGCTAAGCAGAATATGACAAAAGCGAACAGTGGAGAATCCAGCCCGGTCGTCTTGTCTGTGGACGGGGTACGGAAAAAAATAGGACGAAAGTGGATTATTGATGATGTTACGTTTGATGTGAGAGAAGGAGAAATCTTCGGCTTCCTCGGTCCAAATGGTGCTGGGAAGACAACTACAATCCGAATGCTCGTCGATTTGATTCGTCCCAGCGAGGGCAAGATTACCGTATGTGGTTACAATGTGAACCGAAATCCGGAAAAAGCATTGCAATTTGTTGGCTCTATCGTTGAGAACCCTGAGGTATACACCTATTTGACGGGATGGGAGAATTTGCAGCATTTTGCCCGAATGCAGCCTGGTATAGATAATGCACGGATTAGCGAAGTGGTAGATATTGTTCGGTTAGATCAGCGAATACATGATAAGGTAAGTACATATTCACTTGGAATGAGACAGCGTTTAGGCATAGCGCAGGCGCTGCTGGGACGTCCGCGTCTGCTTATTCTGGACGAGCCTACAAATGGTCTTGACCCCAAAGGCATTAAGGAATTGCGAGAATTTATACGCAAGCTGGCAGATGAGGGACTAGCCGTGTTCGTGTCAAGTCATCTACTTAGCGAAATCCAGCTCCTCTGTGACCGTGTAGCAATTATAAGTAAAGGGCGGGTATTAGCAGTGGGTGCGGTGGATGAGCTGATCGCTCGAAATTCGCCGTATGTTCTTTGGGAGCTGGAGCCTTTTGCTGAAGCTCGGGCATTACTGGTTGATCGTCCAGATATACAGATTCAGAATCTGGAAGACGTTACCTTGGATGATTCTATTATTGCAGGGATGGGTCCGAATTCTTTAATCACAATCATGGATCAGGATTTGATCCCTGAGATTGTGGCTGTAATGGTAACTGCTGAAATCGAAGTTAGGGCTGTGCATAAAATTAATCCGACACTGGAACAGCTATTCTTGAAACTAACGGAGGGTGAGAACGTTGAATAACATGCTTCCGCTAATCCGTAATGAATGTTTAAAAATCATAAAAAAGAAACGGTTTTATGTTATACTGCTGATTCTGATTGTACTGGTGCCTATGTTCACCTATGCCCAAATGCGCTCAGCCGAGCGTAGCAGAGATAAATTCAACTCCGATTGGCGCCTGGAGATCCAGCAGCAGATCATTGATAATCAAAATTCACTGGGAAGTGACCGAATTCCAGAGGAATGGAAGACTTATCGGCGAATATTTGTACAACAGCTTCAGTATTACCTCCATCATGATGTGAATCCGAACGAGCCAAGTGGCGTTACCTTTACCCGTGAGTTTATGGATAATTCGGTTACTTTATTTATTCCGCTACTCATAATGGCGGTAGCCTCGGATTTAGTCTCTGCGGAGCGAACTACAGGGACTATCAAAATGCTGCTGACAAGGCCAGTCAAACGCTGGAAAGTATTGTTTAGCAAAATGGCGGCCCTACTTATGTTTGTTTCACTTATCATTCTTTCCACCTTTGTGATCAGCTACCTAATCTCTGGTCTGGCTTTTGGATATAAGGGCTTTAATATCCCTGTATTTACAGGCTTTAAGATTAGTGGGGACTCGGAGGATATGTCTACTGTACATGCAGTACCACAGTGGAAATATATGCTTATGCAAGGTGGATTGGTCTGGTTCGTAAGCGTCGTTGTTGCCTTGCTTGCTTTTATGATCTCGGTACTTGTAAGAAGCACTGCTGCTAGTATAGTGGTCATGATGGCAGCGCTGATTGCTGGAAATATTTTGACCAATATGGCTTCTGCCTGGACAACAGCAAAATATTTATTTATGGTAAATCTTGGGCTGACCGGTTATTTGTCAGGAACTCCCGCACCAATAGAGGGGATGTCCTTGTCATTTTCCATGGCTGTACTGGCTGTATGGGGGGCCGCTTCGGTGATCATTTCATTCGCCGTCTTTACGAAAAGGGATATTTTGAATTAGAATGTACAAAGTGACGAAAACGTTTGTTTGCATTTCTAGAAATATAAGAAAGTATAATCTACACTTTTTACTTCATCCTTATATTTTTGGCAGTAACGGATACCGTTCTTACACAAAGGACGGCAAAGCCGTTTCTTCTTAAATATAAGAAAGTATAAGTTTTGCACCTATACTTTATGTCTTATANNTAAACGCTTACCGTCCTTATAGGGACGCCGAAGGCGCTAATGCTTGAGTATAGAGAAAAGAAGGAGGAGCATGAATGCTCGAACAGATCGATATGTTTGCTGAAGTTTCTAATAACGGCGAGAATGGCCGTACTGGATACGATGCTGACGACATTCAAGTGCTCGAAGGTCTAGTTGCAGTACGCAAACGACCTGGCATGTATATCGGCAGTACAAGTTCTTCGGGACTACATCATCTAGTATGGGAAATTGTAGATAATGCCGTGGATGAGCATTTAGCCAAGTATTGTACGAAGATTGACTTACTACTTCGCAAAGATGGCTCAGTAACGGTGACTGACAACGGTCGGGGGATCCCAACTGGAATGCATAAGACAGGAGTACCAACGCCGCAAGTCGTATTTACAATTCTGCATGCGGGCGGTAAATTCGGTGGATCTGGTTACAAGAAATCAGGCGGTTTGCATGGCGTAGGGGCTTCAGTGACGAATGCTTTGTCTGAATGGCTCGAAGTAGAGATTTATCGTGAAGGCAAAATCCATCGTCAACGTTTTGAATATTGGGTGGACAAGAAGGGGAAAGAGCATGTTGGCGAACCTGTAACGGGCCTTGAAATTCTGGGGAACACCAACAAAACCGGTTCGAAAATTACTTTTAAACCGGACATTCGTGTCTTTCCAAATGGAATTGCCCTGAATTATGACACGCTGGCTGAACGGGTTCAGGAGATCGCTTTTTTGAACTCAGGTCTGCGTATTACGCTGCATGATGAGCGGAGCAACCGTCAGGACGAGTTCTTTTACGAGGGTGGAGCTAGTCAATTTGTACAATTCCTAAATGAGGGCAAGGATGTTCTGCATGATGTCATTCACTTCAGCGCAGAAAAAGACGATATCGAGGTGGAAGTGGCTCTTCAGTACAATGGAGGCTATACGGAAACCTTGGCTTCCTTCGTTAACTCCATTCCTACTCGTAGTGGTGGTACTCATGAGACGGGCTTTAAGACTGCGTATACTCGTGTATTAAATGACTATGCCCGCCGTACACAGTTGCTTAAAGAAAAGGATAAGAATTTAGAAGGAAATGATTTGCGCGAAGGTATGATGGCTGTCATTAGTGTCAAAATGTCCGTTGTTGAATTTGTTGGACAGACTAAGGATCAGCTCGGTAGTGCTTCTGCTCGTAGTGCAGTAGACTTTATCGTATCTGAGAATATGGCTCGTTTCTTGGAAGAGAACCCACAGGTTGCACAGAGTCTTCTGAAAAAGTCGATTCAGGCTTCGAAGGCCCGTGAAGCGGCTCGCAAAGCCCGTGATGAGATCCGTACAGGTAAGAAACGTAGCGAGAGCTCGAATCTTGGCGGAAAGTTGTCACCTGCGCAGTCCAAGGACGTTACACGTACCGAATTGTTTATCGTAGAAGGTGATTCAGCTGGTGGATCGGCGAAGCAAGGCCGTGATTCTAAGATTCAGGCTATCTTGCCGTTAAAAGGAAAACCGATGAACCCGGAAAAAGCCAAGCTATTGGACATCCTGAAGAACGATGAATATAAAGCGATCATTTCCACGATTGGTGCAGGAATTGGTCCAGACTTTACCGTC
>DJUJ01000230.1 GCA_002438345.1 Paenibacillus sp. UBA6285
GTCTGTCGAGCCGGGGTATGGAAGACTGCTCACCATGCTTGTTAGACTGTCCCGCTCCACGCGTATTTTGGAAATTGGCGCACTTGGCGGTTACAGCGGGATTTGTTTATCTCGCGGTTTCACTGAAGGTGGCACGCTGACTTCGCTAGAGCTGAGGGCCGATTATGCCGAGCTTGCTCGCCGTAATTTAGAACTGGCAGGCTTCGGGGATACTACGGAGTATAGAATAGGACCCGCAATGGACAGCCTGAAGGCACTAGAAGCAGAGGGCGCTAAGTTCGATTTCTTTTTCATTGACGCAGATAAGATGAACTACCCTAACTACTTGGAATATGCCATCAAGCTGGCTAACCCAGGAGCGATTATTGCTGGTGATAATATTTTCCTCCGCGGACGGACGCTAAATACAGATAGAAATGGGCCTGCTATTCTGGCTGTACGGCATTTCAATGAAATGATCGCCACTGATGAACGTCTCATCAGCACCTGCCTGCCAGCCTATGATGGATTGGCGCTGGCAATGGTGAAATAGCAGATGATTAGCGAAATAGCCGCGGCGGAGTAGCTTTGTATAGCTTAAGCCGGACCCATATGGTGTTTAACAGCAATAAACTGCCGGATATGATAAAAAGTCCCTCAATACCAATATAACCGGATAGAAAGCCGCCTATGATAGCTCCCAGCATATTTCCTAGTGACAGTGTGCTGCCGTTGAAGCCGAATGCGCGGCTTTCTTTCCCATCAGGTGTATAAGAACGGATAAGCGCATTAACACTGGGCAGTAGCCCGCCCATAAAGATTCCCATGAGGAAGCGGACTATAATTAGCTGCCATACGCTGGTAACGAACGCCTGCGGAATCAGGAACAGCGAAGCTCCAATTAACGCGTAGGTTAGAATACGATGTGCGCCGACTTTGTCACTTAGCTTGCCGAGCAAGGGAGAAGCCAGCATATTGGAGATCCCTGTAACTGCGCTGACCATTCCGGCTAAGAAGGCTATATTCTCAGCAGGTCCATTTAACTTTTCTACATAAAGTGGCAGCAAGGCCATAGGGCTGATCATTGCAAATTGCAACAGAAAGGTTACACCGAACAGCGCTGGGAGCTGAGGAATCTTGATCAATTCCTTCAAGCCTTCAAGTACTGAAACCTGCGGCTCTTGCGCTGCTTCTGCACGGTCGAATTTTTCTTTAACGAGAAATAACGCCAGCAGAGAGGCGATAAACAGCAAGGCACCAACGACATAAAAGATCGGCCGAAATCCGATTAAATCGGCAAGTAAGCCACCAATCAGTGGTCCGAGAATGGTCCCCGCAACAGAGCCCGACTGCATCAGACCCATCGAAAATCCCATACGTGCTTTCGGAGTAGTACCCGAAACGAGCGCGATGGAAGCGGGATTGAAGCCAGAGATTGTACCGTTCAGCAGACGTAGTAAGAGCAGGTGCATAGGCGATTGTGCGAAGCCCATCAACACCATGACAATAGCCATACCAAAGCTGGAGCGCAGGAGCATGATTTTACGACCATATTTGTCAGCAAGTTTCCCCCATATTGGCTGGAAAATGAAAGAGGTTAAAAAGTTTGCAGCAAAAATAAGACCCGCCCAAATTCCGATTTCGTGCTCTCCTTGGACACCAAGATCCTTAGCAAGATACAAGGCCAGGAACGGTGTAATCATCGTCATTCCGGCATTCACCAAGAATTGTCCGAACCAAAGCACTAAGAGGTTGACCTTCCATGTCTCCCATTTCTTCAAAGTGCTTTCACTTCCTTTCAAAGAATTTCAGAAAATACATGATTATCGGAAAAAATGACATTTTATCAGTATATCATTTTTAAAGTTTCAATAGTGCAACACATGTCATAGTAATGTCATCGGATTGTCATCCCAGGATCTTTGATTTGCTTGTTACAACCTTTCAAAAAGGGCATAATAGTAAGTATGTCGATCAAGCATAAACGCCATCGGCGTCCTTATCAGGACGGTAAGCGTTTAAGCGANNTACTTTCTTATATTTTTCAAAAAAATCTTATAAAATATAATGGAGATCTTATCATGACCTACAACGACACTTTTATCCGCGCCTGCAGAAAGCAGGATACGGAGCACGTTCCCGTATGGTACATGCGGCAGGCCGGCCGTTATGATCCCGAGTACCGTAAAATCAAGGAAAAGGATTCACTGCTTGAAATCTGCAAACAGCCTGAGTTGGCGGCGGAAGTAACCTTGATGCCTGTGCGCAAGCTAGGTGTGGACGCGGCCATTTTGTATTCCGACATTATGAATCCAGTCGCTTCTATCGGAGTGAAATTTGATATCGTTAAAGATATCGGTCCTGTGATCGAGAACCCGATTCGCTCTGCGGCAGATGTCGAGAGACTTAGACCCATTGATGTTGAAGGGGACCTCGGCCATATTTTAGAAACTATTGCTATCCTTGATAAGGAGCTGGACGTGCCCTTGATTACTTTTGCAGGCGCACCGTTTACAATTGCCAGCTATCTGATCGAAGGCAGACCCTCTAAAGGATATATCCGTACTAAAGAGCTAATGTACAGTGAACCTCGTGTCTGGGAAATGCTGATGGACAAGCTAGGCGATATGATTATCGCCTACCTCCGCAGCCACGTGCGCAGTGGTGGGAAAGCATTCCAATTGTTCGACAGTTGGGTTGGTGCTCTTGCACCACGCGATTTCGAGAAGTATGTGTTACCGACAGTTTCTCGTATTTTTTCCGAATTATCTGATCTTGATGTACCAAAAATATACTTCCCTGGCGTAAGCTCTGGAGAATTGCTACCGAGTCTTACGAATCTTCAAGCGGATGTAATCGGGTTGGACTGGCGTGTAAGCTTGTCTGACGGTCGACGCAGAACGGGCGGAAAGTTTGCGATTCAAGGAAACTTAGATCCGTATTTACTTACAGCGCCGATGGACGTCTTGAAGGATCATGCGAAACAACTGATCGATGAAGGTGTGCGTGAGCCAGGTTACATCTTTAATCTGGGTCATGGATTATTCCCGGAGGCTTCATTAGACAAGCTTAGAGAATTGACGGAATATATTCACGATTATTCACAGGAAGTATTGAAAGAATCAGCGAAGCTGCGTTCTTAAAGGCAGCCTATTAAATCTTAAAGGGGATGGAATCCGTGACAGCAAAAATAGGTGTTCTCGTCATGTCGTATGGCACTCCTAAAAGCTTAGAAGACGTTGAAGCTTATTACACACATATTCGGCGAGGCAATCCGCCGTCAGCGGAGCAACTTAAAGAATTAACAGATCGCTACGAAGCGATAGTCGGGGGCGTATTCCCGCTGCCCGAGAACACAGACCGTCAAGTAGAAGCATTACAAGTAGCACTAAACGCGGATAAAGCTGGGGCGGATGTTGAATTTGTCTGCTATCAAGGGTTGAAGCATGCCTATCCGTTTATTGAGGACGGCGTTGAGGCTATGGCGAAGGACGGCATTACCCAAGCGGTCGGTGTTGTACTTGCCCCTCACTTTTCAAGCATGAGCGTGGGAGGCTACATCAAACGTGCTCAGGAAAAAGCTGATGCATGTAAGATCGACATGGGTTTTGTGGAGAGCTACCATATGCATCCTGTATTGATCGATGTTCTAAGCCGGAGAGTGACGGCGAAAATGGATCAATATATCGAAGCCGGCGCTACTCGCGATGAGATACGGGTATTATTTAGCGCTCATAGTCTTCCGGAACGTATTCTGTCTATGGGTGATCCTTATAGGGATCAGCTACTGGAGACCTCAAAGGCTATTGCAGATCAAGTGGGGATAACCAATTGGCAGTTTACATGGCAAAGCGCAGGACGGACGGCTGAACCATGGCTTGGACCGGATATCCTGGATACACTCGGGCAGCTTAGTAAGGAACAAGTAGAGTATGTTCTAGTAGCGCCAATCGGGTTCGTATCCGATCATTTAGAAGTGCTGTATGATCTCGATATCGAGGCAACAGCCGTAGCTTCAGAGCTTGATATGCGTCTTATGCGGATTGAATCACTGAACAGCGATCCTGCTTATATGTCAGTATTGAGCGACGTCGTTCGTACAAGACTGAATCAAATGACGGCCGGACAGTCATGACTGGTCCCTCTAGGCGAATTGTTATCATAGGCGGTGGGCTGAGTGGACTCAGCGCCGCCTTTTACATTCGTAAGTTTTACAAAGAAGCTGGCATGAAACCTGATATTGTACTGTTAGAGAAAGACAAGACACTTGGCGGGAAGATCGAAACATTACACCGGGATGGATTTGTGATTGAGAAAGGTCCGGATTCTTTTTTAGCTAGTAAAACAGAGATGATCGATCTGGCTAAGGAATTGGAGCTGGATCACGAACTGGTGAACACAAATCCAAAGGCAGAGATGAACTATATACTGCAGCGTGACAAGCTTCATCCTATGCCTTCCGGTCTTGTGCTTGGAATCCCTACGGAACTCAAACCATTTTTATCAAGTGGACTGGTTTCATTTGGTGGCAAAATACGCGCGCTGATGGATTTAATTCTTCCTCCTAAGCGGAGTAGTGAAGATGAATCCCTCGGCCAGCTGATTGAGCGTCGTTTAGGTACAGAAGTGATGGAGAATTTGACCGAACCGCTATTAACCGGTCTGTATGCAGGTGATATACGCAAAGTCAGCCTACAGGCTACCTTTCCGCAATTAGGAGAAGTAGAGCGGCAGTATGGTAGTCTTATTCGTGGAATCATTACAGAGCGGAAGTCGACCAAGACAAATAAGAGCACAAAGAGCAGCACTTTTCTGACATTTCGAAAAGGACTACAAAGTCTCGTGCATGGCTTGATTCATGAACTACATGATGTAGAACAGCGAACCGAAGCTGCGGTGGTCTCTATACATGTTACAGAAACTAAATCTCCTCGTTATGAGCTAGAGCTGGAAAATGGCGAACGACTGCTTGCTGATGAAATATATATCACTACACCAAATTCGTTTGCCGCCAAA
The DNA here is from genome assembly GCA_002438345.1 of Paenibacillus sp. UBA6285. Taxonomy (GTDB): domain Bacteria; phylum Bacillota; class Bacilli; order Paenibacillales; family Paenibacillaceae; genus Paenibacillus_AQ. The sequence continues at coordinate 4,996 of DJUJ01000230.1, forward strand.
CTTCTGCGTCCTCATGTGGATGTTTCAGCGCTCGATGCGGTAAATTATGTTTCGGTTGCGAACTTAGTCATGGCCTTCAACAAGAAGGATATCGAAATTGATGATGATGGATCAGGTTTTCTTGTGCCACGTAAGGAAGGACGCAATATTACCGCCTGTACGTGGATGTCTACGAAGTGGCCGCATACGAGTCCAGATGATAAAGTGCTTATGCGCTGTCATGTAGGTCGTTCAGGTGATGAGCAGAATGTTCAGCTTCCGGATGAGGCACTTACCGAGCTAGTGAGTAAGGATTTGCGAGAGATCATGGGCATTACAGCGAAACCCATATTCACGGAAATTACGCGTTCGGAACATTCGATGCCGCAGTATCCTGTTGGACATCTTGGTAACCTCTCTAAATTCCTTAGGGAACTTGAGACAACTCTTCCTAGGATATATGTCTTTGGAGCTGGATATGATGGGGTGGCAATGCCCGATTGTGTCAAGCAGGCCAAGCTTACAGCACAAAGCGCTGCTAAGCGTATAACGAATTAGATGAACATGTACGGGAGATCTAAAATTTTAAAAATTAACGGTGAAGCGAAGAGTATTTTGCTTCACCGTTTTTGTTTGAATATAAGAACATACTATTTTGAAATATAAGACATAAAGTATAAGTTTTACACCTATACTTTATGTCTTATATTTCTCGCTTAACGCTTATCGTCCTTATAAGGACGCCGAAG
>DJUJ01000095.1:0-17549 GCA_002438345.1 Paenibacillus sp. UBA6285
ATGTATGGAGATTCATTGCAAGCATTAATTTCAAATTCATATTGGTTAGTATTCTGTTACTCCTTCATTAAAACCCTCCGCTCACTTGGTTAAGTCTTTCAACAGTGTAAGGGCCTGTTATAAACAACGTAATAAACACAAAGGAGCCCCAGCAGATAAGCTGAGACCCCTTATGTTCAATACTTGCTAAGTTGAGTTCATTTCACTCTGATACTAGCTTACTTCTGCGCTTTTTCTAACAATGTAAGGATTATGGTGACTGCTTCTGCCCTTGTAGCCATCTGGTTAGGTGCAAACTGGTTCTGTCCTACACCGTTCACAAGGCCCGCTTTCGCTGCTGCGGCAATATATGGAACAGCCCATGCCGGCACATTCTTAGCGTCATTGAAGGTTAGGGTCGCTTTAGGATCTACTGTAATTCCTAGCGCCCTAACAACCATAACCGCTAATTCAGTACGAGTAAGCTCCTGCGTAGGACGGAAAGCGCCATCATCATAACCACTTATAATTTGCAGAGATACAGCCTGTGCCACAAAAGACTTAGCCCATGCTGGAATCTTCGCGGAATCCTTAAAGCTTGAAGTGTCACCACTGTCCGGCAATTGCAATGCGCGAGCCAGCATAGTGATAAATTCAACCCGATTTACTTTCTGATTAGGACGGAAAGTATCATCCGGATAACCGCTAACGAAGCCAACTGCTACTGCTTTCTCGATAACTGCTGCTGCCCAGTGATTGCTAGTATCCGTTAAAGATGGCTTATTAACTGGCGTTGCCGTTGGCGGTGCTGGTGTAGCTGTTGGCACTACTGTTGGTGTTGGCGTTGGTGTTGCTGTCGGTTTTGTTGTCGGTGCTGTTGTCGGTGCCGTTGTTGGTGCTGTTGTCGGTTCAGGTGTTGGGTTTACTACAGATTCCTTAACAATACCAAACTCTTCAAGAACGTATGGTTTAGCATCATTAACATTCTGATCAATCTCATAAGATACAGCTGTCAGCTTCCCAGCATCTACAGTAATGCCGACAAAGGTCTGAACTTGACCGCGTTTTGGACGTGATGCGTCACTTGGGTCTGCTCCGTATTTAGCGGCTGTATTCTCATTGGCTACTTCAAAGAGATTATAATACGCATCTCCCAATTTTGGTTTCATGTTCTTATAGTAAACCTTTGCTCCTGCTGTAGCTGGAATCAGGTAGATCGTTCCATCTGGATTTACTGTGTACTCCACAGTTTGACCATTGAAGCTTTCCTTGATCTTCACTGCGTCTGCTGCTGTTCCGTCAGCCTTGATCGGCTTGGTCCGTGCATAGATATGGTCGTGGCCTTGAAGAACCAAGTCAATGCCCAGTTCAGCCATCATTGGAGCGACTTTCGCTCTTTCTCCATTAGCACCCATAATGTCTTTGTCAGTAGCATGGTTAGAGGTAGTGTATGGACCTTTATGCATAGCGACGATAATCCACTTCGCCCCAGCAACCTTCGCTGCCTTCACGTCGGTCTTCAGCCAATCCAACTGAGCTTTGCTGAAGTTAGCGAATTCATCCGAATTCTCATTCGTGTTAAGCACTACAAAGTGAGCATTACTATAATCATAAGAGTAATATGCCCCCGTTTCTGTCGCAGAGCCTGGTGCTTCCTTAATGTTGTAGTGCTCATAGAAGGCATTCGCTTTATNNAACGATAGTCGTGTTAAGCAAGGTTTCTTGCGAATGACCGAGCAACCAATTCCACTGTGACTCATTCGTTCCAGTATCTACAATATCCCCGTTAATCGCCACAAACTGTAGCATTCGGGAATGTGGTAAGAGCTTTTGCCATCGTTTCTCCAGAAAGAATAGCCTCATCTTCCGTCTTAGCTTGTGTGTCCGCCAGATCGATGAAAGTAAATGCTCCTGTCTTAGGGGCAGTTTCAAAAGTTCCCACTGCACTCCACAGACCTAGTGCTTTATCTCCTACATGGAAGTAGTATTTCGTATCAGCCTTCAAGCCAGAAGCTTCAGCTTTATGAACTAATTCATCTTTAGAATTCCTAGAAACAGCTGAGCGTCCTTTAAATTCACTAGCCTTAGTAAAATCGGGAGTAACGCCCGTATTCTCTACAACTTGAAGATCACTTCCAGTAGACTTCAAGGTTGTGTACCAAGTGAATCCTTTAGAACTAACCGGGTCACCGTTAAAGGTTACTGTTACTTTTTTGATCGAATCTGTAGAAGCGATAGTAGATTCTGAATTTGTTCTGTCACTTACAGCTTTGATAACAAATTGATAGGTTTGGTTCGGATTAGTATTCTCTACAGTGTAACTATAAGAAGTTTTACCTTCCGAATTTTGAACGCTGACCGCCCAATTTGCGGATAGCAGATCGTTTTGCTCATAAATTCGATATCCAGATACTGGCACACCTGATACAGGCGCATCCCAAGTCAACGTGATTTTACCACCATCTGCTACAGTAGCTTTTGCATTTTGCACAGGTTTAACAGTTACGTCCGACTTATGAATGCTGTACTTATCATACAAATCTGTAGAACCACCAGTTATTGTGGTGTAGGCCTCATATGAAAGTTCATCATTCGTTACAGTCATACCTGTGAACATTTCCTTACCAGGCTGTCCGTATTTAGCTGCAAACGGGAATGTGCCTGAGGCTACATTATATTTTTTATTGCCCGCTGCATTTGTAATCAGGTATAACGTGCCCTTAGGATCAGTGACTACTCCATTTGTGTCCGGAACAATATCTGTCAAAGGCTTATTGTTGTACATTTGATAACTTCTAGCATAGGTATGGTCATGCCCGCCAATTACCATGTCAATGCCAAGCTCATCAAATACCTTCGTTAATTGCGTTCTGTAATAGAGTACATCTGTATCATTTGTGTGACTGGCAACGGAATAAGAAGATTTATGCAAAAGCACAATCTTCCACTTCTGATCGCTTTTCGCGGCTTCACTGCGCAGCCATTGCACTTATTTATTGTAAATTTCGTTATTCTCAAGATTCGTGCTAGCGCCATAGTATTCTGTATTAATAACCATAAAGTGCGCAGAACCGTAGTCAAAAGAATATACAGAGCCATCAGGTTTCGCACCTGTATTCGAAACGTTTGGCAAATTAAAATGAGTAGTATAATTGCTATAACTCTTGCTTTCATGATTACCTACCAGAGGAACCAACGGAATATTCGCGAGAATATCTTTTGGCTTATTGCAGAACCATGACCATTGCTCCTCTATATCACCGTTATCTACCAAATCACCGGAATTAAGAATGAATTCACTTGTTGGGAATTTAGCCATTCCCTCTACAAGGGTATGGTTCCAAATATCAAAATCACCTTCAGTTGTTCCTTGAGAATCCGTTGTATATAAGAACTTAAAGGCTTGATTACTGGAGCTTTCTGTTTTAAAAGTTCCGATGTCGCTCCAATTGTCAGCTTGTCCATCCCCAGCACGGTAAGCATACTCCGTTCCCGGCTGTAAATGATCAGCAATGACCTTATGGCTAGTCAATACAACTGGTTTTTTAGCTGACTTATCCGCTTTTGTCATATACACACTTGTTGTAACAGATGTTCCTTCGTAAGATTGAGCACCTACAGATGGAAACTGACCATCCATTAATTTAGAAGCTTCTACTACTTCAAGCTTGGTACCCGTCACCTTCTCAGGTGCATACCAGTTGAATCCCATACTAGTCTGAGGGTTTCCGTTAAAGGTAAGCGCGATAGACTCAGGCTTCCCAACTCCAGGTTCTACAGTCTCTACTACCGGATAAGCAATCAGCTTCATATCCCAATACAGGTCAGAGCTACCATCACTCGACTGATGAACTTCAGCTGAAAGTTCGTTACTTCCATCTTTCAGATTAGCTTTTACGATTTCCGTGAGGTCAACCTTTGTGTATTCGTTTGGATCACTTAAGTTAGTTGAACTTTTTGTAGAAAAATCGATTTCGCCCGCTGGCATAGCCTCGCGGTAGATTTCTGTGCCGTTCAAATATAGTACAGCTCCGTCATCAAATGCGAGGTTCCCCAAGATTTTATCGGATTTCGTAATCTCTTCTTTATTTGCAGTTACAATTGTGCGGAAGTAGGATGTACGATATTTCTTGCTCTTATTAGAACCGTAGCTTATGTTTGTGATCAGCGCACCAAATTGCTTGCTGCTGACTCCAGCTCCACTATCTTTATAACCAAGCGGCGCTTGGCCAGATGCCCATGTTGAATCGTCATACACAGACCGCCATGCCGTACCTTGATTGGTTCCGTTATCTAAGTACTTCCAAGTGGAATTACCTGCTAATAGAGTAACAGGCTCTAGTGTTTGTAATTGCAGTAATTCAGCTTCCCCATTGCTGTCTTCTGCATAAGCTGGTATTCCTGTGAACGTAAGTCCCAGTACCATAACGAAAGCTAGTGTCATGGATACAGCTTGTTTAAATAACCTGTTCATAATCAGTCTCCCTTACTGTTATTATGAAATGCTTGCATCCATTCATAGTAACTATTGAATATTTTGACAATGTCTTTATAAACCTTGAAGTATGTAAAGTGCATCGTGTATGTATTCATACAAAAGTGGTTACAGTAACGGCAAGGTTGCCAATCAAGGAGGATAAACATGGACGATACTCATGCTTTTGTAGAAAAAGTACACGACACCCAAAAGAAAGCCGAAAAGAATAAAGAGCATCATGGCAAAAGTACACCAAGTCAAAAACTGCCCAATAAGCAGCACAGTAAGTAAAAGCTTTAAATCATTGGCTCCCAAACACGACATTTAAAAAAGCAGCAAGCCTCTCCAAACCTGGGAGACTTGCTGCTTTACTTTTTACGACACAAAGATAATTGCTAATGAGACTTATTTACTCCACTTCGCTACATTCACTGCTACATTTTCTAATTTCGTCTTACTCAGTGTTTTATTTGGGGAACTAATAGTTACAAAACGATCGTCCAGTTTATAGGTCAAGAACAACGAATCGCTGGATGGGCTGTACCATTTGTTTCGGTTCCATTAGAGAGCTTTACGGTATCACCTTTGTATTCATAAGAGTAATCACGTGGAGAAATGTTCACCTTCATCTGCTTAAATACAAAGTTCACACCATCATCAGAACCAACCACTTTCTGAAATGCATCTCCACTCACCATTTGAGTCGGTGCATAGGCTGTTTCGAATCCTTGGGAGTTGGCGAAGGCTTTAACAATCTCTTCTTTCTGAGTGCTGCTGTACTGTACAGGTGTCAGAGAAATTGTGTCAGTCACCGCACCTCTGNNTCTCTGGTACCAAGAATGACCTGATTGTTCGCCGCATCAAAGGTCACAGGCACCTTCATAACATCAGCAATCGCACGTACAGGAAGATAGGTTGTATTGTTATAAGTAATTGGCGCCATTGCGTTCCCTTTATTATCAACTGGCGTATAAGCCGTACCATCCACCTTAAATCCAATGCTGTGATTGAGGTATGCAGTGATTTTTTGAAGTTTAGTTCCTGCGTACACACCAGCTGATCCTGTGACTGCCATCCCAAACACCATTGTTGCTAAAATGATTTTTTTATTTTTCATAATTTAGCCCTCCTTGGAATTTCATCTAGAATCAGGATATTAATCGTCATAAAATAAAAACAGCAACCCGCTTATCCTAAAAAGGATCATACGGATTGCTGTTAGAGATTAACCTTGATACGGTAATGTAACCTTATACACTTCTGAATATAAAATCTCTCTATAAAGATTGAATTGTTCTTCATCGACAGGGTTAGGATAAGTCATGATTTGAAGCGGCAAATCGTCATTTTCCTCACGCAGAGGGGGCTGTACATACTCATAAGGATTCAAATGGAACCCAAGTCGCTCATAAAAGCCAATTCTCCGTTGTTCCATTTCACCCAGTGGCGGCTCTACTTCCAAAAGAACAGGCTTACCCGACTGACGGATATATTCTTCCATCAGCTTTTTGCCAATTCCTCCACCTCTTATGCTTGGGTCCACTGCAATATGTTCTATAAATCGAAATCCTGGAAACTCCCAGCAGGCTATAAAAGCAATGATTTTTCCGTCAACATTCACTTCGGTAATCAAACGATAATGTGGAACATCCAATAACTCCTGCTGTCCCGCATAGGTTCTGATCTCAGATGTGGGAAAAGAAGCTTCCATAATAGCGAATATTTCATCAAAAGTTGTGTGGTTCATAACATAAGTTCTCACTTTCTGGATTTATATTTACATAAGTTATCTTAACCTTCTGAACCCTATGATATCAAATTTTAGCAATAAGGTACTAGTACCTGGTACTAGGATAACGTGCTATACTAAGCATAATAGTTGTACACATCTTGTTTGAAATAGGAGAGGTTCATATTGGATAATCAGCAGTGGATCGCACCCGAGTACTACAATCTCACTTCGGAAATAGAACGACATGCTCCCGAAAAGATTGCGCTTAAGTGGTTGAATGAACACAGAGACTACGAGGAAATCACTTACGGTGAACTGCGCAAACAGGCTAACCGGCTTGCCGGGGGGCTCGCAGCACTGGGTCTCCAGCAAGGGGATCGCGTTCTTGTAATGGTTCCACGCAGAATCATCGCTTATGTCATCTATTTAGCTTGTCTGAAGCTAGGGCTAGCCATCATTCCTTCTTCAGAAATGCTTCGCGCCAAGGATTTATCCTACCGCCTTCGGCATTCCGAAGCCAGAGCCGTTATTGCCTGGTCCGAGGTTACTGAAGAAGTCGATAAAATCTCGGATGATCTGCCTGCTCTGGATTACCGTCTTTCCGTATCCGGCAACTCAGACGAGCTCGGTCAAGGATGGCTGGATCTTGAAAGTCTGATGATTGATCAGCCGGATGCCTTCACTGCAGTCGCAAGCCACCGGAACGATATGGCGATCTTGGCATATACCTCTGGAACAACTGGCAACCCTAAAGCGGTGGTTCATAGTCATGGCTGGGGTTATGCTNNTCCCGGCTGGCAGAAGTGGATCTGGAGCCCCTTCTTAACCGTACTTGGAAACGGGGCAACTGGCTTCGTATATAGTGGATCCTTTCACCCGAAGAAATATTTGCAGCTGCTGCAGGATCACAACATCGAGGTATTATGCTGTACGCCAACCGAATATCGCTTAATGGCCAAATTGGAAGACCTCAGTCAGTATGACTTGTCCCGCCTGCGCTGCGCAGTTTCCGCTGGAGAGCCTTTAAACCAAGAGGTCATCAACACCTTCCAGCGTGAATTCAATATCACGATTCGGGATGGCTACGGTCAAACAGAAAGTACACTTATCATCGGAACACTCAAGGATACTCCTATTCGTATAGGTTCTATGGGTAAATCTATTGCTCCGGGTTTAATCGAGGTCGTTGACGAAGAGGGTATTCCACTACCTGCTGGAGTAGTTGGAGATATCGCGGTGCATTTGAGCATGCCAGCGTTATTCCACACCTATTACAAGGATCCCGGCAGAAAAGAAAGCTGCACACACGGCGAATTCTTCGTAACGGGCGACCGGGCGCGGAAGGATGAGGAAGGTTATTTCTGGTTCGAAGGCCGTGGAGATGACATCATCATTAGTTCAGGTTACACCATTGGTCCTTTCGAAGTAGAGGAAGCACTTATGAAACACACCTCGGTGAAAGAATGCGCGGTCGTAGCAAGTCCGGATGAAATTCGCGGACACATCGTTAAAGCATTTATTGTACTGAAGGATGAGGCCGCTGCTTCTTCTGAACTTGTGAAGGAGCTTCAATCACATGTTAAAGAGTGGACAGCCCCTTATAAATATCCACGCAAAATCGAGTTCATTCAGGATCTTCCGAAGACCGCCTCCGGTAAAATACGCAGAGTGGAACTGCGTGAGCAGGAGAAACGCGCTTCGCAGGAATAACATCGATAGAACAGGAAACTTATGCTTACTGATACTTGAAGAAACAACAAGAGCAGCTAGTCCGTAATTGGACTGCTGCTCTTATTTATCGTTACTCGGACCAATATTTCGCTGACGGATTCAGAGCCGCGCCTACTTCGCCCTCTTTTACTAAATCGCAATCGAGGTAACCCTCTTCATCCAGGAAATAAACCTCCTGCTTGTAGAACTCACATAAAGTCTCTAGGAACTTCTCAGGTGATTCATACATCACAATCAGATCCCCAAAATCATGCAGCAGATCACACACGCTTTCCACACCATCCGCAGATTTGTAGTAACAAATGAAATCACTGCCGTAATTCGTTAAGATCGGCAAGATAACCCCATCCGCTTGATGTCCTTTTTCCTCCAATATTCCAGCTAAAACCTTCATCTCCGCTTCATATTCATTAATATGAATTAGACGATACCCTGGAATAAATTCGATCAGACTTGGTTCTTCTTCCTCACTGCTTGTACCTGAAACTGTGCTGTAAATGGCTTTCAGCAGTGCAGGGGCTTCGGGAAAAACCGCCGTAATCTTCGCTTCATTATCCCCCTTACCTAAGCTGGTAATAAAGTCAGGACGTAATTCAGCGGAAAGCTTAAGATATTCTTGGAATTGTTCTGTCAATTTGTTAGTTTGCATGTTGTCATCCTTTACTTATTCGAGGAATTCCACATCTTCATCAGCCATGCGTCAAAGTCAGCGCCCTTTTCGCCTTCGTAAATATCGTACACATCGATTCTCATCTTCTTCAACTTCTCTTTGAAATCTTCGTACGAATGATCTCTTGGTAGGCTCTTCTTGATTCTCAGGAGTATCTTGGATACGCCTTTGACTAATTCCGGTTTATTCTTAGATGGCGCTTTAACATCTTCGCCAAATGCCTTCAGCTTAAGGTAAGCAGCTTCTTGAACTGTATATACAGGATCGCTCTCCATTAAACGCGTCAGGATATCGATAATTTGTTTATGATTGGTCTGTCCCAGTTCTTCAACTGCTTCGAGACGTGCTCTCCAATCCGCGGAGCGGTTGGCAGCTTTTTTTAACTCCTCGTAATTCTCCGGTAGTCCATTATTGTTCAGTTCTTCGATCATTCCGTTCAATCCCCTTCTATTCAAAACTATCTATCTAACAGTAACAGTATAACCAACCATTGCGCAAGCTAAGAGAGGAAGATCTTTGCATAAATTTGTGTGAATACAACGACAATGTCCTTATCTCATTCAAACATATTTCCACAAAATTTGGGTAAAGTATTCGGAGAAAGTATCCAGCGCAACATTCTATAGACTCTATACGTTAGCTAACTAGTGCTTAGTGCCTGTTCCAGCAGTAACCGAACAATACCTTCCGGATCAGTATGAGAATGCCCAAAATTATAAGCTGATCACAAAAGGCAATTACATCTTATTCGTGATTTCTGAGAGTGCAGATCAGCTGGTGACTGAATTCGATACCTTGTTTACCAAAAAATAATTAGCCATGGTATTCAGCAGCCTACTCTTCCTATTCCTGTTTCTGCCGGCTGTCCTTGCTCTCTACTATGTTTCGCCTAGGCGAATCAAAAACCTCATATTGTTCTTAATCAGCCTAGTTTTTTATGCTTGGGGCGAACCCGTCTACTTTTGTTGATAATGCTTCGATATTGAAGCTTAACTGATGACATTGTGATGGATTAGGTGATGGCTGGTGAAGGCTGGTGAAGGCTATGGTGATAATGCGATGAATATGGTGACGGGGCGTAACTGCGGGAATGTTTGGACTTTCGGTCGCTGTTGTCTCCAGATGTTTTTGATTTTACCGCTATTTGCGGATAACATCCGGAGACAAAGGCGAACGCTCCGCTCCTACAGTTCCAAAATTCCCTCCGTTACTTTTCACCATATTTATGGGTTAAATATCAAGATCCAAAAACACCAGTAAATACATGATCCAATCACAAGGATTAACAGCAAAAATAAACCTTGAATGGCACGAATCCCTATCAAGGTCAATAGGTGGTTTAATTCAGAGAAGGTGCTTTGGGTTTGTCTNNTTATGTCTTCATTATCCTGCTCATATATTATTATTGCCGAATCAGTGTCAAGCAGAAATCAACTTGTCTATATCATCGTATATCTTTTCTTTCGAAAAGAACACGTTAAATAAATCGATATCTACTTCGTGATATTTCCTATCGTTGTAAGAGTATTTATATATTTCAAATTCACTTTTAAAATTACTCAGAATAATTTCAGTAGCTTTTGAAATATCGCCCTCTAACATTTCTTCTGTGGTCATCATGGATGTCACTAGTCTCATTATCTAACCACTCCTGACTCTTTGTATTCATTTTCTTATTTCCCTCACCCTTAAAAAACTTCCTTAATCTACTATCCTGTTCTTTATATTAAACTCACCCCCGCTTTTTCTGCAGTCTGACCAGCTTTTAGAGTTGTCACTTCAGCTNNGCATGATTAAACTTTAACATCAATCCTCAACATCAAACCAAACACTAAAACTAATATACGAATCCTCTAATATGGCTTCGTATTTCAGATCATTTTTAGCTAGAATCTCCGCGACGATAGACAGGCCAAGTCCAGTTCCGGATATTTCTTTGTTTCGAGACTCTTCGATGACATAGAACGGGTCCCAGATATACGCTAAATGCTTCTCTTTCAGGTGCGTGGTTTTATTAGTGATGGTGAATTTCAGTGTATCGTGGGTGTCACTCGCAAGTGATATTTCAAAAACACTCTCTTCCCCATATTTAATGGCATTACTAATTAAGTTGTTGAATACAATCTCCATTTGGTTGACATCCTCTTCAACAATGGATTGTTCATCCGAATGGANNTTTTATTTTTGAGCGTAATTTTATATTGTGAGATCACTTTGAGCAGAAGCTCTTTAAGATCGAATTTCTTTTTACGCACTTCGGTCTTTTGGATCTTGGACAGCTTAATTAAATAATCCACCATATCAGACGTATACTTCACCTGTTCCAAAATGATATCCGTATAGGTGCCATCATCCAAATCGTCTTGAATCCCGATGGTATAAGCTTGGATTAATGATAACGGTGTCTTTACTTCGTGTGAAATGCTTGAGATCAATGTGTTTAAGCTTTGATTTTTCTTCTCTAGCTCTGCATGGGCGCTTTTCAAACGCTGACTCATCTGGTTTATGCTTTTGGATAATTCTTCGATTTCATCCCCCGATTTAATCGTCACTTGTTTAAAATCGAGATTGGAGATATCCTTCGCCACATCCTGTAACTGCTCTAATGGGGTAATGATCTTTTTCGAAAAATAGGCCACTAACAGCAAACTGATAATTATGCCCAAAAGAATAGAATAGAAGCTGAATTGATTTACGATGTTCAAGGCATCTGTATTGTGTACAACCACAGTTCCTATGAGGATCAGACTGCCATCCTGCTCGTATATTTTCGTTAACAGACTGGACTTCAATTTCCCCTGATTAAATAAAAGATTAACCGTATTTCCTTCGTTTACCTTCTGCAAGACTTCTTCCGTGATCCAGAACTTATTGAGTACCACCTTATCTTTATACAACGAAAATTGAATGTTCTCGTTAATTGCTGTTGCGCTTCCGCTGTTTTTAACCCTAACAATCGTTACGTTGTTATTGTTCTCGATCGACGTTTCATTCTCCACGAGCTGATCCAGACTGAGATCCTTTACTTCGTCATAGATGGCATTAATCTTGGTTTTCATTTTGTACAAGTAATAATCAGACGAGAAATAATTGTGCAAGAAATAAGACGTTCCAAACACAATCAGCAGAATGATACTTACCATAATCAATAACTTGGTGCTTATTTTATTGATTTTTATCATGGAAGCTGTACCCCATTCCCCTGTGTGTGATCACGTGGTCAGCCCCAATCTTATCGCGCAATCTCTTGATATGTGTATCCACGGTTCTTTCTTCGCCAAGGTAGTCCATCCCCCAAACGGAAGATAACAAAGAATCTCTAGACAAAATCCGGCCTTTATTCTCATATAGGAAGGTCAGCAATTCAAACTCTTTTTTATAAAGAGCCAGTTCCTCCCCATTCTTGTACACTTTCTTTCGCTCAAAATCGATCTCTAAGTCACGTATAGCAGCTACTTTTTCGGTGCCTAGCATTTTTTTGATTCTAAGCATCAAAATCCTTGGATCGAATGGTTTTCTTATATATTCATCTGCACCTATATCTAAAGCGCTAAATTCATCGTCATGGGAAGAACGAGCGGTCAACATGACCACCTTAGCTAAACTAACTTTCTTGATTTCATTACAAACCTCAATCCCGCTTCGCTTAGGCATCATCCAATCCAGTACCACAAGATCGATTCGATTCGAAAAAAAGAGCTCAAGCGCCTCCTCCCCATCCGCAGCTACCCAAACGTTATAGCCTTCTTTTTCAAAATAAGTCTTCAATATAGTGATCATATGTTTCTCATCATCCGCAATTAGAATGTTCAAGTAGCATCAATTACTCCTTTCTTTCAAGTCCTTTCTTCAATACTTCCCATATCGGGTTATCCACTGCTTTCCGAGGAGGCTGTTCGCCTTTCTCTATTGCTTGCCAATATTCCCACGTTGGAGGTTGATTGCCCAGTTCATAATCCATACCGTCCCAAGTATCCTCACGAAACGCATAGAACGCCCAGTGCCAACCGAAATCATCGAAAATCGAAATTAAATCAGCCATATATTGATCTGCACCTTTTACTAGTCGATTCGTTCCAAATTCTTCTGCAACAATCCGATTTGCGGGTATGTTATGTTCCTTTGCCCACTGCGCAACAGGTTCTAGAAATTCCTTTAAGGCTTCCTTGTTAATAGCTTTTTCTGTTTTATCTTCCCCGACCTTTATCGTTCCAGGATATTCATAAGGTTAACTCTTTTTTCTTATTTTGGCTGGTTAGCTCGTAAGGCTCATACATATGAAAAGCATACAACACATTCTCGTCTTTGATCGGTTTCAAATATTTAAAGGCCCAAGGTGTAGCATACAGGCCAGAATTTACGATAATTGGTGTCTTGGAATCTACGGTACGTATAGCGGTCACTATCGTCTCATACAAAAGATTCAAATCCGCAGGGGTGTTCTCCACTGAGCTATACCATTCGTTGTAATCCTGTGTCCAGAAATCATGAAATCCCGTAGCAGTCTCTGGATGTGGCTCATTAATCAGGTTATAACCGATCACCGCAGGGTGATCTTTCAAACGGCTTGCTAGATCCCTCCAAAACACTGCCGCTTGTTCATGATAACTGAAATCTTTCCATATCCGATCATCATTTTTATAATTGTTGAACTGCCTCCAGCGATCTCCGGGGAGACTGAGGACAGTCAGCACCACTTTGGAGCCCCGAGCCTCGGCTGCATCTAAGTCCGCTTCTAACGCGGCAAAATCCTCCGCAACAATCCCTTCATACTTATCTGCATTCCCTATTAGAAAATCTTTATCCGGGTTCGTATCCGGTTTGTCATTAAATAAGTAGTCACTGTCTTTTGCCCATTTATCTGGTGCCAAACGAATGAATTCAATATTCTGCTCTTTGGCAGCTTCATAGTTTTCCGGTAAAGATTTTGAATTCATGAAATTCGTTCCTTTTCTCTGACCATCCCAGAAGGCTAGCTTCTCATTCCTTTCTTGCTTCACTTCCTTCTTCTCTTCTTTCTTCTCTTCTTTCCTCAGTTCTTGATTGGCTTGCGGTGGTACTGAACTGCATCCCACGACCAACAATAAGATCAACATGATAAAAGCTTTAGATTTCTTCATTCTCTCACCTCGTAACCTTTCGTAGCGAATCTCTGTTACAAGAGTGTCACAAGGAGTGGAAATCAAGCCCGAACTGTCTCATTTAAAAGCAGAAGCTCAACCAAAAGTACTGGTTGAGCTTCTTTTTATTCCTCGAATAATAAATCCAGAATCCGTTCATTCGCCTTTCGATTCTTCCCTTTATAAGGGTAACAGTGAATATGAATCGCTGGATTAAAATTGATCTCAATAATGCTGTAATTGGCATCGGTGGCGTTTTCCTTGATGTTATCAATCATCATATCTACTCCACAAAAAGTTGCCCCCGCAGCTTTAGCTGAATGAATGGCAATTTCTTTATAGCTATCCGGAATCTCATCCGTAAAGTCTAAGCTGTCTCCACCCGTGCTAATATTAGAATTCTCCCGCAGATAGATGACCTGATTTAAAGGAGGAATATCGCTCCAAGCCTGAGCATGGTTCTTCAAGAACATCCCTTCTGCTTCACCGATCTGAATTTTCTCAAGAGGAGTCTTATATCCTTGGCCTCTTAGCAGATCCTTGTTCTTCTCATGAACCAACTGTTCTATCGTATGTAGACCATCTCCGACCACATTCGCAGGAACCCGATGCAATACGCCAACTACTTCATCGCCCATGACTAGAAAACGATATTCTTTCCCTGTCATAAATTCCTCAAGCAGCACTGTTCGATCATGTTCGAAGGCGATTCCGAAGGCTTTTTGATAATCTTCTTTGGAGAATTCATCTGTAAAAATAGTAATGCCGAGTCCAAAATTCGTTGATTTAGGCTTGATCACGATTGCCTTGTTGCGGTAAGTTCTATAGGCATTCATAGCCTCTTCAAGATTTCGAAAAGCCTCTCCTGCGGGAACGCGGATTCCTTGTTGGCTAAGGACTTTCTTCGTAACAATCTTATTCTCCATAATTAGTACCGTGCTGTAAGAATCTAGGGATGTCTTCGTAGCTTGCTTAACGTATTCTTTATGATCGCCTTTAGTAAGTACTACGAAATTCTCCTCCCTATCGATCAATTGAAACTTAATGCCCCGTTTAACTGCTGCCTTCAATAGTAGCTGTGTAGACAGCTCCAGATCCTCATATCCGACAAATCGATATCCGTTCTGAAGACTTTCCTTAGCATATTGTTTAGCTTTATTCAGATGATATTTTACAAAAGAGGATTGCTGAACTTCCGACTTCACAATGGCCGCAAAACTCCGATCTGGATCTAGAATCTTATCCTTAGCTCCATTCAGAACGTTCGAGAACTCTTCATCTTCAGGTTTCAACAGCTGTATCATATCCTGCATTTCTTGAATACAAGTTAATGCTTTCTGTTCCATCGTTGTACAAAAATCTCCGTAATCATGTAAGCATCCCTTTATTCCCTCCATGATCAGTTGATCATGATTGAGGTTCGCCATCTTCTGATCCTCAATACCGAAAGGTTCATCCTGCTTCAGTAGCATATACAGGATAAACAGATGAATGAAAATCATCGTTTCTTTGCTGATTCCTATTTTGTAGAGTGGATTCAGGTCAATAAAACGAAGCTCCAGGTAGGCAATTCCATCTTGTAGCAGCTCCTCTAAAGGATGTTTTCCTCTTGCTGTCTTCAATCTAACCGGACTATAAAACTCTTTTACACTTAGTAATTCTTCGGATTCAATCAACGATTTCAAATCATGAACATAGTCCGTAAGCGAATCAAAAGACACATAGAGAGGTTTTTCATTCCGATACCCGCATTCGCTATTCCGAAGTGAGTTCATATTTTGAACGTAATAGCTATTCTGGTCATCCGACTCGCCTCGCGCGACACATTGTTCCATATAAGTCTTATCAAAAACAGGACTAGCGCCTGTTAAATAGATGAGAAGCCAGCGGTATCGCAATAGGTTACGGGCTACTTTTAAATAGGTAGCATCTTTGAAGTCTTTAAAGCTCTCTTGTGGATCTACTATGTCATGAAGCTGTCTAAGAAACTGTTCGTCAAAAGAGAAATTATAATGAATTCCGCTCAGCAATTGTCTTTTGCGACCATACTTGTCGGCTAGCTGATGTCTATATTCATCCTCTACAGGATTACCCATCTTGGCAATGGGAATGTCCTTATCATTCGGTAACATAGGAGGATTGCTGCTTGGCCACAGGTATTCTTCATTAAGCTCAAGCGAAACAATATCCTGCAGCGCCTCCATAAAACTATAAGTTTCTGTAATAGAATCAAAAGAGGGTGTGACCATTTCAATTTGACTCTCTGAGAAATCGGTTTGAATATAGGGGTTCTCCATTTTGATGCCAAAAGCTTTAGGATGCGGAGTCAGCGCAAGTCTTCCCTCTGGATCAACTCTGACATTTTCTTTTTCTAAACCAAATTGCCCGTGGAAAAGTTCCTTATTTAAATGGTGATCCATCAGAAGCTGTATGAGTTTACGATTCAATAATGCCATGTCTACTATCATCCTTTGCTTAAATATTTACCTGCTGTTTATTCATTCTGAACAAAGATCTCCTAAACCAGAACACAAGAACAACTCCCTTGAACACACTGCTTAGAGCAATCGACATCCACACCCCATTTAAGCCAAAAGGTTCAGATAAGATCAAGGCTAGCGGTATTCGGAGTGCAGTAAATGTAATACTGAATATCGGCGGAATATGGGTTTGCCCAATGCCGTTAAACGCACCCACTGTCATCAATTCCATACACATGAACAATTGTGAGTAACCGATGATCCGCATATAATCCGCGCCTAATTCCAGACTTGTCTGATCCGATAAAAACAATGAAAATAGCTGCTGCGGGAACGCAATAAATATAAGTGATACGATCACACCGAAGATGGATGTTAAGATCAAGGCCTGACGATAACCCTGCCCAATACGATCCAATCGACGTGCTCCATAATTTTGACCAAAAAAAGCGGCGATAGCTCCCTGTAGTCCTCCAATGGTCATATAGGAAATGGATTCAATTTGGATTCCTACTTTTTGAACCGCAATAGCATCCGCTCCAAAACGTACAATGATCTTGGCAATGATGATCGATATGATCGTAAAGGTGACCCGTTGGATCGTTATTGGAAGCCCCATGCGGATGACTTCTTTCATTTGACGGCTATCCCAGGCCGAAGTTTTTGAAATAAATTCTGATTTTCTTGTCTTCATGATAAAAAGAGCCGTAACTAAGATATTCGCCGTTAACGTAGCAGTAGCTGCCCCTGCTACTCCCCATCCCTCAAAACTACCCACTCCAAAAATTAAAAACGGATCAAGTACGATATTAACCATAAGACCGATGGAGAAGATCTGAAACGGTTGTTTACTATTGCCCATAGAGTTTAAGAGTGTTGCAAACAAAGTATTCACGATGGAAAATACCGATCCAAATATCGAAATCATTAGAAATTGTCTAGCCATCCGTTCTACTTCATCACTTCCAAGATCAAAAAAACCAATCAACTGATTCTTGGTCAACAGGACTAAGCTCATATAGAGAAGCCCTAATAAAATAGACATCATAAATCCGTTCTTTATATAAGATTTAGCCTTCTCTCCCTGACCAGATCCCATACAATGTGCCACCTTAATCCCAGTACCGATCGTAATCATGGTAGATAATGCAATCGCTAGATTAATGAAAAAACTCGCCGTGCCAATCGCAGCAACAGGACCACTTCCTAATTTTCCAACCCAAATCATATCGACTAGACCATAGGTGGTGGAGATGAAATTAGTTGCAATAATGGGAAGCGTTAATTTCATTAAGGTAGGCATAATAGGACCCTGAGTCAAATCGTTCATGTCCTTCATGTCCTTCATGTCCTTCATGTC
>DJUJ01000095.1:17569-29669 GCA_002438345.1 Paenibacillus sp. UBA6285
ATTCTAGATTGAATGGAATCTCGTACCTTTCGGAATTGAGCCCAAATTTCTTCTTCGGTTCCTGTTGCTTTTGCTGGATCATCAAATCCCCAGTGCCATTTCACTACATTTGGATTCGTAATCACTGGGCAATGCTCATCCGCATGACCACAAAGTGTAATCACATAATCTGCATGTTCCAAAATTTCAGGTTCGATGACATCAGAAGTATGGTTGGATATATCAATACCTGCCTCTTGCATCACCAGAACGGCTCTAGGGTTTAATCCATGTGATTCTAAGCCAGCACTCTTCACTTCATAACGATCTCCACCTAGTGCTTTCAAGAATCCATCCGCAATCTGACTACGACAAGAGTTTCCTGTACAAAGAAAATAAACTAAAGGTTTGCTCATCTGATTTCGCTCCTATTCTTTACTTACTGAGGGTTCAAAATGCTTCCGCTTAATCCAAAGCGATACATTTACAAGACCAATTAATACGGGCACTTCTACTAAGGGTCCAATTACAGCTGCAAAGGCTACTCCTGAATCCAATCCAAATACCCCGATAGCGACTGCAATGGCTAATTCAAAATTATTACTAGCTGCTGTAAAGGATAACGAGGTAGCTACAGGATAAGAGGTTCCAGCTCGTTTGGATAAGAAGAAAGAGACTACAAACATGACTACAAAATAGATCACCATCGGAATTGCGATACGCACCACATCCATGGGTAGCTGGACGATTAGGTCTGCTTTTAGCGTAAACATCAACACGATCGTGAACAACAAAGCAATTAAGGCGAGTGGACTAATTCGGGGAATAAATACTTCTTGATACCATGTTTCCCCTTTAAGTTTGATTCCTGCTATACGAGTCAATAAACCTGCTGCAAAAGGAATCCCCAAATAAATGAGCACACTTTCCGCAATTTGTCCCATCGAGATATCCACTACAGCTCCCTGAACACCAAACCAACCGGGTAATACGGTTATAAACACATACGTAAATATGGAATAGAACAGAATCTGAAAGATCGAATTAAAAGCAACAAGACCTGCTGTATACTCAGGATCTCCCTTTGCCAAATCACTCCATACAAGCACCATGGCAATACATCTTGCTAATCCGATCATGATCAGTCCAATCATATACTCGGGCATATCACTTAGAAATAATATAGCTAACACGAACATGAGAATCGGACCGATAATCCAGTTCTGCACTAGAGACAACAATAGCACTTTCCAATCCTTAAACACTCGACCAAGCTTCTCATATTTCACTTTCGCAAGGGGAGGATACATCATAACAATTAGACCGATAGCAATAGGTATCGATGTTGTTCCGACTTGCATACTGGATACTAGATCTGAGAAATTTGGAACTACATATCCCAACCCGATACCGATTGCCATCGCTCCAAATATCCAAAAGGTCAGATAACGATCCAGGAAAGATAATCTTTTAGATTTTCCTTGATTCATAGATCCCCACTCCTATTCGCACACCATGGCATTTATTTTTTCTTGCATCCCAGCATCCAGGTGTGGTAAATATTGAAGCGCATCTTTTAAGTGCGGTTTATCTTCAACTTGGAGTGAATAATAGATCCACTGCCCTCTTCGTTCCTCATAGACTAACCCTGCATCCTTTAACTTGCGGAGATGTTGGCTAATATTCGGTTGAGTGGTCTGAAGCAGCTCTACCAAATGGCACACACACATTTCTTGCTGATATAAAATGGATACAATTCTTAACCGAGTTTTATCTCCTAACAGCTTAAAATGCTCCGCCATTTCTTCCGTTGAAATCGTCATATAATTCCCACCTCCGTTGTCTCGAACTCATTATATAATCAATCACTTATATAATCAATCACTTATTTGCCCGTTAATCATTCACCACATTTCGAGTATGAGTTTTGCTTCTAATAACCCTGAACATAGAAAAACAGCCAGCCTCCGTTTATTGGAGGCCGGCTGTTTTGCACTTTCTCTCTTAACTTCGGCTAAAAACCGAAGGGGGTTTCATTGAGCCTTTTGTTTGTGCTTGGGATTCGCGCTGATAGCAGCGGAGAGAACCGCTGATTGTGGAAAAGCAGAGCGTTCGCCTTTGTCTCTAGATGTACACTGCTAAGTGTATAATCAATACATCTGGAGACAACAGCGATTGTAACAACAGTCCGTTCTCGGAGCGTCCGCCAGCGTACAGCGCCTAGCACAAACAGCCAACTCAAAAACCTAAGGCTCAATCAACCCATACTTCATTTTTATCCGATCCAACTTTTCAATCATAGGCTTAGAAATAAAGAACAAAAACACCACCGTAGAGATCGCATGCACCATATCAAACCAAAAGGCTGAAATATAAGTGGTCATCAAAGCCGGCCATGAGAACTCTGAAGTGAACATCAACAGCGAGCCTATATTGATAATACCTCCGTATACCAAGAACGTCGCTAACCCTCCAAATATACATAGAGACAGTTTAGTCTTTTTAAGCAGACCCTTCTTGAAGAAAATGCCCGCCAAGAAACCAATAATGCCAAAACAGAACATTTGCCAAGGCGTCCAAGGTCCCTGACCAAAGAAGAAATTTGAGACGAAGCCCGCAACAGCGCCTACCAGAAATCCTGCCTCAGCGCCCAAACTCACACCTGCGATGATCACAATAGCAACTACAGGCTTAAACTGCGGCAACATAAAAAAGGCTGCGCGACCCGCCACGGCAATGGCTGCTAACACCGCTATGACGATGAGTTCCCTCGCCTGCGGCTTCCGATTCTCGAACACCATCGCAAAAGGAATCATCGTATAGATAACGATCAAGAGACTAATAAAGTAATATTTTCGATCGTCTAGAACGAAGATGCCTAACAAAATTGTAGCTGGAATAACTATAAAAATTAGTAGTGCCGCTAATAAAGTTCGACGACTCAAACGACGACCCGTTACCTGCTTCGTTGACATAAATCAATCACACCCTCTATCGTTACTCCCTCGCTCCATACATGACGCGCCATACGGTTGGCGGCAGTAGTATAGAAGCTATTTCCCGCGAAAAACTTCTGCGCTTCGTTCGTCGTAATAATACTTCCATCAAAAAACATGGCGCAAACCTCAGCGTACTTCGCACAGAACTCAACATCATGCGAAACCATTACGATGGTGACACCTTCGGCATTAAGCTTTTGTAAGAATATGGCTAGCTTCTCTTTGAATGGCCCATCCAATCCTTTGGTCGGTTCATCCAATAGCAAGATTTTCGGTTCTAACAAAAGCACCTTAGCCAGCGCCGTGCGTTGCTGTTCTCCACCACTGAGATCATACGGATGCATCGAGAGAAGATGTTCCAGTTCTGCGAACTTAACCACGGCCTCAACTTTAGCCGCTTTTTCTTCCTTCGTTAAAGGGAGCTGGGATAACATTTCGTATAAATCTAACTCGACTGTTTTTTTCACAAATAACGTTTGCGGATTTTGCGGGAGGATGCCCATGTTGTTAGTAAACAGTTCCTTGGCATTCATCTTCGCAGGGTTGTTCCCACCGATTAGAACCTTTCCTCTATAGGGCTGAAGGATACCGCTCATCAGTGACAGGGTTGAAGTCTTGCCCGTGCCGTTCCCACCCACAATACAATAGAACTGCCCCTGCTTTACTTCAAACGATAAATCTTTAATGATATCCGGTCCGTTTTTCTCATATTTAAACCATACATCCTTGAACTTTATGACTACAGGGCCGTCCCCTTTCGAGCTTGGCTGAGATTCTACCATCGTTGCAGGAGTCTTATCTTTAATAAAAGCATCCAGCCATTGACGTCCTTCCTTCACTGTAACAGGCCACGCTAAGTCATGATCTACTCCCGCGTAAATTTGCATCGGCGAGGGCATGGACAGAAACATCGGATGCTTCAGCTTGCTTAAAGTTTCTCCTACCCTTTGCGGGGTATCATCGGCAATCACGACTCCCTCATTCAGAACAATCAGCCGCCTCGTGAGCGGAACAACATCCGCTAGCCGATGCTCGGTCATGATAACGGTTGTTCCAAGCTCTCGATTTATCTTTTTGACCGTCTCCAGAAAATCCGAAGCCGCGATAGGATCTAGCTGAGAGGTGGGCTCGTCAAGGATTAGAACCGAAGGGTGCATAGCCATAATCGCAGCTAAATTGAGCAGTTGCTTCTGACCGCCCGAAAGCTCAGTCACATTTTTATGAAACCAGGTCTGAATCCCGAAAAAACTCGCCATTTCAGCCACACGCAGACGAATCGTAGAATTGTCATAGCCTAAGCTTTCAAGACCAAAGGCCAGCTCATGCCACACCTTGTCAGTCACAATTTGATTGTCCGGACTTTGGAGTACATAACCGATTTCCGCTGCTTGTGTCCGTTGATCGATCTCTTCTACAGGTTGACCCTTATAATAAATTGCCCCTTGGCGTTTGCCGTGTGGGGTTAGGATTGTTTTCAGTTGTCTAAGCAGGGTGCTTTTGCCGCAGCCTGACTTTCCACAAATCGTAATGAAGTCTCCGCTTGCAATCGTAAGATTAATATTCGAAAGAGCCGCTTGCTCTTGTTCAGGAAAGGTAAAACTTAGTTCTTCGATTCGATAGATTTCCATTTCATTGCCTCCACCATATTGATGAGCACAGGGATCATACATAGCGCAAAATAAGCGATATATACAAGGATACTAAAGGGCGAAATTGCGCTCGCTTGAATGGTCGGATAATATCTCATCGTGTTCTCACCCATCGCTGCAGAGGCGGCTACCATCGCAATTAAGCCTGTCATGATCAAGAGTACTACTTTGTCCCGGGCATCTAAACGGAAGATCGAAAAGCTTGTACGTCCCGGCAATCCATACCCTCTTGATTTCATGGAATCCGCCGTCTCAATCGCATTTTCCAAAGCCCAGGTGGTCATAATCGAGAGGATCGTTATCCCATTCCGTGCTCGCGCGAGAAGATTCCCCTGTGAGACATCCCTGCCTATACATTTTTGAGCATTTGAAATCACCTTGATTTGCGCTAAATATCTAGGAACAAAACGAAGCACCATCGAAAAAATCAACGACAGTGCCGGCAGTATTTTTCCGAATATATAAATAAACTTATCCGAGGTCATCACGACGTTATAACAGGAGAACCATATGATTACCGTCACAAACATACACGCCGCTGCCACGCCATAAAGAATGGATTCCATCGTAATGGGGTTTCCGTTATTCAAATAGAACAGGATCGTTACCCCTTGATGATTAAAGACAGGATTCATAATTGCCATAAACAGCAGAAAAGGGATCATGTACAGCAAATTAAACTTGATCGCCTTTTTTCCTTTTAACATAAAGGAGTAGACTATAGCACTAATCAGCGCAATAGCCTGAAAAATCGGATGCATGAACACCATGCTAAACAGCAAGACAACGACAAAATAAAGAAAATTCACAAACGGATGAAAGGTAGAAAAGCTATCCTTCATTATTTCTGTGCTCCTCCTGTGGCTCCATTACCACCTACATCTCGACCTAAATCACAAGTATATACCCAATCAATGACATCGCCATCCTTAAGAACATAACGACTACTGCCGTAGTTAGGGAACCAACCATTTACTTTGTACATCCATCCACTAAGCTCTCCAGCATCAAATTCATACAGATTATTTATGCCTTCAATATAATTACTGTTATAGATCGGAGTCATACTAAATTCCATATGGATTTTATTCTTCTTCATCTCTCTTAGTAAAACATCAAACACAGACTCGCCTTCATAGAAGGTTACCTTTTGCGCTTTATAAATGATACCATCTGCCGGCAATACTTCAAGCTTAGCCTCATTAAAAATATCCATGTTATCTAAAATCGTTGCCGCCGAGACGGACAATGTAGCCGTTAATGCTTTTTTCTTATCTACCGTTGCATCTTGCCATTCCACTGGCTTAGGTTTGCCTGTTGGGACTGGATCAGTAAGAAATTTATCCTTTTTCAGTTCCTGCTTCGTTTCTGTTGTCGCTACTTTGGTTTCTGGTTTCTTTACTTTAGAATCCGGTGTGGACGTTTTAGCCGCTTTCGGTGATGCGGTCGGTTGTGCCTTTGTATCCGCTTTTGGTGTTGCTGTCGGCTTTACAACTTCTGTTGATGCAGTTTCTGTTGGCGTTGCCGTTTCTGATGGCTTAACCTCTTCAGTTGGCGTTACCGTTTCGACGGGCTTAGCTGTTTCACTAGGCGTAGCTGACGGTACTATCTCCGTTGTCTCGGCATCGCTTGACGCTGTAGGCTCTGCATCAACATTCTGATTGGAAGCAGTGTTGTCTGATTCTACAACGTGAGACTCAGCGCTGTTACTCGCAACCTTGTTCGGGCTCTTCTGGTAATTCCCGCCCCAAAAGAAGGCGATCGCCAGGACGCCTATAATTAGTATTGCTGTTAGCCATTTTTTCTTGTTCATTACTTAAGTTCCCACCTTAAATAATAAGCAAGGGTACACATGCTACCCTTGCTTATTTCTCTAAATTAAATTCTATTTAACATCTGTCATGTCATAAAGATGCGTCTGACCCTTAACGTACCGATCATACGCAACCAGTGCATACATAGCCTGGTCCGTAGCCATTAGATCTACTTCTCCTGGTTTCGCGCCGCCGTTGCCTACTCCACCCTGCTTCACATGATAGAAGCCTCCTTCAGGTGCAGCAAAGCCAAGCAAAGCGTCCACCACGGAATGTCCATTCTTAATAAATCTGGAATCCTTATGTGGATCTATGCCAAGGCCAGTTAAAGCTACAATCACCTGAGCAATGCTCTCGGAGTTCGTAGATTCCCAGCTTGCGAAACCACCGTCTGCTGTTTGTGTCTTGGATAACCAAGCAATTCCACGATCTACAGCAGCCTTTACTTTGGCATTAGTTTTATAATACGGGGTCAAGCCTTGAATAACCATCCCAGTGATATCTGGATCTGCCGCAGCAGCATTACTGCCTAGTGCCCATCCGCCACCGTTGATCTCTCTGCCCAAAATAAAATCAATGAGCATCTCTCTAGTCGTCTGTGTCTTTACATTCTTAACCACTGGAATTTCGTAATGATTGCTGTCCAGTGCGATAAGAGCAAACACAGGTCCATTGATACCTTGCTTGATTAAAGTATCAAAATCAGCGAGCGGTTCAAGCAGGTTATAACCCGCCACTTTATCAATATTTTTGCCGATTGAAGATAATGCCAAAATAACTCTATCATATTCCGTATATTTTACGCTATGCAGCTTCCCTGATTTTTCTTTAAGGGTTGCTTCTACATTCGCATAGTACTTAGCGTAATAACTATCTGGAACCTTTACACCAGAACGTGCCAACCCGAACACTGTCCAGTCCCCACCAATCGTGGAGATGACCGGGTTTGTCACTGTTTTTTGCAAAAAAGCTGCTGTGTTCTCAATGTATGGAGTAACTGCTGTGTTCTGAATATTTGGACTAACCACTTTGTTCCCACTCTTATAATCATGGGATCTAGTGGCTACAACGGCTGCCATTTCTCTTGTTACAAACTCTTTAGGTTTAAATTGATTATTATCACCTAACATAAGTCCAGTGGCAACAATGGTTTCCACGTCTGCCTTTGCCCATGCGGATGCGGTATTGATGTCTTTGATAGCTGTCCCTGGCTTCGTAGCTGGGATTGATAATGCTCTAACGATAATTGCTGCCATTTGATCGCGAGTAATCTTGTCATTTGGTTTAAATTCATTATTAAAACCTGTAATTAGACCTGCCTTATGAGCAGCATTCACATATGGATAGAACCAATCGCCTAGAGCAACATCCTTATAGGTAATTCCTTTATCACTCTTAATATCAAGTTCCAATGCAGAAACTAGGATCTTAGTAAACTCTGCTCTTGTAATATGATCTTTCGGATTCACCTGACCATTGTTACCTTGGATATATCCTTTTACTGTAGCTGTTTCAATCGCTGAATATGCCCATGGTGAGATCTTATCGGCGTCTTTATACAGTTGTTTGATATCATTCGTATTCTGATTAGGAACCTTAGGAGTCTCTACTGGAGCTGGGCTCGCATTCGGATCACCACCACCGACTGCACCACCCGGAGCAGGAGTACCGCTAGGTTTAGGCAGGGTTGAGGTTGGCATACCTGCATTTATATCCTCACCCAAATCCGTAGTATAACGCCACTGAATACTATCTCCAGGATTCAGGGTATATTGAGATGCCCCGTACCCAGGATAATATCCATTCATATTATACATCCATCCACTACCGCTGCCATGGTCAAATTCCCCATCGCCTGCGATCGATTCTACATAAACACTTCCGTATTTACTGCTCCAAGATTCACTGAATTCGATACCGCGGCTATCTAGTAATCTTTTTAGCACAGACCATGCTGTGTCACCTGGTTGTAGATCTACCTGTACAGATGGAACAACATACCCTTTATTGATCGTAAGCTTATCCACGGATAAAGTTACATATCCATTGCCTGAACCACCAGGCGTTTGTACTGCACTGGAAGTGTAAGCAATGTAATCCGTGAAGTGTTTGGTTTTTACAATTAAATCATTTCCGTCATCATAGGCGTACTCAAGCTTGTCGCTCGCTAAACCTAAGGCATCACTTGCAAATTTTTGAATCGTATGAGGTGTGCCGTCTTGAATATAAGCTGCATCTTTTCCCTTAAGTCCCTTAAAGGTTAATGTTATAAATTGATTAAATTCTACTCTTGCGCTGCCACCCATGGAAAAAGCTTGAATAATGCTCTCCAGCTTCTTGTCCCCAGAAATAATCTGATTCAGACTATCTTTTAGCGCAGATTCTGTGCCCGTTGTAGGTGATAGCAATTCAACCTTAGAGGAATCTCCACTTGTAACTTGTGCACCCTTAGGAATGGCTACAGATACGTTACCTTTGGTACCCTCTAACTTAGGCAGATTACTGTTACTAGGTAAATTANNCACTTACTGTGGATTGCTTATATTCCGGGATCTCCACTGTAATTTCTTTGTTGCTATCCCCTGAATTTATCGGAAGAATATAATTATTACTATTTTGAAAAATGACAACTTTAGGTTTATCTCCTGAGGGTAACGTTACTTCTATTTCTTTCGTTTCCTCTGGTTGCTTAATTACCACATTACTCATATCAAATAGACGGTTCTTATGATTGATCAGACGATCGTAAGCAATAAGTGCATACGTACCTTGATCCGTTGCGATTCCATCTACTTTTCCGGTTAGAATATGTTTAAATCCACCATCCGGTCCTGCGAAGGTAAGCAGTGCATCAATAAGCGAATTCCCTTTTTTTACAAACCTAGGGTCAATGTGTGGATCTACGCCTACACCAGTTAAGGCTACTATTACCTGCGAGATACTTTCGCTGCTTGTACTTCCCCAGCTTGTATATCCGCCTTGATCATTTTGGGTACTCGATAGCCATTTGATCGCCCGATCTACAGCAGCTTTTACACTTGTATTAGTTGCGTAATAAGGTGCAAGAGCTTGCATCGCCATCGCGGTCATATCGACATCGGCTTTGGTTACTCCTAATGCCCAACCACCAGCGTCATCTGTACCCTTTTTAACTTCTTTATCTAAGATGTACTGAACCAGATTTTCCCTTGTACTTTGATATATTACTCCATCTTTATCAGGATTAGGGAATAATACTGGGATATCATAGTTATGACTATCTAGTGCAATCAGAGCAAATATGGGACCATTATTCCCTTGCTTCAGAACATATTGATAATCAGCGAGTGCATTCATTAGATCATAACCTGCAACATTTGTGATATCTTTTCCGATAGAGGTGAGTCCTAGAATCGCTCTGGAATGCTCTGTGCTTTTAGTAGCATCGAGTTTCCCATCCTTCATTAATTCCTTTACTTTCTTAGCTACGTTGTTGTAGTAGAGATCGTAATAACCATTTGGTACTTCATAATTGGCCTGTGCTAGAGAAAGAATTGACCATTCTCCGCTACCTGTTCCAAATGACGGGTTCTTTACGGTGTTTAGAATATAAGCAAGGCTCTTATCTAACTGTTCTTTGACTCCAGTTGTAGCGTTTATTTTGTAGGTAATTTGATAANNGTGATTACATTACCACCTGGGTTAAGAGAAACCTTATATTCACCATTAGTAGCAGATAGAGCAACTCCATTTAATTGCACTACCGGAATGATACCGTTATATACATTATCTGTGACAGCTACTCTGAAACTTAAATCTTTATCGGATACTTCCTGATTATCCTGAATACCACTCACAGTAATAACAGGTGGCTCTATATCTAAAGAATTGGTAAGCCCAACAAGCGCATGATCTACACTTACTTGGGAGCTTTCCATATTTTCGAGCACCGAATAGGCTTGGTAAACTGCCTTTTGTACTACTGGTCTATCCAAAATACTTTCTTTATTCGGATCACTGTTAATCTCTGCAATTTCAGCAGTTAAAGCATCCTTATTCGCAAATGGAAATGGTGGTTCTCCCCAGCCACCAAGATCAGAACTATAGCCATAAGTAGTGAACTGTGTTCGGATGATGTCACCGTCTTGAGGATGATAATCAGTCATCCCTACCTGAGGAAATTCATTATTTACGGCATACATCCAACCCGACATGGAGGTATAGTCAAACTGACTCAACCACTCTGGGTCTGCCTTAGCACCGACTGTATTCCCATCGGCTGAAATCATATCTAGAATATATTGCGGTATATTCACTTCACTTCTGCCACTATCTTTAACTTCAGATAAATAAAAACCACTATCTATACTTCCATAGTTTCTATAATTACCTTCTCCTAGCGCACGTGTTATTAGTGATGCGCCATTGTCCCCTTCGTAGAACGGAACTTTAATAGGTTCCTTAATATACCCTTGACCCAATGTGAATTTTTCTACGGATATAGTTACATACCCTTTAATTACAGCATTTGCTCCATCGGCATGAGCCGGAACTATACTTGTAGAAAATGTCGTGATAAATACAGCTACAATGAGTAACCAAGCTAAAAACTTATTTTTCTTCATTTTTTCTTAACCCTTCCCTTCACTTCCTATGATAAAAAACAGAGTAAACTTATTTAACAATACAAAAAAACCACTCAACATAAACGTTAAGAGGTTTAAGATAGTGAAGCGCAATAATAGCTGCAAATACTATATCAAGCACCTCTCTATCGCTCGTAGAGTTTGATGGTGTAACAGAAATAGGCAGATATTCTGGCTCAAGTATCATCACCCTTGCTACCTTCCCAGTTTCCCAGTGGTACCTTGCAAGGACTCCTCTTTCACAGCGGCGGGACCGCGCGGGATTCACACCCGCTTTCCATTTAACCAATCTATGATTGTGTTTCCGAAACATTCATAATTGGCACCTATTGCTAATATTAAATTTTCCATGCTCCATCATATCTAATATATATGCATTTGTCATGTAATATTTGTTTTTTATATAACAAGTAGTTGGCGATAATCCTATTGAATATCAGATCATTTTAACCACAATATACTCTTTTTCTCTCAGCTCAAAACCATCCTCCATCACATTAAGATAAATGGAAATCACTAATTCATATATGAATTTACCACAAATTAGTAAGGTACTCACTAGAAATGTTCTATGTCAGGGTATTTGGTAAGCGTTAACAAAAAAATAATGGAGGTGTTCGTTTTCATCTAACCACTAAGTACTGAGGCAAGGCCAGGTTTAAGCATCCTCAAAAATTATCTTACAAAGGAGAATTCAATGACTACTCGAATCCAGAAATCTTTCTTATCCGCACAAGGCTACAAAAGCATCCGAATTCCGATCACTTGGGATTCACACATAGGCGAAGCACCGAACTACACCATAGAAAAAGCTTACCTCGACCGTGTTCGAAGAAGTTGTCGGCTGGACGCCAAGCTTTATGTCATGATCAATGTCCATCACGACTCCTGGTTATGGGTAAGCCATATGGAAGAGAAGCATGATGAGACGCTGGCGCGTTATAATGCAGCATGGACTCAAATTGCGGACCGCTTCAAGGATAAATCCGATAAGCTGATGTTCGAAAGCATCAATGAACCCCGCTTCACAGATG
>DJUJ01000095.1:29688-63800 GCA_002438345.1 Paenibacillus sp. UBA6285
GAAGATGGAGCAAATGCTTACTGAGCTCAACACCTCCTTCCATCAGATCGTTCGGAACTCCGGTGGAAAGAACGATGTACGCCCACTAGTTCTACCTTCATTAGAGACTTCTCCTACGCAGCCTAGAATGGATCAGCTCTACAAGACGATCACAGCTCTAAACGACCCGAATATTATCGCGACCGTTCACTATTATGGCTTCTGGCCGTTTAGTGTGAATATCGCTGGCTACACCACATTTGAAAAAGATATAAAAAACGATATCACCCAAACTTTTGATAACGTTTACAACACATTCGTAGCCAAAGGAATCCCTGTCATCGTCGGTGAGTTCGGACTGCTTGGATTCGATAAAGACACAGGTGTGATTGAACAAGGCGAGAAGCTGAAATTCTTCGAGTATCTGACCTATTATTTAAAAGAAAAGAAAATGACCTCCATGCTCTGGGATAACGGGCAGCATTTCAACCGCAAAACGTATAAGTGGTCCGATTCCGAGCTGCACAACGTATTAATGTCTGGTCTGAAGGAACGTTCCTCCAGCACCGAAAGCGATCTGGTCTATCTAAAAAAAGGTGCAACGATCAAAGACACCAAGGTGAAGCTGAACCTAAACGGCAATAAGCTAACCACGATTAGTGTAAATGGGAAATATTTAACCAAGGGCAAAGATTACACCTTGAATGGCGAGGAGCTCACACTCAAAGCCAGCCAACTCAAAAAACTCACAGCTTCTCAAAAATAAGGTGAAAATGCCGTGTTAACGCTGAAATTCAACAAAGGTGTTGCATGGAGACTAAAGGTCATCGTGAATGACACTACCAAATTAAGCAATGCTAAAGGGACGACCGAATCGTTTGCTATTCCGACTACCTTTAATGGTAGCCAGCTTGCCACGATGAAGGCTGTATATAGCGCTGGAGGAAATGCAGGCCCTCAAGACTGGACTCCATTCAAGGAGTTCGGCAATACCTTCTCACCATCTTATAACACGAAAGAAATCAAGCTGCTTCCAGCGTTCTTTAAAGATGTAAAAGACGGTGAAGTGAGTCTTAAATTCCACTTCTGGAATGGCGACGTTATTACGTACAAAATCACGAAGAGTGGAACCAGTGTTGTAGGAAAGTCTTCTTAGCCTTCCGCTGTTTAACAGAAATAGGAGTTTCCCTTCACGGGGACACTCCTATTTTTAATTAAATCATATATAAACTTCTTCATACGAGATCAACATCAATCGATAGACCAGATATACTCCAAGATATGCTCCTGTCAAAAGGAACATTGGATTCAGAAAAATCGCATGGATCGAGGTCATAAATACCGTGTTATCTCTTAATATTTCATATATGGCTAGGGCAGAAATATTGCCTAAAATAAGCGTAGACAACACAGAAGCTACATTGAAAACAATACGCCACTTTATCCATTTCCGTTGTATCATTAGCATTGCGATGGGAACCACTATACTACCAAATACGATTAGAAATTTCATCTAGCCAGCCACCTCGGTATCTCTTTAATCCTCCAGTTCAACACTTTCGATTTGACCTTCGGCATTCACTGCCCACTCGATTTCAACACCTGGCATCAACCCAAGCTTGTCCTCATCTTCAATCACTACATGATCGGGAATGGTTATGGTCTGCTCTCCCCCACCTTCGACTTTAACCGTAACCTGTTTACCATTAACTGCACTAATCTTCCCATCATATTCAATCTGCTGCAAAACAATCTTTTGAGTCGAATCCGTAATGGTGACCCGCTTGCCACCGTCTGTCAGCAGCTCAATCTTTTTATGATAGCCATCCTTTAACGTGACTTCCTTAATCACTCTCTGAACGCTAACACCCGCCGGAATTCCCTCTGTATTTGTACCGGACGAAGTATTGGGTTGTTCTGTTGCATTGTTCGTAGCCGCAGGTGCAGTCGCTTCTGTTGTAGGCGCTTCTGTGGTTACTTGTGTGGTTTCATTGGCAGCTTTAGAACAGCCACTTAATAGGACAGTGCATGCACAGATCAGACAAAGAATTGAAGCTCGAATCTGGCGTTGTGTATTTCCTTTATTCCGTGTCATCATTTACCTCCGCATTTAAATTTTTCCCAGTTCTATTAGTGAAAATAGTTTTACCTCTTATCTTCCTTTTATTCACCAGAAAATGGGCCATCTGAATTGCAAATTGCACCCTTATTATCACAGCGTCATAGCACGCCCGTATCTAGCTAAATACTCTTCCTTCTCCTTATAATCCGGCATTAGGCTTCCAACCCGTCGCCAAAAGGAGCGATCATGATTCATATGAAGCAAATGGCATAGTTCATGGATGATCACATAATCGATAACCTCCACAGGAGCCATCGCTAGGCGATAGTTAAAGGTTAGCTTTTTATCCGAGCTACAGCTTCCCCACTTGGTTCTAGACTCAACAATGTCAATGGTCTTTGGCTTTACTCTAAGCTGTGTCTGATATCTATTAATCCTCTCACCTACAATCTTCTTACAACTCGAGAAATAGAATTTCTTCAGCTTAAGTTTAAGCTCTTCTTCATTCAAATCTCCTGTCTCTATTAGCTCTTGCAGAGCATAATATTTACCTAGATACAGGAACTTACCTTCATCTTCATACTCTCCAGTCTTAGGGCTTTCCGCTGCCACTGCCGCAATGCTGTTCAGCTTCTCCACTATTAGTTTCCCATTACGTTCTACCACGCTTTTAATCGTCTCTTCACTTGTTTTCTTGGGAACTTTGAGCGTTATGCGCCCTGACGAATCTATATGAATGGAGATTTTCTTGCCATTTCCATATTGAACATTAAACTCGATCACCTGATTGTCGTAATCAATCTTCATACCCACCATCCTTTCTATAAGGTTTTTCGCAAAAAAAAGAAGAACGCGTTTAGACGTCCTCCTATTTTAACATGATTCATCAATACACTGGATATCCCGCTACAAACATAGCTAGGTACAGAAGACTCCCCACAACTGACACTACAGTAAGCGCAACATCCTTTGACTTCTCTTCAGTGAGCGCGACAGCAGCAAAAGCTAGTGGAAATGCAACAAGCAAATAACGCGGGGCTGACAGCAGCCAAGTAGCACCCACTACGAACGCAAAATACACGATGAAATAGGCGGTGTATGAAGGCCTTAACTTTTTCGCACCCATGAACATGATAATTAGTGCTGTGAATATAGCGATTAAATTGGGTAGCCACATGCCGAGGAAAGAACGACTATCTCCACTCTTAAAGGTGCCTACAGCATATTCCATCTGATATCTTACCGTATCAAAAAAGAGATAAAACCGCTGAGACCAATGCTCCCTCTGGTAAATACTGAACTGAAACGGATTTCCCGTAACATAGTAATTGATAAATAGATAAGCAAGCAGACCCATTGATATGATAGCAAGACAGCCAACGGAGGTTGCGATTCTATGTATAAGCGCTTTTTTATCTAGTAATTTATAGTTGCCTATCAGATCACGTCCAAATTCAATTGCAACCGGCACAATAAGAAGCACTCCTGGAGAACGAGTAAACGCTGCGAGTGCACCGCATAAGCATCCGATGAGCCATTCTTTTTTTCGCACAAAATATAAACACATCAAAGATAAAGCCAGGAATAGAGATTCGGTCATCGGAATGAAGAAAAAGAACGCGGCAGGGAAAATGAAAATATACTTCACGACTCGCATGGCATTCTTCCGATGCATATCTAGTGCAGCAAGCTCATAAGCGACCAAGGCAGCGACAATTGAAGAGATATTGGAAACGATGAATCCAGCGACAAGATAATTCCCTACGAATACATGAACTACTTTGATTAGATTNNGAAAAAACACAATATGGTATTTCGGATCTCCCTCCGTCAGATACCAGTTCTCAGCAATATCCAAATAATGTGAAGCATCGATCCCGAATATATGCCAGGTCTCGGCTATTTTGCTAAACAGACCCCCTGAATAACCATTCTGTATAATCAAAAATGCATAACCAATGAGCATAAGAAGGATACGACTAGCCAATATCCAGCCGATAATATAAAGCCAAGTCCGCTTTCTATCCCGCTCCTTTCTCTCCTGAATTACCTTCTCTGCTGTATTCGACAGCATAAAGTCTGACAAGACAGGTATAGTGCGTAGCCCCAATAATACAAAAAGTACAAAACAGATCAAGGAAGCAAGGGTGCCCATCACAGTCCAACTATGGGTCGAAATTGCCCAGTAAATAGCCGTCACCGTCATAACTAGCATGAAGATGAAGGATATGATTTTGTCGTGCTTTTTCATTTGATCCTCCAATTATTTAGTCCGAACAATAGTATAAAGAAGGGGATTAATGCGTATAGAAATATCATACTTACCCTCATAGCTGAAATAAAAGTTCAACGGCAATTCATCATCACTTTGAAAACTGTTCGACATCCTGTAGGTTATATACAATTTATCCTCGCCCTTGCCGTATGACCATGATTCTTCGATAGAGCCTGTTAATGGCTTTAGCGGAAGAGCCATCCTGTCAATCGTTTGGACTGATTTCTCGACTTTGTCAGCCTCTTCCTCTTCTACAGGTTTGTAATGGTCCAAGAAAGCGCGCACCAGCTCTCTCGCATGTTGATAGCCAATTTCCGATCTTGGGAAAACCGTCCCTATCCGGTAACCTATGATTTTATTGGTCTTATCATCTACCACAATCTGCTGTATGAACTCCCTCTGATTAACGGTTAAGACATCATCCTGCATGATTGTGCCCAAGGTTGTATCGTATTCACCCACAGCATCCGCAATTTGCAAAGCAGCAAGCCCTTCTTCACGCGGCTGCATGAACACAGCCCGGTGCTCTTCCACCTGTGCGAACAGCTCAGCATATTTAGGTCTGTCCTTGCTACATGCAGTGAATAACAGCAAAAGAACGACTATTCCGCAAATGAGATTGAAATATGACTTTCTCAAACGAAAACACCTCCTGGTCTCACGAAACCGGTTTGGTTGAGCAACTTCCTAAACCTTACCATATATTCGAATAAAAGATACAGATATTCATTCCTTATATTGGAAAACTAAAGCATGCCCACAGCAGTGAGCTACAAAGAAAAAGTCCGAGCGTATATGCTCGGACTTAGACGAATATCATTCAAATGGATAAATCCAGAAATGTTCTGTTCCAAAACGATCTTGGATTTCTTTATCCTCTAACGGGTTGCTTCCTAATAACTCAGCCGCTTGGAATTGGGATTTATGCGCCTGAATGGACGCCATCTTTTGCTTCAGGAAACTTCTCACATCATTGATAACCTTTGGCTCCCCAATCTCTTCAATATTATTGGCGAAAGCTATACAGTGAACAGGAGGTCTGTTCTCCTTAGGCAGTCTTGCAACGGTTCGAATCACCGCAGCTCCGGTAGCATCATGATCAGGATGAACGCTGTACCCCGGATAGAACGTAATGATCAGCGAGGGATTAAGCTCTTTTAGAAGAGCATCAATTTTTCCATCCAATAGCACTTGATCCTCAAATTCAATCGTCTTATCGTGGAAACCAAGCATCCTTAAATCCTGTATTCCAATGGCTTGGCAGGAAGCTTCCAGTTCCTTCTTACGTATTTCTGGGAGGGTTACCCGATTCGCAAATGGCGGGACGCCCATATTTCGGCCCATTTCTCCAAGTGTCAGACAAGCGTAGGTGACTTGGGTACCCTTTTGCACATGTTTGGCAAGTGTTCCAGATATACCGAAGGCCTCGTCATCCGGATGCGGTAATACAACTAGAATATGTCTTTCCACTGAACTCCTCATCTCCTCTACCATTAGAACGGCTCCCGGCTTAATTGTAAAGATACGACCAGTTTGCCTTGGCTGTCATGCCCGGCCAGAATCAATCGGTCTGTCTCACTCTCTTCATAGTGAGTTAGCCCTTCAGAGTACACCCAACCCTGCGACATTTTCAAGCCGACTCGATAAGGTCCGTTACCGGAAATCGATCCATGAGAATATCGGATCACAGCATTGGTAATGAAAGTAGCAGCTGGGTGCTTAGAACTATCGAAATGGGCAGCGTATGCTCCCGTCGTCATCTCAAGATGGATATACAGATCCTGATCTTTAAGCTGGTCGATCCTATCTTGTATTTCTGATTGATTGATTAGCTGCAAGGTTACGCCTCCAAATCTGAATGAATATATTCATACGAAAAATAAGATCCATGCCTTATTAAGGACGGATCTATTAAATGATAAGCTTGGTAGCTCATAAAGTATAACCTGCAAAGCTATGTAATTCAAATGGATGCGGTACATTCTAATCTTCAATTTCCCTCGACTGTCGTAATTCATGCTGCTGTCAAGAATTGAATTATTCTTATGAACGTTGTACTCAGCGATTCATTCTTCCAGCCTTTTATCCAGAATTGGGCGTATGAACCAAATGTAATAAAGCAGACAAAGAAGCAGTACTGCCGATGTCAGAAAAAAGGGCATTTCGTAATCCTGTCCGATCAAAATCCATCCCGTAAGCAGAGCGGCGCCGGATGATCCGAGACTCCGAAATACGGATCTCATCCCTGCGTAGAGATTCCTCTCCCGCTCCTTAAAGGCAGACATCAACTGGCTGTCCAGCAGATTAGAAAGCATCGTAAGCCCTCCCCCGCGAACCAGAAACACAATTGTGAACATCCAGACCGGCATGGCCCAGGATAAAGAGGCGAACACGAGTATGTTAACCAAAAAGACAGATACGATGGCCACATTATGGCCGAAACGTTCTAATACGTAAGGCGTCATTAAAGAAGCTGCAAACAAAATAGCTCCGCTTACCGCCAGCAGAATTGACACTTTGTCATCCATCCAGTTCAGTCTGTACTTCACAATTACATTAAGAAATGACCCGGTAATGGCTATCGCTCCTCCGAGTAGGGCCATGAATACCGAGAACAACCAGAGTGTGCCGGAAGGCAGCTTTTTCCTCAAGCCAGAGACTTCGTGGCTCACTTCCAAATCTCCGGATGTTCCAACCGTTTCTCTTTCCCTACCCTCAGAGGGAAGCCAGAGTCCTCTAATCATACTGTGAACTACGAAAACCAGTGCAGCAAGCAGTAGCGTAAGCCCGTAGCCTTCCCCGCTATCAGCCAAATTCGGCAAGTATCCGGCTGCCAGGGTTCCTGCCCCGGTAAATGCCGTAAACACGGCAAACATCAGGGAGAAGGCACTTGCTTCTTCCTTGCGCGAGGCACAATAGTGGAATAGCAACTGCACCTCAGTCGTCTCCACAAGAGTAAGGCCAATCGAGACCAAAGTTTGAGCCAAATAGAATATGCCGGAATGATTGCCAATCGCATAAAGTGCACTTCCTGCCGCTATAAACATGATGCCGGATACCAGCAGCTTTTTACGACCTATACGGTTTGCCGATATGGATACAGGAATAGCCAATGCCCCCATGATCAGTATACCTATGGACATGAGCAGCCCGATTTCATCCTCCTTCATTCCTTTGGACAGCAAATGCAAATTAAGAACTAGCGAATACATACCGATGCCGATGCCATACATGGCTTCGGTCATAAGAAACCGGCGGACGCCGACGGACAGGCGCAGCAAGTTCCTCATATACCCAGACATACCCATAACCCCTTTCCTTGGTGAGACAGTCAAATAGGAAGGGCTCCAAACGAACGGAGCCCCTCTACTTTCAAATGTATTTTTAACAAGAAGAAACGACTGCGCCGTCCTTCAATGGACGGCATCCGTTTCTACGAGAAATATAAGCAAAGTATGGTGAAAGATATACTTTCTTATATTTTAAATGTAGGGGCCAAGCCCTATACCGGCTGTGTCTTCTTTAGGTAAGCCCGCCACGTGATACACCATTGTGCGGGATCATCAAGAGAAGATTCCACATTCCTGTGAACGGTACTGCTATGTGGAGCTAATTTAACGATATCCGGCTGCGTGTAAGCTTCATTCGAAATATGGGTCAGCGCCTCGATATATTCGTCAAGATCTTCCTTCGAATAAGATTCAGTCGGCTCCAGGGTGAACGGCTGCGGAACGATGTACGGATGATGGGATGTCCAATAATGCAGGCCGAAATCACACATCCGGCGGGTGATGTCTTCTGTCGTTACCCCAGTCTCATCCGCAAGCTGCTTCCAACTGTACCTTACCTGTTCAAGACGCCGACCTTTGATGTAAGGAGCGCTGGCTCCGCGGATTTGCAGAATTTTGTGATACAGGTAGTTGTTATTCAGTACAGCGATCTGGGCCACATTCTTAAGGCCATCCGGCCCCAGGCTCATAATCCAGGCATAGGAGCGAAGCACAGTCTGGGCCACGCCGTGGAAGCTGCGGACTTTGCCGATGCTGTCGTCGCTTTGCTCTACAAGGACATAACGGCTGCCGTCCCAGTCAACAAGCGGTCCCGGCAGGAAACGCTTAAGGGAATCTGTTACCCCAAGAGCGCCTGTAGCCGGCCCTCCGCACATGTGAGGTGCGGCAAAGGTCTTATGCAGGTTGAAGAAACACATGTCAAACCCGGCTTCTTTGGCTCGGGTGATGCCGAGCAGCCCATTCGCGTTTGCCTGATCGTAGAAGCAGATTCCTCCTGCTTCATGAACCACGTCCGTGAACTCGCGGATACGATGGTTGTATATGCCTGTATCTTCTGGGTTGGCCACGACGAAACCCGCCGTGCGTTTGGAGACGGCATTCTTCAGCTTCTCCAGATCAGGGAATCCATCTTCGTCAGGATGCAGTGTAATGATCTTATATCCCTTAACCGCTGCGGTCGCCGCTTGGGACGGATGTGAGAAGATGGTCGTAATGATCTCATCCCGTTGGTCTCCCTCACCACGTGAATCGTGATATGCGCGGACAATGGAAGCCATGGCCAGCAAGGCCTGGGTGCCACTGCTCGGCTGGAACGAGAAGGCGTCCATCCCTGATATTTCACGCATCGCCTGGTCCAGCTTATAGTAGATTTCCAGGATGCCCTGAACGGATCCGGCATCCTGCAGTGGATGCAGCTCCATCAGATTTGGGGTACGTATAAGCATTTCATTGATACGGGGAATATACTTCATCGTACACGTCCCCTGTCCGATCTCTACGTTAAGATCCGAACCCAAAGTCTCTTGGGAGAGTCTTAAATAATGCCTAAGAACTTTGGCCTGACCGATCTCGGGAAGCGCCGGCGCTTCTTTTCGCCGCATGGCTGATGGAATTCGGGCTGAGCCTTGGCCGACAGCCTCGGCAATTCCAGCCTCGGTGCCTGGCGGGATTACCCCGCGCTCACCCGACCGGTGAAGCTCGAAGATCACCGGTTCATCCCATTTGGCTTGGTGAAAGCGGCGCACCTTGTGGTCTCTACGAATCCGTTTCATGGCTTTCCTCCTACTCTTGTGTATTATTGATCCTTGCAGACAATGCTCTCGATAGCTGACGCAAGCCGGTTCAGATCTGACTGCATATGAATTTCAGTTACGCAATAAAGAGCACATTGTCCCCACTGGGGATAAGCAGACGACAGATCTTTTCCTCCGAAAATCCCTTCTTCCAAAAGACACTTGTTAATCTCAGTAACAGACATTCCGGTCTCGTTGAAATCCAAGACAAATTCTTTGAAAAAGACTGTATCTTTGAATCGCAAAGAGACCCCCGGAATGGCACACAGCTTATCCGCCGCATATTGGGATTTCTGCATAATGGTCTCCCCTACTTCCTGCATACCCGCTGGTCCAAGCAGGGATAGATAGACTCCGGCGGTAATTCCCCACAGTGCTGTCTGTGTTCCTACCGACTCCTTCCCATTCTCCCGGAGGGCAAAGGACGTACGCTCATAGGCCACATCGCCGAAGCCATACTCGCCTTCCACTTCTGTAGGAATAATACCGAACAGGCGGGACGNNCGGATATTCCATCACATAAGTCTCTTCATCCCGGGTAGCGATGAATCCAGCTTGACCCCCACCATAGTTCATATGCATGCCTAGCGGCTGTAAATCCCCACAGACAATATCAGCGCCGTAACGGCTTGGTGGTTCCAGTACGCCAAGGGAGATCGGATCAACGCCCACAATAGAGATAGCGTTCACCGCATGCACAAGCTCAGATATTTCAGCGCCTTGATCCTCAATAACTCCGAGGTAACCCGGATTCTCGAAGTAGAACGCCGCCGTTCCTTCCTCAAGCTTGCCCTGCAGATCATCCAGATCTATCTTTCCTGTCATCGGATCAATCTCCACATACCTAATTTCCATTACAGGTGTACAGTAATTGGTTATGATCTTGGCTTTATCCGGATCGACAGATCTGGAGAGCAGCGCAATCCTGCGGCCTGTAATCCGACCTGCCATTCGGATAGCCGTAGAGGCCGCCTGTGCCCAGTCGAAGGTAGGAACGTTAACTACGTCCATATCGACGAGTTCGGCCATCAGGCTCTGATACTCAAACAAGGACTGAAATCGGCCGTGGTCTTCGTAAGGCTCTCCTGCATAAGCCGTCACGAACTCCGAGCGCTGATTAATTTCATCGCATACAGCCGGAACGAAATGCTGCCAGCAGCCCGCTCCGAGGAAGTTGATATAATCGGCGCCATGCTTGTTCTTCGCAAGCAGAGCCTCGATATGCCGACGAAGTTCATATTCATTCATAGCTGGAGGAAGATTCATCTCCCGCTTGAGCTTCAGACTGTCCGGAATCGCATCATGCAGCTGGTCGATGGAGCTCAGGCCGATTTCCTTCAGCATGGCCTCCCGGACTTCCGGTACTGTGTTCGGGATATAGGGATGGGCATAAGTTCTGTGTTCAGACAAGGTTAACGCCTCCGTCCTTAAAAAGTTGATTTAAAGTGTTCATTTCTTTAGTCGTTAGGCAATGCCTCCACCGTCCACAACAATTACACTTCCGGTGATCCAGGAAGACAGATCGCTGGCCAGAAACAGCACTGCATTCGCGATATCACGTGGTGTACCCAGCCGCTCCAGTGGACGCCCCCCCGCCGAGGCCACCAGGAAGGCAGCTTCGTCCTGCTGAAGCTGCTTGGCTTCATCGCGCAGAAGCGGCGTATCCGTGTCGCCCGGGGACACGCAGTTCACGCGAATGTTCGCGGGGCCGTGATCAATGGCCATAGCCCGGGTGAGGTTGACCACACCAGCTTTGGCTGCACAGTAGGAAGCGGCGCGGTCTCCGCCTTTAAGGCCCCAGCCGGAGCCGGTATTAATGATGCTGCCACCGCCTCCGCGCTCCATCACCGGGATCATATATTTGGAGAGTAGATAGACTCCCTTAAGTGATACATCCATCACCAGATCCCAGTCGGCTTCCTCAAGCTCGACAACGGTCTTGCGGCGGATAATCCCCGCATTGTTGAACAGAATATCGACTTTGCCGTGCGCGTTCTCAATCTCTGAAGCGGCACGCTTGCAGTCCTCCGAAGAGGAGACATCGCAGCGGTGGAAGCTTGCTTCCCCTCCCCGCCCTTTAATCTCATGAACAGCCTGCTCCCCTTGCCTTACATTGATGTCCAGCACAACCACATGTGCTCCGAAATCTGCAAGCAGTCCGGCCGTAGCAAGGCCAATACCTGAAGCACCTCCGGTAACTACAGCTATCTTTCCGCTTAAATTGAGTACATCCTGTGTGTGGAGCATGCTGCCCCCTCCTCTCATTGTTGTGGTTGTGGTAACCCGAACAGCATTTGTCTACCAAGCCACTCCGGCGTTGTATCTTCTGATAGAAAAGGAGCGAGCAGAATACGAAATGTAAAAGCTTCCGATGTTACCTTATAATCCGGCATCTGGGCAGGTCCACAACTGTTGCTACCCAGCCCATTCTGCCGGTAATCCAGATTCAGCGTGACGAAGTCACGCGGAACAAGCTCGCTTGCATGTTTCGCCTCTTCAAGATCCTTGTCCGTATAACGGCGCGCACTGAATTCAAGAGTCGGAATACCCGCAGCAAGTAGACCAAGTCCGGATGCGTCTGTGACGGATATCCATCTAACATCCATCCGGTTCCCATTCTCCTGCGGATATATATATGGAGTGAATAGTCCATCAATTGAAGCTGTATACACTCCAACACGGCATGCCTCTTTGCTGTCCGAATAATTCTCACCGGGACCCCGGCCATACCATTTCACCCGATCCAGGTCGCCAGGAATCTCCATCTGGAGTCCAATCTTAGGCAGCATTTCTGGCGGTTTTCCCTCCGGTGTGCCCTGCACATCCATAGTGATTTGCCCTATGCTGGTTACGGTATAGGTAGTTACACACCGGAACCCCCAATCAAAGACTGGCGGAGCAATCCTTGAGCTTACAGTAATGCAGATGGTCCCTTCGTCAAGCCGGGTCCAGCTAACCTCATCAACGCGTTCTGTTAGCCGGTCCAGGTGCGCTTTGCGCCAGTCCGGTAGCACATACATGTCATTGTCGATCGGCGCACGCCAGAAATTCAGGCGCGGTCCGGCTTTCATTAGTTCCTTGCCATTCAGACGAAGCGAACCGATTCGCCCGCTCCGCGTGTCAAAGGTCATACGGAAGTCATCATTTGCGAGAATGATCTGCCCAGCGGCTTCTGTGCAGTGAAGATTCTGCCAGATCTGTTGACTTCCCATCCGGATAGCAGCATTGGAGGGGGCATCTGAATGCCCTGTATGACTATCGCCAACACGATTCCCCAACTCATCCTGCATTAGAAACTGAGCCCAAGCCACTTCATGACCCTGCTCCGCCCAAAGAC
Organism: Paenibacillus sp. UBA6285; assembly: GCA_002438345.1. GTDB lineage: Bacteria > Bacillota > Bacilli > Paenibacillales > Paenibacillaceae > Paenibacillus_AQ. The sequence goes on from DJUJ01000095.1 coordinate 42,425, forward strand.
AGTCAGCGNNGATCGAAAAGCAGATGTTCAGCCACTGTTCCGCATCCTCACTGCGAAGGAGAGCATCAAGACTGTGGTCATAAGGAATCTCCACTTCTGCCTGTCCGCCCGCTTCAATCTCTGGCAGTGCAAGAACTCCGCTTTGAACGGTACGTCCATCCATGGTGATGCTCCAGTCAGTATGAAGGTGATCCAGTGTCAGGAAATCATACCGGTTAATCACATTTACCTTATTCCTGCTTATATACTCGACCCGAACCGGCTCGANNTTCTTGTACTCAAGGAGTCCCGGTGATGGTGTCCGATCCGGCCGAACCAGACCATCGATGACAAAGTTGCTGTTATTCGGCACATCCCCGAAGTCCCCACCATAAGCGTAATCAGCCTTCCCGTCTCCCGTCTGCCAGCTCAGCCCGTGGTCAATCCATTCCCACACAAAACCGCCCTGCAGTCTATCGTACTTGTCAAAAGTATCAAAATAAGGTCTTAATCCACCGGGTCCGTTGCCCATGGCATGCGCGAATTCACACAGAATATGCGGCTTCGGATGGTCAGTCAACTGACCGAAGCCTTCCATTTTCTCAACAGAGGAGTACATCGTGCTTACCACATCACAGACTTCAGCTTCGCGATCTTCTTCGTAATGAATAAGTCGTGTCGGGTCAGCTTCTCTGCACCACTGCGCCCTCGCTCGGGAATTGCAGCCGAAGCCGGACTCATTCCCAAGCGACCAGAAGATCACGGAAGGATGATTCTTGTCGCGCTCAACCATCCGCTGAACGCGCTCCACATAGGCTTCCTGCCAGGCGGGATCGTCACTGAGTCTGGAAATGTTGCCAAGCAGCTCGAACCCGTGTGTCTCCAGATCGGTCTCTTCCATAACATATAAGCCGTACTCATCACACAGATCATAGAACCGAGGATCATTCGGATAGTGGGCGGTTCTTACGGCGTTGATATTGTGCTGCTTCATCATCTTGATATCCTGTAGCATGGTGGATACAGTGACTGTGCGACCTGTATCAGGGTGATGATCATGACGGTTGACACCCTTGAGCTGAATCGCCTTTCCGTTCACCAGAAATTGTCCGCCGCGCACCTCAACTGTGCGGAATCCAACCCGCTGGGCCGTCATCTCTACCGTCTCTCCACTTTCATCCCGCAAAGTGATCAGCAGATGATATAAATTGGTGGATTCCGCACTCCACAGTTCCGGATGACCTACCGGCATTACAAGCTGCACATCTCTTCCTGCAGTAACCCGATCCTCAGCCCATGCAACAGATTCACCACTCCGTTTAAGCAGCTCAAGCCGCAGACGGCCCTGTACAGCAGCTTCCCCTTGTATATTCACTTGAACGGACAAGATCCCATCACGGCATAATTCATCCAGTTCCGTTATAATCCGATAATCGGCAATGCGGAGCGAAGACGGCTCGGAGAGCAGATACACATCTCTAAAAATCCCACTCATCCACCACATATCCTGATCTTCCAGATAACTGCCGTCCGACCATTGGTACACTCTAACGGCTAAGGTATTGTGGCCCGGTTTCACATAAGGAGTGAGATCGAATTCTGAGGTCAGGCGGCTGCCCTGACTGTAGCCGACCGATTTACCGTTCACCCAGATATGAAACGCACTATCCACCCCGTCGAACTTAATGGCGACATTCCGCCCGTTCCAGAATTCGGGCAATATGAACGCTCTCACATAACTGCCTGTCGGATTCTCGTCAGGCACATGCGGGGGGTCTGCCGGGAACGGATAATATAAGTCCGTATAATGCGGAGTTCCGTAACCTTGTAGCTGCCAGTGCCCCGGTACCTGAATCTCATCCCAGCCGGAAGTATCATACTCCTCCTCGTAGAAGTGGTCCGGAGCCCACTTTGGCCCTTTTGCATAGTTGAACTTCCACATGCCGTTCAAGGATTTGAACCAGGGTGAGCTTCCCCTATTGTAAGTTAGTGCCTCTGACCAGTCAGAATAGGGGATGAAGTAGGCCCGGCTTTTGGCCCGCCCCCGCTGAAGGACGCCAAGATCATCCCAATCCCTCCCGATAGTTTGCTGTGTCATGGTTCATTTCTCCTCTCTTTTCTCTACTCTGCACTGTGTGCTATCTGTTCAGTTCTGTTCTCTGTTCCTTGTCAAATTTCCCATTCTCTATTAACTTCCCGTAACCGTAACGGCAACTAACCTTTAATACCCGTAGTCGCAATGCCTCCAACGATATAGCGCTGAGCGAAAAAGAAGATTGCCAGCGGCGGGATCGAGATCAGAACAGTAATCGCCATAATAGACTGCATATCCACACCGTACATCCCTTTGAACTGTGAGAGCCCCAGGGTCAATGTGTATTTCGCCTGGTCGTTAAGGAAAATGAGCGGCCCGAGATAATCGTTCCAACATCCCATGACCTGGAACACAGCGACCAGGATTAGCGAAGGCCCCATCAGCGGGACAATAATCCTCGTCAATACGGTTAGCTTATTGGCTCCGTCGATTGTAGCTGCTTCGTCCAGCTCACGCGGGATGGTGAGAATGAACTGCCGCAGCAGGAAAATGAAATAGGCGGACCCGAAGAAAGACGGTACAATAAGGGATTTGAGCGTATTAATCCATCCCAGAAAGTTGAACAGCATATACTGCGGGATCATAGTGACTTCCCAGGGAATCATCATCGTTGCGAGCACAACCAGGAACAAAAAGTCCCTGCCCTTGAACTGAAATCTGGCGAATCCATAGGCAACGAGCGTGCATGAAATCAGTTGACCGAACGTCGACAGGATGGTAATAATCAGTGTGTTTTTCAGAAACATATTGAAGGGTTGAATGTTCCATGCCTCTGCAAAATTGCTGAACTTCCATACAGAAGGAATCCATTTTGGTGGAAAAAGATAAAGCTCGGACTGTGACTTAAGTGCAGTCGTAACCGCCCAGAACAGCGGGGCTATGAACAACAGTGAAAAAAAGAGCAGCAGCACGTATACGAGTATTTTCTTCACAAAGAACGTCTCCTTCCTTGAGCCTTCAGCTTCTCCTGAGGATTCTTCTTCATTTCACCTTCGTAGAACACCCAGGCTTCCGATGATTTGAACACAATGAAGGTCAAGCTGAGCACGATCAGGAACATGAACCAGGCGTTAGCTGCCGAATACCCCATTTTGAAATACTTAAACGCATTCTCATACATGTACATGGCATAGAAATAAGTTGCTTTCATTGGACCGCCTCCGGTCAGCAATAAAGCCAGGGTCAGCTGCTGGAAGGCTGCAATGATGGAAGTAATCAAGTTGAATAAAATCGTCGGCGTGATCATCGGAATCGTCACACTGAAGAATTGTCTGATCTTGCTTGCCCCATCAATGGAAGCGGATTCATAAAGATCTTTCGGAATCCCTTTGAGACCAGCCAAAAAGATCAGCATCATCGAGCCTTGTCCCCAGAGACTTGCGAACACCATCGCTACTAATGACCACTGCTTATCGTTGAGCCAATCAGGGCCCTGAATGCCGATCAGGGACAGGAAGTAATTCAGAATCCCATAATCACCGCTGTATACCCAAGACCAGATCATAGCCAGAGCGACGCCTGATATAACGGAGGGAATATAAAAGGCGGTTCGGAATATGGCACTGCCCCGTGTCTTCTGATTCAGGAGAATCGCAAGCCCAAGCGCCACAATGATGTTCAATGGAACGAACAGAGCCGCAAATTTGAGGGTGACCCCGAGTGAGGTCCAGAACAACGGGTCATCCGTAAACATATCCGCATAATTGCCAAACCCGATAAAGCGTACTTCGCCGACAATCGGCCAATCGAAAAAAGAGATGATAAGGGAAAATAACAATGGCCCCAAGGTGAACACGAGGAATCCGAAGATCCAGGGAAAAATGAAGAGGTAGGGAACAACCCCACCCCATCTACGTTTTCGTGTAGGCTTGAGCTGGGCTATAGGTTCCCCTGCTTGATGCAGAAAGGTCTGAGCCATCTCTTAACCTTCTTTCTGTAAATGTGTTATTTCAAATAACGTTCACTTTCTTTAACAGCCTGATTCAGCACTTCCTGGGCATTTTCGCCGTGCATAACCGCTTCCACCGCCGCAGAGAGCTGACGGTTCACTTCATTCCATTTCGGATTGAGCAGGAATGCCGGTGTGTTGCTGGAACGCTCCAGCATCGTGTAATAAGGTTTATAGAGCGGGTCCTGATCTTTCTTCAGCTCATTAACGACACTGACCCGTACAGGCAAATCCGCCACACGCATCTTGATAGAATCATTAGACACATAGAATTTCACGAATTCCCAGGCCAGATCTTTCTGCTTCGAATCCTTGGCGATGGACAAAGCGGACTCCGCAAGCACCCCTTTGACCGGTTTGCCAGGGAAGGCCGGGATTTCGACCGTACCTACATTTATGCCTGCCTTCTTGAACGATTCCAGCGGCCAGATACCGCTCTCCCACATGGCGATTTTACCTGCTTTAAAAATATCATCTCCGCTCTGCTGGCCTTTGCCTCCGGTCAGCACAGCCGAACCGTTCTTAACCATGTCGCCGAGCATCTGGATGGACTCAGCTGTCTCTTTGCTGTTCATAAATCCTTCAATCGTTTTGCCGTCATCAGAGATGAATGAGCTTCCGTTGCTCCATACGAAGCTCTGTAGGTCATACGTATCGTTCTCTGCGCGAACCCCGAACCCGTACTGCTTCTTCGACTTATCGCTGAGCTTGGCCGCGATGTCCTGGAACTCCTTCCATGTCCATCCATCCTTCGGGTAAGGTATCTTTGCCTCATCGAACAACTTCTTGTTGTAGTAGACCACGCGTGTGGTGAACCCTGCCGGAATGCCATAAAGCTTGCCGTCAATTTTTCCATAATTGAACAATCCCGGATAGAAATCTTCAATGTTCAAGTCTTTATCTTTGCTTGAATAGCTGTCCAGCGGTTCCAGAGATTGATGATAGGTTGGAAAATCCCACATATACATCACATCAGGCGGATTGGTCGCCCCGAATCCGGCGGCAAGCTTCTGATCAAAACCATCTGCATAAGCCTCTACCTGAACCTTCGTGCCCGGATGGGCTGCTTCGAATTTCTTGGCGATGTCTTGCTCAATCTTGAGCGTGTCTCCGGTATCCCATGTCGCAAAGCGAAGCGTCTTCGTCTCCCCTGAGCCCGCAGCGCCTGTGGATGATGAGCTCTCACTGTTCCCCCCGCAAGCCGTGACCATAGTTGCCATTAACGTTGTAGCAAGTACAATAAGAGAAATTTTCTTTTTCACTGTGGCAGCCTCCCCTTTGAATGAGGTTATAATAATTGAACCGCTTTCATCTTAACTTTTATGAAAGCGGTTCAAAACCGATATCTATTCGAATGTTTGTGTACTTTTGTTCGATTTATAGGCCGGGGTGTCCATCTGTTCGGGTCACGGCGTCTTTTTGTTGTATGCGGTAATGACTAGGAGTCTGACCCGTACAGCGCTTGAACCATTTACTGAAATATTTACTGTCCCCGAGCCCTGTCCGCTCCGCAATGTCCTGCATCGTCAACTGCGTATCCTGCAGCAATGCCTTGGCCAGTTTAAGCTTCCGTTTATATTGGAAAGCCACAAAGCTGTCGCCCACCGTCTTCTTAAACAGGATCGAGAAATGGCTTCGACTGAGCCCCACCTGGCCCGCCAAATCGCTAACCGACCAGTCCGCCCCAGGATTCTCGTGCAGAAGCTTCACGGCCTTCCAGATCGGTTCAGGCCAGTCCTGAGACGAAATACCATGCAGCTTCTCAACTTCCGCTTCTTTTTGAAGCGCCATGAAGGCCTTGCTTAGATCTTCAGCATTGCGCAGCGGTCCTCTCGTGGCCCACTTCAGCTTCTCGGTTTGGCTTTTCATCTGAACAAGCAGGCTTCCCGCAGTCTCCAGCTCGTCACCAGGTACAATCCAGTAGCAAAGGTCCTCACCGTAAGGGATGATAACAGATGCGCTGTGGGGCATCCGGCTATTCTCATCCCCTTTAACCTTGGCAAGATCCAGATAGGTACGACCGCATCCGCAGGTCTTGACCAGATAAATGTACAAGGGTTCCCTGTTCGGCGGCAGCTTCTCCCCAATAAGCTTATCCATTTCGTCAACAAATTTGCTGCTGTGTCCACTAAGCCAGGCAAACAAGAGAGAGCCCAGCCGTTCTCCATAGATTTCGCTTGTTTCAGCATCCGCTACGGGAGCAGGGGATGTCAGCTCCCTCTGGAATATCTCCAGCATTCCTTCGAGTTCTTCATCTTCAAAGGCCGTCTTAAGCAGATATCCTGAAGCGCCAAGCTTGATTCCCTGCTGGGCGAATTCGAAGTCACGGTGACAGCTCAGCAGAATAATCCGGGTGTCCTTATCGACTTCTTTAACTTTGCGTAACAGCTCAATCCCATTCATCTCTGGCATGACGATATCGGTAATCACTATTTGGGGTAGATGAATCTGATAGGCCTCCCAGGCTTTAAGGCCGTTCGGCGCATCCGCCACCACTTCCATCCCATACTTATGCCAAGGTATTGTGGAGCGAAGCCCTTTGCGCACGATACTCTCATCATCTGCAATTAACACTTTAATGATCTTGGTTGTCTCCATACGGACTCTCCTCCTTCTTGGGCCACCGAATTACGATAGTGGTGCCTTCACCTTTCGTGGATTGAACCGTCAAGCCATACTGCTGTCCGAAATGCAGCTTGAACTTCTGGTTGGCGTTCTGTACGCCGAGCCCTCCGCGTCCCTGCGGTTTACCTTCCGGCTTTACAAGCATAAGCGTCCTCAGCTTCTCTTCCGTTATCCCTGCACCGTCATCAGACAATGTTAGCAACAGATGCTCACCTTCCTCCCTCACATTTAACGAAATGTTCCCCTTCCCGTCTTCAAATCCATGAAAAAAGATGTTCTCAAAGAGCGGCTGAAGGGTCATTCGGGGAATCAGATACGGCTTTAGCTCTTCGCTGCAGGTCTGTTCATAGCTGAACGCGGATCCATAACGAATCTCCTGGATTTTCAGAAAATGCTCAATCATGCGGAGTTCACGGCCTAGAGTGATCAACTCCTGGGAGATATCCAGATTACCTTCAAGTACCATCGTCAGATGAGAGAGCATCTGGCGGATATCCTCCGCCCCTTGGAGCCTTGCCTTCCACTGGATGGAATTCAGCGTATTGAAGAGCAGGTGTGGATTAATTTGGTAGTGAAATGCCTTGAGCTCGGCCTCCTTCTTCAGCCGCTCACTCTGCTCCACTTCCTGGACAAGGGATTGAATCCCCCCCACCATGCGGTTGAAGCTGGTATCCAGGCTTCCGAGTTCATCTTTGCCTTCCACCAGGGTCCTCGTATGTAGCTTGCCAAAGCTGACCTTCTGCATCGAGTCTTTAAGCCTGCGGATTCGAGCTGTGAATTTCGATGAGAATATATAAGCTAGCCCAAAGGCAAGCAGACAAGAAACAATGGCTACAAGTACTGTGTTGGAGCGGATAAGGCTCGAGGAAAAATAGAAGTCTTTGGACGGCAGTCTCGCTTCAATCTTCCATCCGTTGGCTGCCAGTGTCCTGTTCCACACCACGTCACTCTCGTTTGGGGTGAACGGTGCTTCTGACTGGTAAATAGGCCGCCCTTTAGAATCAGTTATCGTCAAATGCGCTTTGATATCCTCCTCAAACATATGGAACATATGTAGAAGAACCTGCGCATTCTCTTCAATTAAGATAGTGCTTCCATGCTGGGTTCCAGCCGGATTATTAATCCGTACGGCGAGCCCCAGTATAGGTTCCTCGGTAACCGAATCTCCCATGCCATGACTCATAGGATAGAAGCCCAGCCAATAGGGACCTTTGGATGAACGGGTAATGGACCGCCATGCTGGAATATCGCTAAGCTTACTGACATCCAGATTATTCTCCCCATAGTAATAACCAGAGCGGGTAATCAGATAAATACCTCTCGTCAGATCCGTCTTAAGGGATTTAAGCAGCGCCTCGAAGTCATCTTTATCCATAATCTCCTGATACGTGGTCGGAACGTGGTCGCCTAGTCCCCCCCGCGCAGGATCAAGAAGATAAGAATAGATCGTTCCTGTCGTCTGATTCATCCGGTTCAAGGCGGAACTGATCTGCTGATCAAGTTGTGCCACGGTGTTCTCCCCGTATTTCCCGAATTGGGAGTTGATGACTATGGCTGATTGATAATAGTTCAAGGCTCCCAGTGACAACAGCGGAATAATCGCGACAATGAGAAAGCAAAAGAGCAGCTTAGTCCGGATGCTGAAATAAGAGCGAATAGAGAAGCGATGATATAACTTCTTAAAGAAATGACTCAACATAACTTCTCATCCCCGCTTTATATATTGCATTTTTATACTTGAAGTGTAGCATGGACTGGCACACTCGGGAATATCTCGAAAAATGGGAAAGCACTTCCCCTCACGCCGGTCTTGACCAGGAGGAAGTGCCCGTATGTTTTTAGGTTGTATACTCGTTCCCCAGTATTAAGAAAACACTTGAGGTCCAGGTGAATGCCATGTCACGAAGACCTTGACCCGTCAGGGCATCGAAGTTCTCGGCCATGCCACTCTTGTTCAGCATACCGCAGAATCGGCGGGCTACCTCGCTTGCCAGTTCGATATCCCCCGCCGCGGCCACGCCTTCCACAAGCAGCATGGTTGATGGCGCCCAGATCGGGCCTCGCCAATAGCCATCCGGCGTGTAGTAAGGGCTCTTCACGCTCTCTGTAGCCCAGCCGTTCGACGTCAGGAAGCGGCTCTCATCCCGCAGGCCGTCCAGCAGTGAGCGCAGGATTGGCTCCGGCAGCCGCTTGCCGAGCAGAATAGGCACGAAGAGCAGCAGGCTATCGCCGTCGGATACCTCGTGAGTTCCGGAACGGCAAGCTGTGAACCTTCCATCCTTCCAGAAATGACGCAGCATTTTCTCCAGGGTCTCCTCGCCTAATCTTCTCCATGCGGTGCTTTCGTCGGTAAGCCCCAGAAGCCCAGCAATTTCGGCAAGCAGTTCGATTTGCAGGATCAAAAATGCCGCCAGATCCGGACTCTCCACCGGAATCCCGTTATTAAAGGCTGTACTGTTGTCCCAACCCGAATCGTTTCCATGATTGTACTGTGGTATACCGTCCCTGTCGTTATCCCGGTAATGGAACCACCAGTTCGTCCACTTGCTCAAGGGTCCATACACTTCACGAAGGTGGGACTCCTTAATATAATCCGTCCGCTGCATCATCCAAGCCAGTGTCCAGCCATGAATAGGCGGCTTGTTGCAGTTCCAGAGCTCATACTTGTCGTTGATAAAGTCCGGAATTAGGCCGCTCTCATCCTGGCGGTCGAAGAAGATCATAAACTGATCCCAGGCCAGCTTTGGATTATGCCTAACCAGTGCCATCGCATTGAAGCAGTGATCCCAGCTCCAAATATTCGTCATCCAGTTCTTCGACATATACATAGCTGGCCGGGTCAGGCATCCTTCTGCGGGAACCAGACAGGACCAGGTAATATAAGCCGCCAGTTCACGGCCGTCCTGCCAGCGTTCGGGAACGGTCAAGCTGGCACCCAGCCACTGGTTATATTCCTCTTGCACCTCTAGTACCGCTTCCTCCCATGGCGTCCAGTCATCACACCGTTCCCACACCGTGCGGAATTCCTCCACCGCGAACTCGGCAATTTCCGTACCAATTTCAGGGATGAACTCCGCCACAATGCGAGAACTCTTGATTTTGTCCCAAGGCACCTCCATCCGGAGAGCCCCGGTTAACCGGGTGAGCATGAACCGGCATTCATGGGTGAAGCTGTTTACTTCCCAACTGCCTGCGCTGTGTTCATAAGCATAATCGTAGGCGGATGTACGGAAGGTGAGGCGGATGCCACATCCTTTGCTCTTGAACCGGACCGTGTGGCCATCTGTAATACAGATCTCCGCATAGATGTTTTCGGTATCCGTATTTAAACGAAGCAGAGTAGGCCCGGCCTTGGCCTCGTACGGGATATACTTATTGCTCTCGTCCAGCAGTTCAATTTGAAAAGCCTCACCAAATTTGTCATCCCCACCACGCACGGTCCGTAAGTAAATTCCATCCACCCTAACATCCGATTCAGGTAGTTCAGAAATAGCGAGAAAGGTGCCTCTTCGGCTGAAGGGTACCGTGTTAAGATTAAAGTTCATATCGTTGGACTCCTTTCCAAGTGAAGTATGCGCTTTCATTTTATCCAAGGCGTTAGATATGCGGAACAGACAGGTGTTAGAGATGGGGAGTCATATTGTTGGAGTGAGAAGTCTAACGCAGACACGGGTGTTTTTTTGTTAGATGATCAGGGGTACAAATGTTAGCGCGTCTTTGTAAACGAGAATATCGATAGGAAACGGCATATAGGTTTGGTGAAAAAAGGTTATCCTATACACCTCATATTGGCATGTACGGGATAACCTTTTGATGTTAATGCGAATTAAATCGCTCGTGTATGCTACTTACAATTCAAAATAAGATTGTAAATTAATTTAATGGGATCGAGTAAAATACTCGATATCCATTGTTGTTGGTATACCAGACAATTTTGTTGCCACTAATGATAGGGCTGCATTCTGATAGTGCAAAGTTCTTAATCGTTTGGATACCGCCAGTGGCTGTGCCTTCTCCATTTATAAGAACATATTTCAGGTCACCCGGTTCCTTATCAAATTCCTGCCACAGCACCATCAGCTTGTCGTCTGTTATTTTCACCAGTTTAGGAATGGAAGCGACTTGGTTCGTACCTACATATTTAGCCAAGGTGATGTGGTTCACTGACGTGCTAGACAGGTTGGCTTTTGGCAGTACACTAAGAACGATATCTCTCTGGTCCTTCTCCAGTCCCACCATCTCATAAGATGTATATTCTTTGACTAGCGAATGGTCAATCGTATTCATAGCGACAATATAGTTCGCCGAAGACATCTCAAATCCGCCTATAGAAACGCCGGTGGCGTTCGCTCCGATTTTGCCGGGGATATTAAACAGGTCCACCTCGTTATAGCTGGNNTTTATTCAGGACAATCGAACGAGGATAGGCGTCACCATGATCCACTAGAACATGAGTAGCACCATCAAACAATACATATTGATCAAAAGAGTGGCTGACATGATTCTTCTGGAATCTTCCCAGATCATTGGTCACGGTCATAGTATTAGTATTTACGATAATGGTAAGCTGGGATTGATGATTTAATTTATCTTCTGTCGTGTACCGTGTACGTGAGGTGTGGAATACAAGCGTATCCCCAGCCTCAGCCATACTACCAGATCCTGAATCAAAAGGGCTAACCGTATAACTCTCCCCACCCTTAATGGAGACACTATCTACTCTATTGAAGCTTTTATCATAACGGACAATACGAATCACTTCTTTGTTATCATTCTCTTCGCGATTCTCTTGTCCAAAAGCAATATAGTTATACTTCTCCCCACTATAGAAGCCACCAAACACCGGAAGCTCAAAAGGAATGCTCTTATTGCCTGTTAGTTCGTACTTCTCATTGTACGTTTCAATCGTAATCTCTTTTTTCGCCTCAATGACACTTACAGTCCCATCATTATTATTCACAAGATAAGAAGAGACCGTACTTTTCCATCTAGGAAAATAAGAAGATTCCGCATTACTCTCAACTAGAGCCGCCGTCTTCACCCGGTAAGCGTGATCTGGAATTTTGGAGAACAACGATATACGATCTGACTGAACGTCATATTCGATATCGAATGGAATCTTTCCCGCCAAATCTCGCAACTGAACATAGTTATTCTCATCAATATTGTACGCCGTAATAGACTGCAGCTGTCCATCCACTAGTACTTTGGAGGTTGAAAGCGTGGCAGAGTAATTTCTATTGCTACTATAATAGTTGCTGCTAGCTTTCTTTTCGGGAGTATACGCTTGCCCGGTTANNGCTTTATTCCAAGTGATATCAAATTGACTCGTTGTTCCCGAGAAATATTGCGCTACATCGCGCAGCCGGAAATAATTATTGTTCGAGATATTGAACCCGTTCAAATCCCTTTGTTCTCCGTCAAAATATGTACTGCTCTCGGTTACCTTAGCCTTCACCGTATTGCTCGCAAAGGTTGTAGTGCCGAGTGCTGGTATAACTAGTAATACAATTAACAAAACACTAAAAATCCTCTTCATCCAACTTTTCCCCCATTTATGTATAAATAAAAACACTATTATTTTTATCGGTAATTTACGCCTATTCCTCCACCACATAACTTACAAATGCCAATCTCTTACTATCAGGAGACCACGAATTCACGTTTATCGTACCTTGTCCTCCAAACAGCTGTACTAGTGTACGATATGGGCCTCCCGTGCTTGCCATCAATCGAATCTCAACATCCTTATTCGCAGGGTGATCGCCAGGAGCTACATCTCCTTTGCGGTAACTAAGGTATGCTATCGTCTGTCCATCTGGTGATACATGCGGGAACCAGTTATTACTCTCGTCAAAAGTCATCTGTGTCTGCTCACTGCCATCGGCATTCATTCGCCACACCTGCATCAGCCCTGTACGCACCGAATTGAACCAAATATGCTCTCCGTCTGGCGAATATTCAGGTCCATCATCTTGTCCAGGCGAATCCGTCAGTTGTACCTCTACTCCTCCGTATACTGGAATGGTATAAATATCATACTGACCCTTGCGCTCTGCACAATAAGCTAACTCAGCACCATTTGGAGACCAACCATGTAAATAGCTTGGAGCATTCGGTGTAACTAGAACTGGTTCGCCACCCTCCATGGGAAGAGTATATATACGAGATTTACTATCTTCTTTCGTATGATGACTAATCGCGATCTTGGTGTTGTCAAAAGACAGAACATGATCGTTATTACATTCCGTAGCAAATCCCGAATCAATACGAACACTCTCACAGGTTGCTATGTCGAACGAATAGAGACAACCTTGACTATTATAAATAAGACGCTTACCATCGCTCGTCCAATTGGGTGCCTCGATTAAGTAATCAAACGAGCGGAGCGCAGATCGTTCCCCTGTCTGTACATCTACGATTTCTAATGTGCTAATCACTTTCATTGTCCTCTCTCCCATCGTTAAAATATGTACATAACCCACTTCGACAGCTATTCTAAATACCCTTTCTTCTGGTGATAGAGTTGTATAGGTAAGCAAAAACGCCTTTCGGCGTCCCTAAAGGACGGTNNTACTTTCTTATATTTCAAAAAAACTGCCTCGAAGAGAGTTCACTCCTCAAGGCAGCTCCATAATCATCTTATAAACGTCCTGCCGCTTTTACCAGCAAGGCATTGCCCGACAAGTAGGCAATCGGAATATCCTCAGACAATACGATCTGTACAGTCTCGCGATCTGCTCCGGCAAGAACTGCTTGTTCTATCGCATGGTTGCGAGCATCTTCCTTAGCCTCGTCATAAGACATTTCGTCTAAGGAATAAATCCGCTCTGTCTCCCGCTCACCTCACCTAATGCAGCGCCAATCGCATTCGCAGCATCATAGTGTTCCGGTCTTACAATCCACGCTACACCTTCAAGCTTATCTGCTACGAGAATGCTTCCGCCGCCGACATCAATCCCAATGCGGTATATTTCTTCCATGTTGTTTACATTCGTATGAGACATTACTCTGCTCCCCCTTTCTCTGCTGCTTGCCTTTTTATTTCGATTGCAATCTCTCATCAAACATTAATTGGATTTGTAAACCAAAGGGATCTTCAATGATCCCGTAGGCTTTGCTAAACACATTACTAGATAAAGGAGCAATAATTTTTACGCGCTCATCTGTGACTAAGCTTTTATAAAAACCTTCAATTTCCTCTAAGTCAGCACTTTGAATACATAATGAAGTGTTATTACCCACTGTATATTTCTCACTCGTATTCATTGTATCTTCTGCTATCATCACTTTTGTTTTTCCAATTATTAGGACGGAGTGAGTAATGTAATCCTTATTTTCATCAGTAAGCTGTATGGAACTGTCACGTTCTGCTAGTTGTTGATAAGTAACACGTAACAATTCCTCTGCCTCAAAATGTTTTTTGTAAAATTCAATAGCTTCCTTTGCTTTTCCGTTCATGGACAAAAAAATAGCTATTTCTAATGTTGTGCTCATTTTATAACTCTCCTTTAAATCATGATTTTAGGTAAATATCTTATCCATTTGATAAATAACCTTAAACTTATTATCATATATAAAGGTATCAAAACATGACACCTTAATAAGGAGCCTTATATTATGAAAAAACCAGAACGATTAAATGACATGATGAGATACTTAAACGGGCGAGAGTTTTTTAATCTAAGTGACCTTATGGAGAAATACAATATTTCAAAAAGCACTGCGCTACGTGATATTAGTTCATTAGAACAATTAGGGATGCCTATTTTTTCAGAGCATGGGAGACACGGACGATATGGACTTTTAAAAAATAGATTGTTATCTCCTATTATTTTCACTATGGATGAAGTGTATGCATTGTACTTTGCTATGCTGACGCTAGAATCTTATCAATCTACACCTTTTCATTTAAGTGTTAACAAGCTAAACGAAAAGTTCGAGCACTGTCTATCGAATACACAAATCAAGCAGATTCATAAAATGAAAAAAGTTCTACAATTTGAAATGTATCAGCATAAGCATGTTAGTCTTTTTTTAGATAAAATCCTAGCAAGTATTCTAAATGAATGTGCCTGTAACATTGAATATACAAAAAATAACCAGACAAAAAGCTACCCCGTTCAATTCTTCAGAATTTCCGCGAAGTTTGGTCAATGGTATGCTACTGTAATAGAGTTAAATACGAATACATATAGAGTTTTTAGATGTGATCGAATAACCTTCATTGAAGAAGAGGAAAGCACAGCCCGCTTTTCTATCGATGAATTGCTTAGTCGTTCATTAGAAATTTATCAATCCGAGAACAGTATTCACTTTGAAGTTGAGATTGCAGACCAAGCCAAGGATATTTTTTATAAAGAACATTATCCTTCTATGGAAATAGAAGATGGTCATAGAACAGTCATTAAGGGATTCTATAATCCAGGCGAAGAAGAATTCCTAGCTAATTACTTTATGCGATATGGTCATTCTGTTATATCAGTGAAGCCTGAATCCTTAAAACAAATGATTCAGGATAAAGTAGAGAATCTCTTAAGTCACTATCAAAAAATATAAATCGGACGAAAAAAAGAGGGATCTACACCCCTCTTTACTATTTCATCAATGCATCTCAACTATATGGCGCCTTTGAATTCCAGATTCACAAGCGGTTCCCGGCTGGGATTAGCTTTCCCGGCTTCTCGGAGTACCAGTAATCCAATTGATAAGGACACAACGCCAATAATGATCAGCAGCGCCCCCATCTCCTGACTGTAGGCTGTTAGCGCCCCAAAATATGATGATCGTAATATATTATAATCATCATATTTTAGAATCGTCAACAACCGTGTTTATCCTTTCATAAGCTAACAGTGCTCAGGATCGTTAAATTGACAGGCTTTATTATGATGAATATAATATTTTAAAAGTAGAATTATNNCCAAAGGCCATAAAATAAAAGTACGGAATACGATTGTTGAAAGTGCCGCCCAGGCTTTTCGCACCCATGGCATTCACGATGTAAGTGTTCCATTCATTATGAAGGGAGCCGGATTGACTCATGGCGGGTTTTATTCCCATTTTGACAACAAAGAACAACTGGTCGCCGAAGCCTGCCGGTATGCCATCAGCGATACCATCGCACTTTTGCAGAAGGTCTCGGACCAGGAAGAGCAGAACCCCAAAATCAATGCTGTCATTGATTATTATTTAAGTCCGTATCACCGCGACAAAACGGAGATGGGCTGCATTATCCCTGCCCTTTCTGCCGAAATATCTCATTCTTCCGAAGAAGTTCGGCAGGTATTCACGCAGGAACTGGAGCGGATGATTGCTTTTATCTCCGATCTGGCGGGAATTGACCCCTCCAAAGGTAGCGCACTGTTCAGCACCATGGTTGGCTCTCTTGTTCTTGCACGGACTGTAAATGACCCTGAACTGAGCGAAAGCCTTCTTTCGTCAGGCAAACGGTATGCTAAAGAGCTGGTTATGACCTAAACACAAAAAACACCCCAAACAAATGAATCCATATCAGAGAATCTTCGTAATATTATGAATTAAAGATAACTGAGGGGTGTATCCAATGAAAGAGCAGTATGCAGCAAGGGTTGAATTGTTCGCAGAGAACGCGCAGAGGATCAAAAAGGCTTTTCCTTGGCAAAATGCAATGGTTAGCCGTTTGGCGGGATTACTGTACACAGCAGAGAATAAAAGTGCAGATGAGGATGCGATTCGTGCGAGCCACGAGCTTATTAAAGAAAACACCGGAATGTTTTCTTCGTTTAGGGGGAACTCGGCAATCAGCATCGCTACGCTGCTCTCTCTTTCTGCTGACAAGGAGCAACAGCTTGCAAACACCCTGACCGTGTATGACTTATTGAAGGACGTCAAATTTAGAGCCTCTGATTATCTTGTAGTTGCCGCTTATCAGATCGCCGCTAATACAACAACAGATCAGTATCAGCGTACGATAGAACGCGCAAAGATGTTTTACGATAGTATGAAAGCGAAACACCGTTTTCTTACCGGACATGATGATTATATCTTCTCTGCTATGCTCGGCCTTTCCGATATCGACGTGGACAGCGGCGTGGACCGGATGGAGCAGCTTTATACTGCACTAAAGCCCGAATTTATGTCGGGAAACAGCGTGCAAGCTCTTACACAGGTGCTGGTTCTTGGAAAAGAAGCCCCAGAAGCAGCGGACCGTGTACTGGCATTACGAGACGCGTTCCGTGCACATGGTATCCGGTTGGATAAGGAATACACCCTTNNCCAACAATAAGGATATGGTTACGGAAGTCTCGGAGACCTACGAATTACTACGCACCAAAAAAGGCTTTGGCAACTGGTCCATTGCAAAGCAGGAATTGCTACTACTGTCAGCTGCACTAGTAGCCTTCAAATATGTAGAGGATGTGCAAAGTGGCATTGTAACCTCGATGCTCTCCACCAGTATCACCAATATTGTGATCGCACAGCAGGCTGCTCTTGCTGGGGCTGCAGCGGCTGCATCCGCTGCGGCTATAAATTCTTCTTCGAATTAAAATGAACAGTGAGGGAAGACATGGATTCAATACAAATCATCACCAATAGAAATGAAGAATGTTTATACCGTCTACTGAATATTTGGGAATCATCCGTGCGGTATTCGCATCTATTCCTGTCTGAACAGGACATTGATGCGTTGCGTCCACTGGTTATACAGGGGATGGAGCAAATAAGTCATCTGCTTGCTTTTATAGATGATCATAACCAATCGATTGGCTTCATAGGTGTTCAGGATAACAAGATTGAAATGCTGTTCGTAGAACCTGCTGCAATGGGAAAAGGGATTGGAAAATCGCTCGTAGCTTATGCTATACAGGCACTGGACGTACACTACGTTGATGTAAATGAACAAAATCCGCAAGCCTTAGGTTTCTATGAGCATATGGGTTTTCAAGTTTTTGAGCGTTCTGCACTCGATGAACAAGGCAATCCTTTCCCTATCCTCCATATGAAGTTATCGATCGACTCACGTTAAAAGATTCCTTCGCTTCTCAAAGCAAATACCCTTCCAAAATATTTGGAAGGGTATTTGCTTATCCACTAACGCTTATTCTACCGACTTCAACGCTTCAATCATATGAATCCGTTTGAGCTTAATATGCATGAAAGCCATGACAATGCCCGAGAACAGCAGTGTTAACAGTGCGGCATACACATAGCTTGGCCACTTGATAATCGGCGCGAACATCGTCACATCCAGCTCAGCTGTATTCAGGACGAAGCTGTGTAATATAATGCCAAGACCCGATCCGGCCACAATGCCAAGTAAGCTTAGCAGCATATTCTCGCGGTAAATATACATCGTTACTTCCTTATCATAAAATCCCAATACCTTGATGGTTGACAGTTCCCTGATCCGCTCAGAAACATTGATATTGGTCAAATTGTAGAGGACGACAAAAGCCAGAGCGGCCGCTGACACAATGAGTACTAAGGTTACTACATCCATACTCTTCATGGTGTCATCAAAAGCAGTGCCTACGCTACTGGAGAAGCTGACCGCAGCCACTCCCTCATTATCCGTTAGCTTCTCGCTGAACTTGTCCTCCCATGCTTTATCGTGCGTGGTATAGTTCAGCAGCTCTGTGTTGAACACCGGTTCTTGTCCAAATACGGAAGAATAATACGCAGGTGTCATATAAACATAGTGCATTACATAGTTCTCTGTAATCCCTGCGACCTTAATCTTGAATGTTTCGTTATCCTTGTCCACCACATTCAACCGGTCACCGGGCTCAAGCCCGTATAATTTAGCCAGCTTCTCCGAGATTATAGCGCCCTCGTCCGAAAGCGTGCATTTTTCTCCACTCACTCGATCCCGCAACTCCACATAATCGGATATAGAATCAACAGATGCAGGGATGAACATATGCACATCCTGATCATTTACACCACTGCTGTGCGCTTTCATCGTTTCCTGTGCAACACTTAGTGATCCAGTTATGGTGGACTCGCCAGTAATCAATTGCTCGTAGGCATCCCGCACATCAGCAGATGCATCTTCATGCAGCGCTACGAGTGCATCATATTTCATAATCGTGCCGAACTGCTGGGGGGCAATGCTACCGATCGAATCTTTGAGGCCAAACCCGGTCAGGATCAGCGCCGTACAGCCGGCCACGCCGAACACAGTCATGAACATCCGCTGCTTGTAGCGGAATAAATTCCGTGCGGTAACCTTTTGAACAAAGCTCAGCCGTTTCCATACAAACGTAACTCTCTCCAGTAAAATCCGTTGCCCGCTCTTTGGCGCCTTCGGACGCATCAACACAGAAGCATTGCTACGTAGCTCTACACGTGCCGCAATCCAAGCCGTCAATGTAGTGCAGATTAGCGCCACTATAATGGAAATGATGGAATACGACGGATAGAAGCTTTTGATAAGATCCGGCAGATTATAAAGCGAACTGTACGCATTATAGATAATGGTTGGAAACATGGTAAAACCGAGAGCAAGCCCCGCAACCGAAGCTGTCAAGCTGGCAAGCGTACCATAAACCAAGAATTTGGCCATAATGTCACGGTTGCCATACCCAAGCGCTTTAAGTGTCCCGATCTGCAAACGATGCTCCTCGACCATGCGAGTCATGGTCGTCAGGCTGACCAGCGCAGCAATCAGGAAAAAGAATACCGGGAACGCACTCGCAATTGCCGACAACCGATCAGCGTTGTCTTTATATTCGGCATACCCTGGATTGGCGTTTCGGTCAGTGACGTAGACCTTGGGTAGCCCTAGTTCTGCAAGCTTTTGCTCCCCTGCGGCCAGTTCCGCCTTGGCTGAGACCAGTCCATCGGCAATGGCCTTCATGTTTGCAGCTTGTTCCTGCTGCACTACTTTTGGCTGGCCCTTTAAATCGTCGAGCTGACGCTCGGCAGCGGCCACCTTGCCACGTCCACTCGACAGCTCTTTCTCAGCTTCCGCCCGCAGCTCCGCAAGCCGTGCTTCCGGCACGCTGGACAACGCCTGCTCTACTGTCTTGGTATGCTGTTCGATCAACGCCTCATACTCTGGTGAATAAGCCTTCATACCGGCTGTATCTTTGAAGGACAGATAGGCTTCCGNNAACGCATCTGCCATGCCTTTGCCGATCCCACTTGTGCCCCGGGTACTCTTTTCTATAAATTGCGGGCTTCGCACAAAGCCCACAACAGTATAGTTCAGTGTCTCAAAGTTGTTCGACAGCTCCGCATCCGTTCCGTCTCCGCTGAACGTTACTTTGTCACCTAGTGCATACTTTTCGACCAGCTTGTCATCCAATACGATTTCTCCGGAATTCTCTGGAAGACGACCTTTAATTATGCTGTACTGGTTAAGAGGTTTATCTGAATTGTAAGAATGGACCTTGAGTATCAAAGCATTATCTCCGCTGAACACATCCGCGCTGTAACTCGGCTGGACCTCATCGATCCCCGGTACATCGCTCAGCAGATCTATGTTATCTTCGGTCAAACCATAGTTGGTCTGCACCTTCAGATCCATCAGCCTCGTCTCTTGGTAAAAGGTTCCGGCTGTATCCAGCATATCTGGACCGGCTGCTTTGATGCCGGAAAAAAAACTAACGCCCAGCATAATGATTGCAAAAATCGAAATGAATCGGGCCTTGGTGTGCCTAATTTCACGAAAAATATCTTTCCACAATGCGCGCTTTTTCATAGATGCCTTCTCCTTACCATTCGATATCTTCAACGGATACTGGCGAAGGATTGGTTACCATCTTCCGTACCTTAGCATTGTTAATCTCAATGACCCTGTCTGCCATTGGCGCAATCGCAAGATTATGTGTGATTACGATGACCGTGGTCCCTGTATTACGGCAGGTATCCTGAAGTAGCTTCAGCACCTGCTTGCCAGTATTGTAGTCTAGTGCACCTGTTGGCTCATCGCATAGGAGTAACTTCGGCTGTTTAGCCAATGCTCTGGCGATAGCGACGCGTTGCTGTTCACCGCCAGACAGCTGAGCCGGAAAATTATTCAGCCGCGCTCCCAGTCCCACATCCTCCAGCACCTTACGAGCATCTAGTGCACGCGGGGAAATCTGAGATGCAAGCTCGACATTCTCCAGTGTGGTAAGATTGGGCACTAAGTTGTAGAACTGGAACACAAAACCAACGTCATTGCGGCGGTAACCCGTCAACTCCTTGGCACCGAACTTGGCAATGTCCGTACCGTCCACAATGACCTGGCCTTCATCAGCAGAATCCATCCCGCCAAGAATATTAAGCACCGTCGATTTGCCCGCACCGCTGGGACCGACAATCACAGCAAACTCACCTTTATTTATCTCAAAATCGATTCCGTCATTAGCGACGATCACACTCTCACCCATTTTGTAACGCTTGTACTCACCTTTTACAGCAACAAAGCTCATTCCTCATCCTCCTGTCTCTATCCAAACCAAGCTTAATCACTTTACATTGTTTCAGTTTATCATAATTAGAACGCCCAAGCCCGAATGGCAAACCCTCATTACTAAAGGTAAAATTCACATCATTAATAAGTTCATTTTTTTGTAACAATAATGTAACAAGGGAATTTTACCGTAAACGATACTTAGTCATTTGATAGTGTTATAATCACCTTGATTTATTCATTCTTTTCAGGCAAGAGTGAAAGAACTAACAGAAACAGGTGATCAGATGTTCGAACTGAAATGGCTATGGCAGAACTTAGAGGGAAACCGAACACGGTACATTCT
>DJUJ01000095.1:63827-70035 GCA_002438345.1 Paenibacillus sp. UBA6285
ATTGTGAACCCGTACATCAGTCAGCGCATTGTCGATACGTTTATAGCGGGTGACAATGCCCTGCAGAATCTTACACAAGAACGGCAATTATTGATTATGCTCTGCTTGGGCATGATTGGATTTTCTCTACTGCGCACAGGACTTGCTTATTTTACAACCATGCAGTACGAAAAGTCCTCGCAAAACATGATGTACAACATCCGGATTTTTTTGTACAACAAGATTCAGGGACAAGACAGAGAATATTACGACCGTAACCGAACCGGGGATCTCATGACCAAGATGACCGGGGATTTGGACATGGTTCGTCACTCGATGGCATGGATTTTCAAAACGATCATTGAATCGCTAACGATCTTCATTGCTGCTGTTATCTATTTTTTCACCATAGATGCTCAGCTAACGCTGTGGATGCTAATCCTGTCACCGCCCATTTTTATCGTGGCTTACATATTCGCTAAACGCGTCCGTCCAATGTATATTGACCTACGCGAGCGGTTGTCCCAGCTTAACACAACTACACAGGAAAATATTTCAGGCAACCGTGTGGTCAAGGCTTTTGCTCGCGAGGAGTTCGAGGTCCAAAAATTCACAGAGAAGAATGTCAACTATTCTACGGCGAACAAAAAGGCCGCCCTTGTATGGCTTGATTATTTTCCTTATCTGGAATCCTTCGCTCAGGGCTTCAACGTAATTCTTATGTTGGCTGGTGGTTTGTTCCTGATGAACGGCCGGATTACCTTTGGCGAATTCACAGCTTTCTCTTCGCTGATATGGGCCGTCTCCAACCCTATGCGCAACATCGGTATTATCATCAACGACATTCAACGCTTTTTTGCGAGCTTGTCCAAAATCGTTGATATCTATTACGCAAAGCCTAATATTGTAAACGAGCATACGTCTACTGACAAACGCCGTTACGAAGGCCGTATTGAGTTCGATCATGTCCGTTTCAAATATGACAGCGCTGTCGTACTTGACGATGTTAGCTTTACCGTTGAACCTGGTGAAACCATAGCGATCATGGGCTCGACCGGATCAGGCAAAACAACAATCATCAACCTGATTCCTCGCTTCTACGACGTAGCCGAAGGGCGCGTACTCATCGACGGCGTTGATGTCCGAAAGCTGGAGCTCGATGAGCTCCGCGATAATATCGGCATGGCGACCCAAGATGTGCTCTTGTTCTCTGATACTATCGATGGAAACATCGCCTATGGCTATCCTGACCTACCGGAAGAAGATGCGATAGGCTATGCCGAGCTCGCCGCCGCACACGACTTCATTACCAAAATGCCTGAAGGTTATGATACCGTTGTTGGGGAACGCGGAGTCGGCCTGTCCGGAGGGCAAAAACAGCGTATCGCTTTAGCACGTGCCTTGGCGGTCCGTCGTCCGATCCTGATTCTGGATGATACGACTTCTGCTGTCGATCTTGAGACGGAGGAGCATATTCAGAAAAGTCTACGCGAGCTGGATTATCCTTGCACAAAGATTATTATCGCGCAGCGTGTATCTACGACTGCGCAGGCTGACCGTATCCTCATTCTGGATGGCGGAAAGCTGGTTGAGGAAGGTACCCACGCCGAACTGCTGGCGAAACGGGGCTACTACTACGATGTGTTTAAACTGCAGAACGAGGGNNAGGTGACCGCAAGTGGCAAGGAATAAATTCGACGTCGATGAGAATCTGGAATCGCCGTTTAATATAAAACACTTCCGACGTGCGATGGTGTACATTAAACGAAAGAAAACGCCAATGATTGTTGCGTTTATACTTAGTGCGCTTTCAGCGGCCATTTCATTATCGGCTCCACTTATTATGCAGCATGTCATCGACGTGACCATTCCGGCAAAAGCTAAGCTTGCGCTGGTGGGCTGGGCTGGGCTGATGCTTCTGACCATTGTGGTCAGCGTTTATCTAGCTACCATACGATCACGGATCATGACGAGTGTTGGGCAGGATATTATTTTTGACATCCGTACAGATTTGTTTAAGCACCTGCAAGAGTTGCCCTTCAAGTATTATGACGACCGTCCGCAGGGCAAGATTCTCATCCGGGTCGTAAACTACGTTAACGCCGTTTCAGATGTGTTATCCAACGGTATTATCAACTTTATTCTAGAAATCGTGAATTTGCTCTTTATCGCGGCCTTCATGTTCGCCGTTGACGTACGGCTCTCATTTGTCATCCTTGCAGGACTGCCAGTCTTCTTTGGCATCATGATGCTGATCAAAACTCGGCAACGCCGGGCTTGGCAAGCAGTGTCCAACAAAAGCTCTAACCTGAACGCCTATTTGCAAGAAAGCATCAGCGGTATTGGTGTGACGCAAATGTTCTCCCGGGAACAACGCAACGAGGGAATCTTCACACGTCTCGCAGGCAATTTCCGCACAGAATGGATGAAGGCGCTACGTTACAACATACTTATTCCGTTCTCCGTAGACAACTTGTCTACGATCGTTACATCGTTGATTTTTCTTGTAGGCTTACTAACACTCAGTCCTCAAGACATGACCCTCGGTGTCATCCTAGCAATGAGCAGCTACGCTGCCCGCTTCTGGCAGCCGATTCTGAATCTTTCGAACCTGTACAATAACTTTATCAACGCCGTTGCCTATCTTGAGCGTATCTTCGAAACGCTGGATGAGCCAGTTACCGTCAGTGATATTCCGAATGCGAAGTCACTGCGACCTGTAGAGGGTCATGTCACTTTCGACGATGTAACCTTTGCGTATGACCCAGGACTCAATATTCTGGAGAATATCTCCTTCAAGATCAAAGCGGGAGAAAGCATCGCTCTGGTGGGACCAACAGGTGCAGGCAAAACTACGGTCGTCAATCTGATCTCGCGCTTCTATAATATTTCCAGCGGTAAGATTCTTATCGACGATCAGGATATCTCGCAGGTTACGCTGAAGTCCCTGCGCAGCCAGATGGGGATTATGCTACAGGACAGCTTCATCTTCTCCGGTACCATCTTGGACAATATTCGTTACGGTAAACTCGATGCCACCGAGGAAGAAGTGATCGCCGCAGCAAAAGCCGTTTGCGCCGACGAATTCATCCGTGAATTCGATCAAGGATACCTGACAGAGGTCAACGAGCGTGGCTCCAAGCTGTCTCAGGGACAGCGGCAGCTCATTTCGTTCGCAAGAACACTTTTGGCTGACCCGCGCATTCTCATTCTAGACGAGGCAACCTCTTCAATTGATGCGAAGACTGAGCGCTTGCTGCAAAAAGGTCTGAATGAGCTACTTAAGGGACGTACCTCGTNNATCGCGCATCGCCTGTCCACCGTAAAAAACTGCGACCGCATCATGTACGTGTCTAACAAAGGCATCGCAGAAAGCGGCTCACACGATGAGCTTATCACACAAAGGGGCCTTTACCACCGCCTCTACACGGCGCAGAAGATGGAAGCTTAATTAAAAAAGCAACAAAAGAGCTCAGGCCTATTTACAGCCTGAGCTTTTTTGTTGCTTTACATTTTTAAATAAATATCAAAGACTAATCTATCGCCGTCCAAATATTCAGCGCAAGTGAGCGAACCGCAATATCCGTGTGATTTCTGTACACCCTCAAACGCTCTGCAGCCTCTGGACTCCAGAGTAGAGCACTTCCGGCAACTTCAAGCAACGAAAGTCCGATATACTGAGATTCGTAACTACCTTCAGACCCTAGCACATCTACAATTTCCAATAAATTCTCCGGACTCCAGTATCCTATGCTGTCTTTTAAATTATGCGTGACCTGCTTGTAGGCATCGCTTAACAGCTGTGTCTGATTTGAAATACAGTTAATCATCCGATTCAGATAAGCGGCCGATTCCTCCACGTTATTCCAGTCTATTACTGCTATATACAATTTCATCACAACTTGCTGTAAAGTCTCGTCCGATGCTAGACAGTCAATCAGGCCTGTATACAAAGGTATAAGGTGCATCCGGGTGATTTTTGACAAAGAGTTCAGCTGGTTGACCAATTTCAAGAGACGCTGCCGATGAGGCAAATCTCTTCTGGTAGTTGCATTCCATTCATCACTTATCGCCGCACTAGCTAATTTCTGACAAACGCCGATTACAACCTCATTAATCTTACCATCGCGGCAGGTTTGTATCAGCGTGTTCATGGCAAATTCCCATCTAGTGCTGTCTTTCAAATCCGTAATAGCCTGAGCGGTGGCAGCTGCAACAATGCCTTCATTTCCATTGGTCCACCTCATCATAGAACTGAAAGCATACTTGCCGACAAACCCATCCGGATGATTTCCGATTTCAATGATTAATCCTAAATAGCGAAGTCTATAGTCTAGCGGAAGATCATTAGGCTGTTGGGATAACAAGCTTCTTGCGATATCACTTTCTGATGAAGAGGCCATTGCACTTAAAATATCCCAAGCGCGTTCATCATCTAAAAGCTGTTTCGCAGCATGCCCTATGGCAATGATTACATCCTTGTGAACATTTGGTTTCTCGAACTCATTCATCAATAGCGGAATGCTGTCATCGCTTCTATAGGCTCCCAGTAAGCGGATGGCCTCTTTTCTGACAGTGATCTTCAGCTTATCCTGATTCAGCAGCTCATGCAGCATGGAAACCAGTAACACCGGATTCACTCTGCGGATGCATCTAGGTATCGAGTACATGGCTACACGGGCCCGGTCCCCATCCAGATTCTCCAGTAGAACAGGAAGTGCCTTCTCCGGTTCTTCCATGAGTGAAAGGGCATGAAGTGCAGCTTCTACTACAGTTACTTCCTTATCCTGTAGAAGCTCTAGTACCTTATCTGAACCAAGATCAGGCATACTTGCCATGATCTTAATAACTCTCGAACGCTCCGAATGGTTGCGCTTAGCATCGAAGGCGATTTTTTCTAATAAGGAACTTAATGCTTGCTGCTGACGCGGCAGCCACCTGTAGAATCCATCCGCAGCTGGTACTGGATAGATAGTCTTACCTGATAGGAACTTGCCCTTAATAGCAGCCCCCGAAATAAAGGGATCTAGCCATTCTTGACGTTTTAGATGCAGATGCTGGAATACTTCATGGATCGTAATATACGATTTATCCAAAGCTAATAGTTCCATAACTCTGGCATCACGCGTTGTATGAGGCGAAAGCCAATCTCTGACCGCTTGTATGGCTGTAGAATCTGCCTTTGCTCTCGTTGCTTCCTTTAACAGATTCTGAAGTTTTATAATGCCGTAGCCTCTTTTACCAAATGAGCTAGCCAGGCTAAACACCAGATTGTAGTCTTCTCTTTTGTTGGCCTGTACAGCTAATGTATAAATTTCGTCGAAGATAATCTCTTCTACTCCTTGGGGCAAATTCTTCTCCAATGATGGAAGTGAAAGCTGTCCGTTCTGTTTGGCCAGTTTCTGGAACGTATTTAAAGAGAACTTGAACAACTCACCGTGAGGCTGCAAAGCGTTATGCCGCAGAATAACAAATGCCAGTTGTTGAACGGAAAACTTCGTACCATATGAAGTATCTCTGGCATCTATAACACTATCAACAAGCCTAGTAAGTTCTTGTACATGGGCATCGGTGAACACAGACGCAGGACTTTCTGAAAGCTCTTTAAACACAAAACCTCGAACAGGATCTTGCTCATTTCTAATCCGGCCCAAAAATACTAATGTCTCATGCATACCCTGTCTCGACAGAACCGTACTTCTAATCAACTGCATAAGCGCCGTGGCGCGTTCGTCTGAACTAGATACCTTTGTTGCTTGTTCAAGCCCAGCTCTTGAATGAAGAATAGAACGGCAAGCGGTGAGTCGGATTGTTCTATCTCGATCATCATTGATTTCACGAAGGCCAAGCATCCGAGTGGCTTCCTTGTCACGTAAGGTATGCGGTAATACATATAGTAATCTTTCTGGAAAAATGCGTTCTTGGCGTTTATCTTCTTCATACACGGCATCAAAAATTACTTTGCGGTTGGAAGGTGCAATATTATGCAGCAACTTCGCTAAATGCATCGGGTGATCTACCAGTAATTTCGCTATCTCAATCCATTGATCCATGGATAAATATTTTTTTCTTTTTAGTACCCCTTCAGGCACACCATAAGAAATCAGATCGCTCCGCGACTCCGTTCGAGTCAGTAGCTGATACACCTTATTCGGATTTTGGCGTACAAGCGTGCCAAGTTGTTCCTTTAACGCAGGATGTATGACACCCTCGGGTCCATGATTCATCT